>CAZDBA010000010.1:47213-51884 GCA_964503615.1 uncultured Pirellulaceae bacterium
TCACGCTGCCGGATCGGGAATCGCAAGCGCGGGAAGATCGACACGGCCTCACGAAATTGACGCAGCCAAATCGGCTTGTCGAAAAGTCGCCAAGGCGTCCCGCGAGATCGTCCGCCCCTACGCAACGGATATCGTTTCTCAGCAACAACCAATTGGTAACATGGCGGCGCATGCTGAAAAAATCCAACAGCTAAAGGACGAAATTCGAGAAAACCAATTCGCTGCAATCGAAAACACAGTTAACCGTGCAATTCAACTGATCTCGTAACAGTTTCAGCCTGACTTGTAGGAAGGGAACTGCTTTACGCACAGTTAATAACAGCTTCCTTTCATGAACGAAATTGTCTTTGCTCCTAAATCGCCGGCACATCCGCCTGAGGCACGACAAGTTAATCCTCCATAAAGTTCCGCTCGCAAGGATTATGCGATCTGAACTAGAGGGAAATAGAAGAAATTTCCACCCTAACCTCTAACTGAAATCTAGAGTTATCTATACACCTTGTCCCGATTTTCAAACGATTCGGCATCTCTTGTTTCAGTGGAGTCCAGCAGCATTGCCGGCACAATTAAAAACGATGCTTCTGACGCGCCATCTTCTCTTTGGAGGCGGCTGAGCGAATCGTTATCGCTGCGCACTCGACTAACTATGGTGATCGTCTGTGTCGCCTGTTCATTAGTTATCGTGCTACTGTTCCTGGGTTACGAGGCAATTCAGCAAGCCAGTAAAACTGCTCAGAAAGTTAGCCAGGATGCTCTTGAATCTCAGGCCAAAACCCACCTAATGAAGCTAACGGTGGAAACCGCAGAACGAAGGCGGTTAGAGCTTGAGAAAACGATGGTCAAAGCTAAATGGATCGCTGCCGCAACCGGTGAGATTTTCTCGTCTCCCGAACGATACCTTGCGGTTGGAAAACAGGATGGGCCAGCGGATTTGATTGAAAAGCCTGCCAGACATCACGTCGATGGTCCGCGTGAGAAGGCTAGTATTCATGTCCCGAGGCATGTACAGATCAACGATGAAATTCGCGAACAAATTCAATTGAGTCGCGCTCTCGACCCACTAGCCAATGCAATTCTGAGTGGGGATGAGAAAACTTCGGCAGTATACCTTGTGACCGAGAAAGAGGTCTTTCGCTACTACCCCAAGTCCGATCTGAACCTTCCTCCCGGCATGAACTTCAGAACTTCGGTTGGAAGAAAAAAAAACCAGCCTTTCGTGACCCAGAATGCAACCCCTTTCTGGACCGACGTCTACGTTGACGCAACCGGTTTGGGAAAAATGGTAACCGCAACTGCTCCCATCTCGATCGAAGAGGGCAAGGTCATCGGTGTTATCAGCATGGATTTCCTATTGGACGATATCGGTATGGAAATCGAAAGCAGTGTTCCTGTTAACGGAGCCTACTCATTTATGCTCGATGGTTACGGGAAACCAATCGCGTTCCCCGACGCCGCGTACCGCGATTTGCTTGGGCGTACGAAAAAACCGAATGAAGAGGCCGCAGATTTGACAGAGCTTTCCAGCGAAATAAGCGATGCTTTTATCGCAATGACCAAAGGAGCAAAAGGACTGGTGCGGATCAAAGATGAGCGGGGTGATCGAATTGTCGCCTATGCCCCGCTAGAAGGTGTTGGCTGGAGTCTCGCAACGGTCGTTTCAACCAAAGAGATCTTTGCCGAAGTAAACTCACTCAACAAAACGCTGACCGAGGATGCAGCAAAGTATACGTTTCTGAAGTTCGTTCCTGTGGGGCTGATTTTTCTGGCCGCTTTTTCGGCGATCGCCTCCCTGATGATCTACCGGTTCACATCCCCGCTCCGTCAGCTAACCAGTGCCGCCGAGGCAATTACCCAAGGCGACTGGGATGTCGAAATTCCAGTACAAGGTTCTGATGAGGTCGGCGTTTTATCAAAGGCGCTTGCGACAATGACCACTCAAATGCAAGGCTTGGTCGCTGAGCGTACTGCGGAGTTGTCCTCGACGATGCAGCAGCTAGAGAAGACCTCCGAACAACTCAAGTATCAAGCCCATCACGATGAACTGACCGGACTACGGAATCGACGTGGTTTTGCAGAAGAAATTGAAAGACAACTTCAAAGTGACATCAGCCGCAGGCAGTCCCACCTGATGTTGTTGGACCTGGACCGATTCAAGGTTGTCAACGATACCTGCGGACACGCCGAAGGAGATCGATTATTGTGCGAAGTCTCCTGCTTGATTCAGGAAAGCCTTTGTCAAGATGATCTGATGGCAAGAATCGGTGGTGACGAGTTTGCGATTCTGTTGCGTGAAAGCTCTGAAGAAAATGCAATTACCAGAGCTGAAAGTATCAGAAAGACGATCCAGGACTACGAGTTCTACTCATCTTCCTCGCTGTTCAAGATTGGCGCCAGTATCGGCTTGGTCAGTTTGGACGGACATAGCCTCGATCTTGAAGAGATTCAGAAACTTGCCGACACGGCATGCTACGCGGCTAAGGAAGGCGGAAGAAATCGGGTCCACGTTTCGGGAATCAAAGACGATCTGGTTGAAGGGCATCGCGGCGAAATGCGTTGGGTACAACGACTGCAAGATGCAATGGACAATGACCGATTCGTGCTGTTTGGACAAAAGATTCAACCTCTTGATCCTAATGACAAAACGGATTTCGTAGAGGTTCTGTTGCGACTTCAGGACACCAATAGCGACAAGATTATTCTCCCCGATGCGTTCTTTCCAGCGGCCGAGAGGTTCGAGCTTTTGGTTGATATTGATCGCTGGGTCGTCAATCGCTTGTTGTACTGCCTTAAGAACGACCAGCATTTGGGCTCCAACAAGCGTTACTGGGTGAACCTGTCTGGTGCGAGCATTGGTGACAAGAAATTCAGCTCGTTCCTGATCGATTCGATCAAGCGTTCAGATTTACCTGCGGGAACCGTGAATTTCGAAATCACGGAAACGGTTGTCATTCGAAGTATGGGCGTTGCGCAACAGTTGCTTTCTCAACTGAGTGAACTTGGCTGCGAAATTTCACTGGACGATTTTGGTAGCGGATTGTCGTCCCTGATGTACCTCAAAGCGCTTCAGGCCGATTACCTGAAAATCGATGGCAACTTCATCAAAGATATTATCACAGACGACGTTAACAGCATTTTTGTGAAATCCACGATCGATATTGCCCATCTAAGCGGCATCAAGACGATTGCTGAATACGTTGAAACAGATGAGATCAGAAAAATCGTTCAATCCCTCGGCGCAGACTATGCCCAAGGGTTCGGAATAGGAGTGCCAGCTCCACTTTTCGAATCACAAAATCAATCGGTAACACCGAACGCTCTCTACAGCGACAACTAAAAGAAGTTTCAAAACCCAAATTCATTACTTGATCGTAGTGAGTGGGATTCGCCAGAATTCCTTTTGGCCTAAGATGAATGGGGAAAATCGCTGATTAAAGCGTTAAAGCCTGTCGCAAAAACTTTCAATTCTTTAGGAGTCGACATACGTTTGACGTTTTGTAATGACACCTACGGTGAAACCATTCAGTGCCCGCAACTTTTTGCCATACTGCCTGTTACAGTTGGTACAAAATGGCAGAGACAGGACAACGTGTCCTGGAGCGGCGCCTAAGTGCGTCTGCCGATTTCGTTTACTTTCACGAAGTACGGATGGTATAATTGCCATTCACATCGAATATTTTCTACTTCTTATCAATTGGATATTGAATGTTTAGTACTCTCTGTTTTCGCTGTATCTGCTTTGTGCTCATCAGTTCAACGACATTACATGCAACAGACTTAGATGTTCCTGCCTTACAGAAGAAAATCTATTCCACGATCGAATCGGTAACGCCAGCCATCGTGTCTATTTCCATACCTGGCTTAGGGCCGGAGACCAGTTTTAGTGGAGTGATTGTTAGCAAAGACGGTCACATTCTGTCCGCCGCCCACGCGGTGGAATCTGGTGTAGAGTACAAAATATTGCTTCCCGACGGCCGAAAATTTAGTGCACAGGGCAAAGGATCAAACCTGATAGCGGACTGTGCGATGCTTCGAATCACAGACGAGTTTGAAGAGCTGCCTTACGTTCAGATGGGTGAGTCGAATTCGTTAGTTAAAAATCAACCTTGCCTAAGTATCAGTTACCCTGTTGGTCAGCGGGCGCGTTTAAGTCCAGTCGTTCGATTCGGCAGGCTTGTTCGCGGTGGTGGCGGTAAGGGATGGTTGCAATCAACCGCGCTAATGGAGCCTGGTGATTCGGGCGGCCCGCTTTTTGATCTGGATGGTCGTGTGATTGGTATTCACTCCAGGATCAAAAATGGCATGGAGCAAAACTTCGAAGTCCCTATCGACACGTTTAAAGAGTTCTGGAGCGAACTGAATCGCGAGAAAGCTTTTACCCGACCAGGCCCAACCGTGCCAAGACTAGGTTTTAAAGCGAAGCAGGTTAAGGGGAGTAAGGGAACTGGCGTTTCCGAAGTCGATAGCGATAGCCTTGCCGAAGAACATGGAATTAAGCCGAACGACATCATCGAATCCGTGCACGGTACACCAACGCGATCCAAGGGAATCGTGCGCCGCGCCATGCTGCATGCCTATGACAACGATGTAAAAGAGGTTGTTGTGAAAATCTTGCGAGGCGAAGAACAGATTGAAATCACAATCCCTGTAGAAGCTGTACAGGATCTACCCGAA
>CAZDBA010000011.1:0-14424 GCA_964503615.1 uncultured Pirellulaceae bacterium
CCGCGGCTGCATCGACAAGTTCGTTTTCCAGCAGCACCGCTCCATAACGCTGTTCTAACGACCCTGAGTTAAATTGGTCCCCGTTGTATTCTTCTTCAGGTAACGAGTCCTCCACCTTGGCTCGCTTCAACAGTTCCGGAACTCCCACCATCCATTTGGCACCAATACTGGTTTGCATCATCGACGCTTTGTCAGCAACCTTTTCCTCCCCCATCGCCTGACGGCTGGCGCTGACCATCCAAATCATGCCTACTGTCACGCCAATGATAACCAGCCATGCCAAATAAATTCGCAAAGGATTGACCGGCTGGCTTGGCGGCACCACCTCGGCAATCACCACTTCGGTTTCGCCATCTGAATCGAGTGGTGAACGGTAAGTTAAGTCGCTAGACGGATCCTGCCCGGCTGGGTCAGAGGGCTCCGGAATTTCAGGATTCAAAAGATGCCTTTAATTGATTTGATGAGTCGTAAAGGTTTGGGGTCGTGGAAATCTGTCTCAAGTCAACTTGGATCAACACTAACTTACTCCGATTCGATCGGTGCGTCTTCGTCGATATTTTCATTATCCAGATAGCGTTCTTTGGCAGCACGATAGCGACGCTCCAAAAAGAACATCGCGATAATCAAAATAAGTACTCCCGCTATTTTCAACGCCATCGAATCCTTGACGTATAACGAAATAAACTCCGCAAATACGAGCATAATTCCGTTGCCCAGCAAGCTTCCGACCAACACGCCAAAAACAGTCATGCCACGACTAAGCCCCAGCAAGCGGCCAAAGATCGAGCCCCCGATGCTGCCAGTTGTCGAAGTCGGAAAAATCACAAATACGACCAAGCCCCAAAACGCGATCTTTCGAATCCACGGTTGTGAATCCATCACGAATTTTCCGTCCCAGACCAACATCGCAATTTTGGGACCGACCCATGGGATGCGAAACATCAGTCCCATATGGAAGGTCACAAAAAGCGCAACCATAAAGTCCATATAGGTCACCATCCAAAACAGGTTGCCGGCGGTGAAGTCCAAATACGGTTCCAAGCTGCTCAGCCACTCAGGCAACAACGGCTCACCCGAACTCCCTTCGATAAATGCCGGATAGCAAATCACAAAACGGCCCAAAGCAAAAAACGTAATGAACGCATTGAGAATCACTTTGCCACTGAACTGCCAACCGTCCGCCGAAAACAAACCGAATCCGATCAGTAATGCAGCAGTCAGCACGAAAGGAGCAAGCAAGCTCATCCACCAGAATTGTGGATACTGCTCGCGAAACCCTTTTTCAAACTTGTTGATCGATCCGACCAACTCGCGACGCATATCTTCTGGACCCGTTTGCGCAGCGACGTTGGCTTGAGATTGCTCCGCCTGTTCTGCCTCACTGGAATCTTGTGAATCTGACACTTTTTTCCTTTTCAAAAATCGCTTGCGTCGAGTGCTTTCACTTTTTGCCTCTTCGCCAAAGCGACATCCACCTCACCCGCCATTATTGCCTGTCTTTCCAATAATTGAAACAGTCATCGAAGCATGATGCTACGACAATGTCCAATTGGACCACCCAAAAACCTGCGGCGAGAAATCTAACAATTCGTCCATAGACCCGAGGCGACGGATCAACTATTTTCCACGCCCCTATCCACCCAGATTAGAACCATTCCCCAATTCCAAGTTCCATTGATCATGAAAAAATCAACAAGAACCCAACCCGAGAGTTTAATTAATTTGCCATCGTTTGCCCCTGAAAAACAAGGCACGTTAGACCGCCGTATGGCGCTATTGGGCATCGGTGGATTTGGACTTGGGTGTTGCGGTTGCCATGCTGCGCCAATAACCGGTCGGCAGCGAGTGTTGTTTACTCCTGAAAATCAGGAAATCCAATTGGGCCTGCAAGCTTACCAGCAGACGTTGCAGGAAGAGACGATCTCCAGCGATGTGGCTTCGGCCAACTTGGTTAAACGAGTCGGCCATCGAATTGCGGAAGTCTCCAATCGAAGCGATTTTGATTGGGAGTTTAACCTGATCGCAAGTTCAGCTCAGAACGCATTCGCTTTACCAGGTGGAAAAGTCGCCATTTACGAAGGCATCTTGCCCGTCTGCCAAACCGAAGCTGGGTTGGCTGTCGTGATGGCTCACGAAGTTGCTCACGCGCTGGCTCGACATGGCGGTGAACGAATGACACAGCAGACGGCAGTCAACGTTGGCAAGCAAGTTGCGAGTAAATTTACACAAGCGAAGTTCCCTGACAAAGCAGACATGGTCGCCAAGTATTACGGAGCTGCGACCGAATACGGACTCCTGTTACCGTTCAGTCGCAAACACGAAGCGGAAGCGGACCACATTGGAATCATCTTGATGGCTCGCGCCGGATACGATCCAACTGCGGCACCCGAATTTTGGACTCGGTTCGGTTCGTATAAACAAGGCGAAAAAACGCCCGAGTGGTTGTCGACGCATCCGACAGACGCACGCCGCGCAGACAACTTGATGGCGTTGATGGACCAGGCTCAATCGGAATACCAAAAAGCGCCGACAAAGATTGGCTTCGGCGAGAGATTGATTTAATCGCAAAACGTTTGAATCGTTTTACCTTGATTCCTTCGGCGTCATTTCGACACGAAATACCGGTCTACCATTCTCTGTGATTTCCTTATCCGCTTCGACCATTCTCGTTCTAAGTTCTTCCACTAGCGCGACGCTTTCTTTTACAACGTTGTTTTGTTCGCCGATATCTTCGGCCAGATTGAAAAGGTAATATTCGGTCTGCTGATTGCCCTTCTTTTTATTACCCTTCTTCAATTCAAGGTATTTCCACTCGCCTTTTCGGATTCCTTCCAACACTCCGTTGTTGGAGTAAAAGATGAGTTCGTCGCGTGGCGATTGGTCCGAGCTGAGCGTGGATGAGATATCAAATCCGTCAATCTTTCGATTCGGCAATTGAGTTTCGGTCAATGCGGCAATCGTCGGCAGCAAGTCCATTGTTGAAGTAAACGAATCGGTCGCGGTACCGGCCGGAATGCGTCCAGGCGCCCACATGATGCAGGGCACACGTTGGCCGCCTTCGAACGTCGTCGTCTTGCCAGCTCGCAGTGGATCGGCCGACCCTCCATGATGCTTAAATCTGAGCCAAGGCCCGTTATCGGAGGTGTAAATGATGTAAGTGTTTTCGGCCAAACCAAGATCTCGAACGGTTTGGACCAACCGTCCCACTTCGGCATCGATATGCTCGATTACACACTTGTACGCGTTCTGCGGATCGGGATCGTAGACATCGTCGGGAACGTAAAGCGGAATATGGGGCATCGAGTGGGGCAGGTAGAGAAAGAACGGCTGGTCTCGATTCCGGTTCACAAACTCGATCGCTTCATCCGTGTATCTGCGTGTGATGGTTCGCTGATCGACAGGAACTTCAACAATCTCCTCGTTCCGCATTAAAGGAGTATTCCAGCGCGTAACGGCGCTCTCCTGATCGCGCCACAAATCGTCACTATGTTTTGGCCTTCCTGTGTTGTCTGGATGGTTCATATCGTTGGAATAAGGAATCCCAAAGTACGAGTCGAACCCGTTGGCCGTGGGAAGCATTTCCTTGTGGTGTCCCAGATGCCACTTTCCTATACAAGCTGTTTGATAGCCAATCGACTTCAGATGATCTGCAATCGTGTATTCGTCACTATGCAAACCATGAGTCGACCTAGGAAAAAGAACGCTCTTGTGCATACCGACACGTTTCGGATAGCAACCAGTCAACAGCGCCGCCCGCGAAGGCGAGCAAACAGACGAAGCCACATAAAAACTGGTAAATCTGCGACCTTCGGCCGCCAACTGATCGAGCTGAGGAGTCTTAATCGTTTTCGAACCGAAACAACCAAGATCGTTGTAGCCCTGATCGTCAGCAAAGATCACGATAAAATTGGGCTTCTTAACATCCCCCTTGTCGTCCGCAACAATTCGTTCGGCAAAAACGGAGCCCGGCGCCAACGCCACCAAAATAAAAAACAGCGCATAGATCATCGGCTTGAATCTATGCCGTCGGTCCATGCTCGCAAATCTTGGGGCGAAACCAGCCAGTTTCATTTCTTCTTCCTGTCTAATCAAAGAGCCGAAGCCTGATTGCTACAGCGTTTCCACTCAAGACAACAACCGAGTTGTTTCTACTTCCTCTGTTCCACTGGGACAAACTCTCTTGAATCGGGACCAATGTATTCTGCTCCAGGACGGATCAAGCGATTATTGCCTCGCTGTTCAAAAATATGTGCGGTCCAACCGGTCACTCGAGACAACACAAAAATCGGAGTAAACATCGCTGTGGGAACTCCCAGGAAATGGTAAGCCGACGCGCTGTAAAAGTCCAAATTCGGGAAGAGTTTTTTCTCGCGCCACATCACTTGCTCGATTCGTTCAGAAACGGGATACAAGACGGTATCGCCCACTGATTCGGATAATCGTTTGGCCCAAGTTTTAACAATGTCGCTGCGCGGATCGGAGACTGTGTAGACTCGATGCCCAAACCCCATAATCAACGATTTAGAGTTCAGCCGATCCATGATTCCCGCTTCCGCTTCGTCGGCCGTTTTAAATTGCTCAATCAACTCCATTGCCGCTTCGTTCGCGCCACCGTGCAATGGACCGCGTAACGTTCCAATGGCAGCAGTAACGGCTGAGTAGATGTCGGACATCGTGGCTGTGCAAACACGCGCGGTAAAAGTCGAAGCATTGAATTCGTGTTCGGCGTATAGAATAAGCGAAACATCCATCGCTCTCATCTGGTCTTCGCTCGGCTTTTGATCATTTAGCTTGCTCAAAAAATATCCGGCCAATGAGCGGTGCTCTGATGCAAAGTCGATCTTCGTTTGATCGGAACTAAATCGAAACCAATATAGCAACATCGAGGGCAAAGCGGCCAACAATCGCACTGCTTTGTCCATCTGTTGGCCATGTTCCTCTTCAGGCTCCAGAACGCCCAACATACTGCAACCGGTTCGCAGCACGTCCATCGGATGCGCAGTTGCGGGAATCGCTTCTAAAGTCGCTAACAAAGGAGCAGGCAGTCCTCTCTGGGCAACCAAGCGATCCTGAAATTCACCTAAGTCACTTGCGGTGGGTAGCTCGCCGTGCAACAGCAAAAATGCGACTTCTTCGAACGTTGCGTGCTCGGCAAGGTCGTGAATTGAGTAGCCTCGATAGTTGAGCCCTTTGCCCTCTTTGCCCACGGTTGCAATCGCAGTTTGCCCTGCGACAACGCCAGCCAACCCTCCGCTTTTTTTCGGTTTCGAACTCGTCATGTTTTATTTCATCCTAATATTGGTTGGCGGTAAAAATAGTTGGCATTCAAAAAGTCGATCGGTTACACCGACACCGACGACTTCGGAGGACTAGTTTGGTTTGTCACTTGTTTGGTCGAGCGCCTGTTCGTATTCGTGATAGTTTAGAACCTCATACAACCGCTCGCGGCTCTGCATCGAATCCAACACACTGGTCTGAACTCCATCCGCACGAATCGTCTGATAGACTTTCTCCGCAGCGGCGCTCATCGCCCGGAAAGCGGAAAGAGGGTAAAGCACCAATTGAACGCCGACCTCACTCAGTTCCTGCAAGGTCATCAACGGGCTTTTACCAAACTCGGTCATATTGGCTAACACCGGTACACTCAAGGAAGAGGTAAACGTTTTGTATTGCTGCCGATCGGTAATCGCTTCTGCAAAGATCATGTCGGCACCTGCCTGAACATAACTTTGGCATCGTTCAACTGCCGCGTCGAGCCCCTCGTTTGCTAAAGCATCAGTGCGAGCCATGATCACAAACGATTCATCGGTTCTCCCATCAACACAAGCTTTGATTCGGTCCACCATTTCCTGCGTTTGAACTATCGACTTGTTGGGGCGATGGCCGCAACGCTTTGCCGCAGGCTGATCCTCGATGTGCAGGGCCGCTGCGCCCGCTTTGATGAGTGATTTGACGGTACGCTGGATACACAGTTCGTGCCCCCACCCCGTATCCACATCGACCAACAGCGGCAGCTGGCTGACGGCGGTAATTCGTTCGACTTCGCTGATGACTTCGGTCAAGCTGGTCATTCCCAGATCCGGCAAGCCAAACGAGGCGTTAGCAACCCCCGCGCCTGAGAGATAGATGCTTTTGTATCCTGCCTGCTCCGCCAATAAGGCGCAATAAGCGTTTATCGCCCCGACGATTTGTAGCGGATTTTCCTCCGCCAACGCATCTCGAAATCGTGTTCCTGCCGATTGACTCATCGTTGCTTTTCCTGAATCCTTACTTCGAACCAATATGAGTGAATGCGAGCAGCCATTTGGCGAGCGAGTTACACCAAGTTCTGCGATGCGGCTTTGACAACGGGTGACGCCAATTCACGCAACTGGTCTGCTGACTCAAATTTTTCACAGACCGCATTAGGCAACGCATCGCGACATTTGGCAAGTCGTTCTTCGTCGACCGGTTTATGTTTCATGTCGCGAATAAACAGCCCTACAACTTGATCGGTGTACTTGCGACAAATTTTTCGATAGATCTCCGGGTCTTTCTCGCCCGAGTCACCAATCAAAATAAACTTGCGCTCTGGCAACGCCTCTAACAGCGATTTGATCGAGGTTGATTTTCCATGTCGTCGAATCAAAAGGGCTCGCTGAACCATATGATTGCGCAGCTGAAAATTCCGCAGGTGGATCGTTCCGCCGGGAAAGCCGCCTTGGGTCTGCAAGCCCAGTAGAGGTTCATGCAATTGCCAAGGACTTGACGAAACATAATGAAACTCGGCACCCGTTTTAAACCAATCGCCGTACACTTCCGCCATCCCCTTGATACCTTGGAACTCGCGCAAGAACGTGTTCGCCAGCAACTGTTGACGATCACCCACATTGGAGACTTTGATCGTATCGTCGATGTCAGAAATAATCGAAAGCCCGTTACGCGGCAGTAGATAGGCGAAACTGTCTACCGGTTTAATGTCTTCATGATCGGTCTCGATTCGAAAGTTGAGCCGGCGTCGACCGTTGGCATCCACGATCGAGTTGGCGTCGACTTGGTCTTTTTCCAACCAAACCCACTCGCGAAAATGGCCGTTCCGTTTGTTCTTGCGATGAAGCTTTCGCTGCAAGTCGTCCAGTTGGAAAAAAATCTCATGTCCTGCTGAACCGTCGGAAACGAACTTCTCGATACGCCGTCTGAAGATCTCGCTTTTCAAGTCTTCTTCGGTGGCGTGCATCACACGAGAAAACATGTGGAGCACCAAACGCTTGCGACGTGTGGGCGTATAAGGAAAATAAGTCCAGCCACCTACCTGAACGCGCCATGCTCCATCGTTCACCTGATACCCAAAACTGGGAAAGGCTTCCAAGAGTGCGTTCGCATTCGCGTTTGATGATTTATAGAACTTGATCATGACTGGAAGGGTGCAGTCGGTTCATCGAACATTGGGCGATACGATGAAGAGAGGGCTTTCGAGAAAAAGTAGACTGAATTTGTGGATCTATTAGATACGTACATTTCGCAAGTACAAAGGGTAACTCGCAAAAATTAAACAAGCGGGAATCAAATTCTCCCAGTTTTTTCAGATTGGCAGAGTTTGTGGACACCAACATCTGAAATAAATCGGCAAGTGCAGCCCGATTCAGGGGACAGATTTAGCAAACATTGGTCAGCTCAACGCTACTTTCCTTGGCAGAACTGACACTCCCGATCGTCCAATTCTCGTGGCCGGCCGCAGTCAGCATCGCCCGAATTTTCTCCGCGTAGTAGGGGCTGACGATTAGAGCCAAGCCCAATCCCATATTGAACACCCGGTACATTTCTTCTGTTTCGACCGATCCTAATTTTTGCAGCCACGAGTAGACCGGTTTGCGGTCCCACACCGATCCGTCGATGTTTACTTTTACTCCCTCGGGCAAAATCCGTTCGATGTTTTCGGCAATGCCGCCTCCGGTAATGTGGGCGATGCCATGAACTACATTTTTGACTTTGTAGTGGTTCAAGACTTTGCCCATCGCCTTCGTATAGATCACCGTCGGAGTCAGCAGGCAATCACCAACCGTTTGGCCTGCCTCAGGACCAGGATCTTCTGGAGAAAGTCCCGCCACATCGAAAACGATCTTGCGAACCAGACTGTATCCGTTGGAATGCAATCCACTGGCGGCGACCCCGATCACGACGTCGTCTGCCGCGATCGCTTTTCCGTCGATCAACTGATCTCGTTCCGCAACGCCAACGCAAAACCCGGCGAGGTCGTAATCACCACGTTCATAGAGATCGGTCATGATCGCCGTTTCGCCGCCGATCAATGCACAATCAGCTTGCACGCAACCATCACTGATCCCGCGGACGATTTGCTCAAGCGTGGGTGGATCGTCATGCGACATCGCCACATAGTCCAAAAAGAAAAGCGGCTCCGCTCCGCAGCAAATCGCATCGTTAACGCACATTGCCACCAGATCGATTCCGACGGTATCGTGACGGCCAAGCATGTTTGCGACTTTCAGCTTGGTACCCACGCCATCGGTACAAGCCACCATTACCGGGTTTTTGTAACTGCGTCGGAATAGCGGATTATCAAAATCAAGCTGAAACAGACCGGCGAACCCACCATCCAGCTGTTTAACGCGTGGAGAGAAAGTTCGGTGCATCAACGCAGGCAGCCGCTTCATCGCCTGATTGTACAACTCAAGATCGACCCCTGAGTCTAAGTACGAAACGCCTGTCATCTTTAAAAAATCCTGTGAAAAAAAATCTGCGGACAAATCGGCAGTCTTGGCCATAACTGCTGGCGACTTAGTCCAACAGTGTCTCGCAACACCCTCACGATGGCAAGAGTCCAATAGTCTTCAATCCAGCGACTTTAGAGCCGGGTAAGGGAGTCGATTCGGAATTCAGTCGATTTCGCTCACTGACTTGGCCGAAGATGCCAATTGGGCCGATCAATGCGAATCTCCGTTTGAATGTTCCAAACCGGACAAAGCTAAAGGATCTGCCCTGAAAAACGGATAAACATAGGAGAGTATCAACTTGGAAACTCCGCTCATCTCAGGCGGTAACCCATTGCCAACAGCAAGGAGTCTTGATTAGTGTTAATGCAAATGCGACACGATCATCCACAAATGCAGCTCACCCACATGCTCCCGTACGGAGCAGTTATTCACGATGGGGGAGTGCAGTTTGTCGTTTTTAGCCGCGACGCCACCAAGGTTCGCTTGCTGCTTTACCGTGACGTAAACGATCTCGAACCGGAAGATGTCATTCACTTCGATCCCAACACGGACCGTTGGGGTGATATCTGGAGCGTGTTCGTTCCCGGTATCGGAGCCGGACAGCTGTATCACTTTCAAGCCTCCGGACCGCACAACCCTTCCCAAGGACTTTGGTTCGATCCTTCGGCGCGGTTGATTGACCCATTTGCAAAAGCACTTGCCGGTACCTTTCAGGAAAGTAACGACGGGGTTACTCGTCCGCCCAAATGTGTTGTGATGGACGAGTACTTTGACTGGGAAGGCGATCGCCACCTTCGCCACGAAACCAGCGACTCGATTATTTACGAGATGCACGTCAAAGGATTCACAAAGCATGAATCCAGTGGCGTAGAACATCCAGGGACCTACTTGGGCGTGATCGAAAAGATCCCTTATCTCAAATCGCTGGGCGTGACTGCGGTCGAGTTGATGCCGGTTCACGAGTTTCCGATTATGGATGTGTTTGGCAAGAAACCTAACACGCCCAACTATTGGGGTTACGACCCTCTCGCCTTTTTCGCGCCGCACCGTGGCTACGCTTCCAGTGACAAACCGGGAGCTCAAGTTCACGAGTTTAAGCAGATGGTCAAAGCGTTGCACGCTTCAGGAATCGAAGTGATCCTGGATGTGGTCTTTAATCACACCTGCGAAGGTAACGATCAAGGCCCATTGCTTAGCTTCAAAGGACTCGCCAACTCTGTTTATTACATGCTCGAGTCAGACAAGCGGTTCTACAAGAACTACTCGGGGTGTGGAAACACGATCAACGGCAACCATCCGATCGTCCGCGAGATGATTTTTCATTGCCTGCGACACTGGGTGCACAACTATCACGTGGATGGATTCCGTTTTGACCTGGCCTCGATTCTCAGTCGTGACCGCGGCGGAAACCTGGTCCCCAATCCTCCACTCGTCGAAGCGATCGGCGAAGACCCGTTGCTGGCCGACACTAAAATTATTGCTGAAGCATGGGATGCTGCCGGCGCCTATCAAGTCGGTAGTTTTGGCGGAGACCGATGGGCGGAATGGAATGGACGATATCGTGATGACGTTCGAAGATACTGGCGAGGCGATGCAGGTCTGCGCGGGATGATGGCCACACGCCTAAGCGGCTCGGCCGATTTGTATCAGCCTGGCGGACGACCACCGTGTTGCAGCATCAACTTCGTCACCTCACACGATGGTTTTACGATGAACGACCTTGTGTCGTACACCGAAAAACACAACATGGCCAACGGCGAGAAAAATCGCGACGGCGATAACAATAATCACAGTGAGAACTTTGGGCATGAAGGCCCATCTGACGACCCGATAGTCGAATCGTTTCGCACACGACAGATCAAAAACTTTTTGACCACATTGATGATGAGCCAAGGCGTTCCGATGCTGGTTGCTGGCGACGAGTTTCGCCGTACGCAACAAGGAAACAACAACGCTTACTGCCAAGACAACGAGATCTCCTGGATCGATTGGGAACTAGTCAATAAGAACGAAGAGTTCGTCCATTTTTGTCAAAAGCTAATCGCGTTCCGCAAATCACAACCAACCGTACGTCGTCACCAGTTTTTGACAGGCAGTCCGATTAGTGCCGAAGGAATTCCAGACGTGAGCTGGTTCAGTCATCTCGGTACAGCGATCGACTGGCAAAGTCACGAAATGGCAATGATCTGCTTGCTGGCTGCACCGCCTACGACCGAAGATCCGCTAAAGATCGGGCGTGACGTTTTGATTCTGATGAATTCCGGCCAGAAAGATCTGGACTTTTTGATTCCCGCGATTTCAAAGCACAAAATCTGGAGATTATTCGTAGATACCGGGGCGCCCGCTCCGGACGACATCTTCGAAAAAGATGGACCTTTACTGCCCACAGTTGGCAAGCGAAGAATCTTCAGTCGCTCAATGGCAGTCTACGTCGCTGAGAAATAAGTAACCTAAGCAGCACGCCTCTGCCGAGGCGTTAATCTTCGCCTCGAAGAGGCGAGCTACTGTTCCAGCGACATGATTTGCACCTTGTCACCCACTTCGTAGTTTTGATCCGGACTAAAGATCCCCAACCCGTTGGCGGTACCCAACGCGCGCAAATCAGACGAACCCTTCCACGAAACAGGATGGGCCATCCGTGTGACTTCGCTGTATTCCAAACGAATCGGCCAATAGGTGATTCGGTTACCACGAATTTCGTGATCCGCTGCCAGAACCGCATGGGAAAGTCTCTCTGGTTGGTCAACGCTTCCGCCATTGACGATCGACAGTGCTGCTCGCACAAACAAGTTGAATCCGACCAAGCTGGAAACCGGATTTCCTGGCAAACCAAAAACGTAGCTCGTGTGGTTCGTGTTCTTTCGGATTCCGAACCAAATCGGCTTGCCCGGCTTTACTGCAACTTTGTGGAAGACCTGAGTCACGTTCTGCTCAGCCAGCACGCCCGGCACGAGGTCCAACATGCCCGCGGAAACGCCTCCCGACAAAACAAGAAAGTCACTTTCGAGCCCCTGCTTCACTTTTTCCGCCAACTGCTCTCGGTTATCAAGCCCGACACCTAGATCGACCACTTTCGAAGTCTGTCTTTGGGCAAGGCTCAACAGCATCGGGCCGTTGCTATTGCGAATCATCCCGGGACCGGGCACCTGATCAGGGCTCACCAATTCATCACCGGTTGGCAGAATTGCGATCGAGGGCTGAGCAACTGCCCACATCGTGGCCGCTCCGCATTCAGCGAGCAAACCGATATCTTGCGGACGAATTTTGTGTCCCGCTTTCAAGACCGTATCGCCCTTTGCTGTCGCCGATGCCCTATTCATAACGTGTTGGCCATGCTGAACTGAGCCGAGGTTCAATGTAACGACCTGATCTGACTCGGAGTAAGTTGTCCGTTCGATCATCACAACAGCATTGGCTCCTGTGGGAAGAGGAGCACCTGTCATGATGCGAGTCGCCGTTCCGGGACCGACCTCCAGTTTGGGAACCGTTCCCGCAGGGACTGTTTCGAGAACTTTTAGCTGAGCCCCCTCAGCTACGTCCTCCGAGCGGACGGCAAAACCGTCCATGATCGACTTATCATGTGGCGGGCAATCGACATCTGATTTGATATCAACAGCTAGAACACGGCCAACCGAATCGGCGAGCGAAATCGTTTCCGTTCCACCTCGCTGGACGTTCTCTTCGATCAACTGGAGTGCTTGTTTGAGCGGCAGCATAGTTTGAGTGCGATCGTTAGACCGGGCAAAGTTCTAGAAAATTCCGTAACAAGTCCACACCGCGTTCCGTCAGAAAACTCTCGGGATGAAACTGGAGTCCGAAAGTCAGATGCTCTTTATGTTGGATCGCCATGATCGTTTTCTGGCCATCGTCATCCGACCAGGCAATCGTCTCAAAATGGGTACTCAAGGTTTTTGGGTTGATCACCAAACTGTGGTAACGCGTGGCGATCATGGGACTTTCGATCCCTTCGAAAATACCGGTACCTGTATGGTGAATCTCGTCCGTCTTGCCGTGCATCAATTTATCTGCTCGAACGATCTCACCGCCAGTCGATTGGCCAATCGATTGATGGCCCAGGCAGATTCCAAGCAAAGGCAATCGCCCCGAAAAGTACTTGGCCGCCTCCAACGAGATCCCAGCCTCCTCAGGAGTACACGGGCCCGGCGAAATAATCAGATGGGTCGGATTCAGCTCTGCGAGCTCTTCGACCGTAATGTTGTCGTTCCGAAAAACTCGAATGCGAAGCGAAGAGTCGATCTCTCCCAATCGCTGCACGACGTTGTAGGTAAAGGAATCGTAGTTGTCGATAATCGCAATCATCGCAGGTGTTCTTTTAGATTTGTAAAATTAAGCTTCGACTTTCTCGCAGCAGTTTCTTGTCGAGAGTTTGAAGTGTTGCTAGCGAGTTGGCAAGTCGAAACGGAGCATGTATTGACCCCGGTTTGCCAGCCATCTACTTTCCCCGCCACAAAATACACTTTACCTGTTACCCTTTTCCACCGCATGGAGGCGAGCGAAATGACCCAGACAGGATCGAACGCAGTAAATTGCGTACCATTACTCGATGTAAACCGTGAAAACGGCCCTATTTCAAATCAAATCAAAAAAGCAATCGGCGAGATCGTAGATTCGGGTTGGTTCATTGGTGGTCCCAACGTTGCCGCATTTGAAAAATCGGTTGCTGAACTGTGCGAAACCGAATTCGCAATCGGCTGTGCTTCAGGCAGCGATGCTCTCTTGCTAGCCCTGATGGCAGTCGGCGTCGAAGCGGGTGACGAAGTAATCTGTCCCAGCTTTACATTCTTTGCCACCGCAAGCTGCATTTCCCGCTTGGGTGCCACGCCTGTTTTTGTGGATATCGAACCTCACACATTCAACGTCTCAACAGACCTGATTGCCGCTGCAATCACACCGAAAACAAAAGCGATCATTCCTGTTCACCTGTTTGGACAATGTTGTGATATCGAATCGATCAACGAACTGGCGGCCAAGCACGACATCCATGTTGTTGAGGATTGCGCCCAGTCAATTGGTGCCTCAATAGGCGGTCGAATGGCTGGAAGCATGGGAGCCGTTGGTTGCTTCAGTTTTTACCCGACCAAAAATCTTGGTGGCATGGGTGATGCAGGAATCATTACCACCAACGATGCTGAACTCGCCGATCGAATTCGGCTGTTGGCAAACCATGGAATGCGTCCACGTTACTATCATCAAGAGATTGGAATCAACAGCCGCCTGGATGCAATCCAAGCTGCGGTATTGAAGATCAAATTGGGCGCGCTTCCGAGCTTCACAGCTCAACGTTCTCAAAACGCCGAACGATATCGAAAGCTGTTTAATCGCACCGGCATCTCCGCTTCAGTCGTAGGTCCGATCGCTCTTTCAAATTGCAACCACGTTTGGAACCAGTTCACGATTCGGGTACCCAACGGACAGCGTGATTGGGTGCGAGCCGAATTGGCCGAGCGAAAAATCGGAGCTGAGATCTACTACCCTGTTCCGTTGCATCGCCAAGAGTGCTTTGCCTACCTTGGGGAATTTGATCTGCCAGAAACCGATCGGGCAGCGAAAGAAGTCCTCTCGATTCCGATCTTTCCCGGCATGACCAAGGCAGAACAAGACTACGTTGTTGGTTCTTTGGCTGAGATCTTGCTTGGTGGAACACAGCGAATCGCTGCGTAGAGTGACGCTCGCGCGGAGCCACGGCATTGAT
>CAZDBA010000011.1:14524-26429 GCA_964503615.1 uncultured Pirellulaceae bacterium
TAGCAAGGACGCGACACCAACAAAGCTGCTTCCTCGCTAACGCGTCGGGTTTCCTTTTTCGACCTCTTAATTCTATGTGAACCCGTCTGGAATGGTTTGCGTCTTGTGCTTGTTCGTAATCTCGGTCAGGGGTCCCTTTTATGGATTTTGCAACCGGTTAGACTCTACGTTCTCATACGACTCGGTTCTGAAATACTATGCTCAAAAACGTTCCCGTTAAATCTGCAAAACATGGCGACTTGACCATCGAAGGCTATTCCCGTGCGGCCGTCCAATCCTATTGGCGAGTGCCCGAATTGAAATTGGGCTTCGATCTTGGTGCCCACCCTTGGGATTTCATGGGAACGCCAACCTGGCTGCTTTCCCATTGCCATTTGGACCATGTCGCTGCGTTGCCATTGTATGTCGCTCGTCGCCGTTTGATGAAGATGTCTCAGCCACGTGTGTTCGTGCCCGAATCGACCGTTGGCAATGTTCGTTCGATGCTGGATAGCTTTGAACGTTTGGACCGAGGCCGTTTGCCATGCGAGTTAATTGGCGTTCAAGACAAGCAAGAGTATGAACTGTCGCGCGAACTGGTGTTTCAAGCATTGCGGACGGTACATCGTGTTGAAAGCTACGGTTTTGTGATCTTCGAGCGGCGTCGAAAACTTAAGCCGGAGTATACCGAATTGACTGGAGATCAAATCAAAGAGTTGCGTCAGAACGGCACCGACGTGACGCAGGAGATTCGAATCCCGCTGGTGGCGTATACAGGTGACACCGCTCCCAAGGGACTGGATAATAACCCACTGTTTTACAAAGCCAAAATTCTCATCACTGAGATGACGTTTATCGCTGATGATCATCGACGCCATTTGATTCACAAAAATGGCCATATGCATCTGGATGATTTCGTCGAACGAGCAGATAAGTTTGAAAACGAAATGATCGTCGCCTCGCACTTTAGCACTCGCTATGGAAAGATGCAGGCGGAAAAAATCATTAAGCGACGTTTGCCGGACATGTTGGACGGTCGACTAAAAATCTGGCTCTAGAGTTTTGTGGTAACTGAATCGATGGCGGCAAGTGAGACGTATCATCCCCAACTTGCCCGCCCTCGATCGGCCTACGTTCATATTCCCTTTTGCCGCCATCGTTGCGGCTATTGTAATTTCTCGTTGGTGGCCAATCGGGACTACTTAATTGACCGGTATCTCGACGCTTTGGAAATCGAACTGTCTTGGCTGCCTGAGCGATATGCTTTGGATACATTGTTTCTGGGGGGAGGAACGCCAACTCATTTGAATCCGACTCAGTTGGAGCGGTTGTTCTCGATCCTCGCCAAACAGTTTGACTTTTCCACTGCGGAGATCACTTCAGAAGCCAACCCAAGCGACCTGACCGCTGAGAAAGTGGGCGTATTGGCCGAGTTGGGAGTCAATCGGTTTAGTTTGGGCGTGCAGTCTTTTTCTGAATCAAAACTTAAATTTCTGGAACGGGACCACAACGCGGAAACGATCCAGCGCGCGGTTGAAACGATCAAGCAGCACGTCGACAATTTTTCGCTTGATCTTATTTTTGCAACACAAGACGAAACGTTGGCGCAGTGGCAAAACGATCTAGACCAGTCGATCGCACTTCAACCCAACCACTTGTCCACTTACGAGTTAACGATCGAAAAAGGGACTCAGTTTTGGAACCGGAAGCAGGCAGGTCAAAAAGTTCAATCCCACGAAGACTCTCGCGCGGCGATGTATGAACTGGCAATCGACTTCCTTGGCAAGCAGAAGTTGGCGCAATACGAGATTTCGAGTTTCGCCCGTGAAGACTATCGCTGTCAACACAATTTGATCTACTGGTCGGGCGAGCCTTATTTCGCATTTGGAGCCGGAGCGTCTCGATTTATTGATGGAGTACGAGAGACCAATCACGGATCGGTCACGAACTACATCAAAAGGATCATGGCGGGGCAGTCGCCCGTGCAGGAGACCGAACGCCTTTCACCGGAGCAAAACGCATTCGAGCGATTGGTGATCGGACTGCGACAGGTAGAAGGTGTCGACAAAAGTAGATTTTCTACCGCGACCGGTTACCAAGTCGACTCGTTGATCAAAAACGTAGCTTCACAGCTTCTGGAACACGGCCTCGTAAGATCAACACCGGAAGCGATTCAGCTAACTCAACGGGGAATAATGCTCTATGACAGCGTTGCTACTCTGATACTCAACCGCTAGGCGTGTTCCAGTTTTAGCTCGGTGTCCTTACCCAAAATCGACTTTAGATTTCGCAAATCAGACTCAAGTTCCCGGCTAATTGTCGCTGCAACTCCACTTTCGCCAAAGCGAACTTGATTGAACCGTTCTGTAAATTGAGTAAGGACCTTGTGAATAAAAGGAGCTTGAGCGTGGTTGCGATAGTGTTCGACAACTTGCTCAGCAAACTCGCGGTGAGTTTGATTGGCTCGCCGTCGATGCCCGTGACGTTCAAGCACAGCAAGCAGCTTTTCATAAAACGGGACGGTCGGTACTGCGGCGCCATGGATAAGCCACGTACCCAAACCGGGAGCAATCAATGAAACGGCGCGGCCTACGAACTTGCGGATCCGACTGGTAGGTTTGTTTGCATTAAGCTGTACGGCCCTCTTTGCGGATTTGATAGTGCTCATTGTCAAAATAATCAATGCAACGATAGAAATACCAAGCTTCCAAAGCGGATTCGTACGGTATTCGTCGGCGGCGCCCTTCATTCCCTCACTCCAATTCGAAATGTCGAACAGCCCCAGCAGTTTTGAATCCTCGGATACCCAACCTGTCGATTGTTGGTCCTCATCCAGTCCCAGGACATACCCCTGCCATAGCGTCCGCGCCATATCAATTGCGTCTTCACTGGCTGAAAAGTCATAGGGAGTTTGCGGCGTGGCATCCAACGTCAACCACGCACCACGTTCACCGATCAACTTGGAAGAACTTAAAAGCGTCGAGCAATCCTCTGGCGGAATATAGGCTTCGACCCACGCATGCGCATGCTTGCCCGTTACGGTATATACATCTTCCAATTCGTTATAAGCACCACCGTAGTATCCCACGACAACACGGGACGGTATTCCCTGGCTTCGAAGCATCATGCACAGCCCCGCAGCGTACATCGAACAATGTCCAGTTTTGTGGTTTACGATAAAGTCTTCAATCGGATCAAGCGTTTCGTCCCGTTGCACGTCGCTGAAATCCAGCGTGTAGGCGTAGTCGCCCGACACTCTAAAAAACGACGACATGCGACGAGCCAATTCAAGAAAGTTATCTGGGTCGTCTACCCGTTCTGCAATCAAATCCGCCAACTTAATCAGGCCAGGATACTGGTCTCTGTCGATTTGAGTCAACCACTCCCATTGAGCTCGGTTTCCGCGCATTGAGCGAGCCAAAGGAGTTGGAGATTCAGGCTTGTAAGACCAATTTTTAGGAAGTGAGTTGGGAAAGGGGGATACTGTGATCAGGCTGTAATGGAATGGAGCCACTTCAATCAGCTTGCCCTCCCGTCGTCGGGTCAGAGCAGAAAGTTCGTGGCAAAAGTCGATGGTCATGGACGAACTTGCTCTCGAGCGGTAGACAGGCATGCAACCGTAAATCAACGGGTCTTTTGTTGGCGAAAGCACGACATCCATTCGTATTCGATGCTTAGCCGAACGATTATGAGAAAGCTCTTCAAAGACGTCGTAATAGACACGATCGTAGGGTGCACGAAATGTAGTCTGACCGTCTTCCACCCTGACATCAGACAACGCAAGCCCGCGAAAATAAGGAGGTTGTGAAAGTCGAACCACCTCACCACTTTTAGGATCAGAAAACTTGGCTCGCATAACGATCCTGTTGCTTTGTCGGACAACTCCTCGTTCATCCAGTTCCAGCGACCTGCTGGCTCCGGTCCCTGCCATATGAACCACCCGTGATCCATACCAGGCAGAATCTGTACGTGGAATCTTGTAAAACAAAATTGCCGCAAAAACTAACGAGACGGCCAACCACATCAATAATTGGCGCAACATCCTTCGCAAAACCCGTTTGTCGTTTGCCGTTTGGTCAAAGACGGCGAGCGGAGTCGAATCAACCACTACCACAGAAGAACCTGAAAGCTGAGTCGTCATCCTGCGATTCACAAAGCTACCATGTTGTTTCACTCGGTAGCTCTGATCGTAGATCGTCAGAAGCGCCAGCGCCGTGGCTGACAGCAACATATACAGCATAAAAAACAGGCTGCCTTCAAATTGGATATTAAAGATCGTAGCAACGACGACTTGCAACAAACTCAACACAGACAACTGCCAATAAAGCCTTGGAGTCTTTTTCTGAAAAAGCAAAACCATTTGCAAATAGACCAACAAATTGGCAACGGCCAACAATTGCGTGCCGCTGTTGCCACCAAAGAAATTCCGCATCGCGATGACAAGCACCACCGCAGACAACAGGTTAGCCACCGAGCCGGGAAGAACAATTAACTTGAGCCTGTCACTGAAAATCCAGCCGAGCGTCGCGCTGGCAAAGGCAACAATTGCGAGTGTCCAATCCTGTTGACAAAACCCAAGAAGCAATCCGCTGACGCAACACATCAGCCCAAATACCAGTTGTAGTAATCTATCAACTTGCATTACGAACTGGCTCCTTCTGTTTCTTCTGCTCCGTCCGTTCCCTCCATGCTGGCGGATTGCTCAGCTTTCACCAACGAATGTTCATAAGGCATCTGGAATATTTTTTCGAATTCGGGAGTACCAACTTGCAACCAACGCGTCGATGATTCGATCAAACGCAGAATTTTGGTTTTATCCGTTGGTACGAGTTCAGCAAACGAATCGGGGCGCGGACGAGCGCTGATTACGGTCAAAGGTGTTTCGCCAGAAACCTGTGAAAACAACTGCTCGAGCGACTCGCCCAACTGGGTGGCACTGCCAGCTTGAGCGGTCGCCAGATTCTGCATGACGGAGCTGACGAGTTCTCGATTGAATTGGTCACTGATCAAAAATGTTTCTTGACCGCACACTGCCATAGCAACTTTGCCTTGCACCTCATATTTCAAGCTGGCGATCATGGTTGCCGAACAGCTCAAAATCTTTTCAATATTTTCCAGATCGCTCGGTTCACTTTCTAAACTGTAGAGATCGACCGCGAGTGCAAAGTCGCGATCGCTTTTCTGATCAAATTGTTTGACAACCGGTTTGCCAAGTTTTGCACTGGTTCGCCAGTGGATCTGCCGGGTGCTACTGCCAGATCTCCATTCCCGAAGCGAGTGAAATTCATCTTCGTCAGTTCCGCGTCGTCTTCGCTGGGCTTGCTCGCCGCAAACAAGGGACTGGATTCGCTTGTCCCAACTTGGCACGAGCTTTCCAACGACCGGAGCAACGTAGATTTCTGTTGGCGGATCGATCGCCACAGCGCCTTTGATTAATCCAAACGGAAATCGCGTTGATGCCTCCGCAGGACCGATCACGTATTTCCCCCGTTGAGGCAGCAAGCAACGGTAGGTAGCAAACTCGGTCTGACCAGGAACGATCTGCGGAATCAATGCTGTGACCTGAGATGCATTTTTTAAATGCTCCGTTTCGTCTTCTCGCAAGCGGTCAAGAATATTAAGAGTCCATGTTGGAATGCGATCTCGACGATTATGACATTGCCATTCGATATCAAATTTTTGCCGCGCGTGGACCCAGAGGGGCATGTTTCGCTGAAGCTGGAGATCTAACATCATTCGCACGCACACTCGCCATCCCAGCAATAACGGAGCGAGCATCATCCCTGAAAGGATGATCAACAAATTAATGTTCCGTAACACGGCGCCCAACGAGATGAACGCCAAAATGATAACAAAGACCCAACCCTCTCGGGTTAGTCTGATGCGGGTTCGGCTGTGGCTGTGTTTACTGGCGAGCAATTGCTGGCCTCAACAGAATTCGAGTTAAATGTCAGGTGGTGGAATAGGGTGGCAGTTTAACTAAGTCGGCAGCGGGATTTCAGCAACGATACGGCGAACGATTTTCTCAACCTCTTGCCGTTGAGCGCCCTGCATGAACCCCTGAGCCTGAACACGGTGCGCGATCACATGGACGGCCAGGTTTCTAGGGTCGTCCGGGATCACATAATTTCTTCCATCAATAAACGCCGCAGCCTGACAAGCTCGGTACCATAGCAATGCCCCGCGCGTACTGACGCCAAAAGAAAGCTCACTTGATTCACGTGTCGCAGCAACCACGTCCAGGAGATATTGCGATATCGACTTGTCAAATTTTACATCTCGCACCGCTTGACGAATTTCGACCAATTCATCGATTCCACAAATCGGTTCCATGCCCTCAACCGGGTCGCCTTTGCGGTGATTTTCCAGAATGTCCTGTTCAAACTCACGTGATGGATAGCCCATTGAGATCCGCAACAGAAACCGATCCAACTGACTCTCGGGCAAAACGTAAGTGCCTTCGAATTCGAAAGGGTTTTGCGTTGCGATCACCATGAACGGATTGGGAAGGTCGTGGGTCTTACCATCAACGCTGACCTGTTGATCACTCATTGCCTCCAGCAGAGCGCTTTGTGTTCTGGGTGGAGACCGGTTGATTTCGTCGGCAAGCAGAAAATTGCCGAAAACCGGGCCGGGTTTAAAAACAAACTCTGAGCTCGAACTGTTATAGACACTGCTGCCGACGATATCGCTAGGCAGGAGGTCAGGCGTAAACTGAATCCGCCGAAACTCTCCGCTTACACTATGCGAAAGCGCTTTACCCAGCAGCGTCTTGCCAACGCCTGGCACGTCTTCGAGCAGCACATGCTCACCAGCCAGCATCGGTCATACACAGCGCCGCCACATCCCGCTTACCCAAGACCACGTTACTGACGTTGTCCAACAACGCCTGAACCGTATCTTGCATTTGCTTTGTTGTCCTGCCCGTCGATGCCTTCTTGACGTTCAAGTCTTTCTCCTGTCCATCCTTTATTCCGCAACCAGTTTAGCGATTTCCGCGCTCGCTGTCGCCTCGAAAGAGTTGCCAAACTATGTGTTAAACTTCTCGTTCAACTACGAATTCATTCTTCGCAAAGGCAACAGAAAAGAGAAGAGCAACTCGCTTGGCTAATTATCTTTTTTTCTTGCTTCTCGGTTGATTCTCAGTGGCAGCCAGGATTTCTCGCTTCAGCGCCGGCGATTTCGATTCGGAGACACTGGTGCTGACCATCGTTCGCAAGCCTTTGAACATTAGGGTAATAAACTCCCTTTCTCGCTTGTCTGCGGTCTGGGATTTTAGCCGTGTTTCGTCATTTGAGATTCTAACTCGAACTCTATCTACGGTCGGAAGTTCTTCATAGAGCTTGAAGAATTCCTCCGCGAGTTCGATTTTATTATTGTCAAGCGCGTTGCGAATCCGCTGTTCGTACAAAGCGCGTTGGGTGACCAGATTTAAGAGCTCAGATTCGAGCCCTTTGATGACACCTTCTGCATTAAGTCTCGATTCATCATTCGGAAGCGTTGTTTGCAATTGGGTATAAAGTCCCGGCATAATCGGTAACTTTTTGAGCGGTCGATTCCCACGTTTCACATAGATGATTCGCAAGCCATGCTCACTGGGCGGAATTGACACCATTCCTCGCCAATCGGTCATGCCCAAGTATTCTGAGGCCTCTTCCTTTGTCGCTCCAACCCTTCGCGAAAAGATCTCAAAGCCTTCGAGCGGATAAGTTTCATCGTCGCGTGAAACAAATTTCAGTTGAGTATCCTGTTCGGGTGGACGAATAACCAAAGCCAGTTTTTGAGCTCGCTTACTCGCACGTCCCGCCAAAGGCGCTCGATGATAAGACTGAATGGACGCGGTCACATCGGCACCCTCCAGCTCGGTAATCGTAAGGAACGTAAAATCGATGGGCTCCAACTGGGAAATCTCGCCACTTCGGTCTGTTTTACGAATAATTGGCAGAAAGCGATCGTCATCGCGGACCCAAACGGGCGAACCTGTATTGGCAACGACCTCCCATTGTCCATCTTCGGTTTGGACCAGACGCTGGCACGCGTTTACCGCTCTGGCTCTCAGAAAGACGTCATTGTTGTTGCCGATACGATCCACGCGGGCGATCGGCATGAACGCTATTGAAACCAAATCGAAGACGGTTGCATCCAACTGGCTTTTCTCAGCGACGGCTCGTTTGCCCAACGCGCCCCATTGTTGCGTTAACAAATCAAGCTCCCGAACGCGACAATGAATCAACCCCTGCTTTGATTCGAGACACACCACCATAAGTTTGTCATCGTATTTCAATTCGGGAAGTTCTTCGAAGCCGGTTTCGTTTTCGATTTTTTCAATCATGCGTGGCAAGCGATATTGCCAAGGCGTTGGAGCACGAGAAACCAACAGTTCCCACGCACTGGGGTCGGCAAGAATGGACCGACGCTGAAGCCCTTTGACCAGTGAGTCAAAGTTCGCATTGATATCAGGTGAACCATCGGTGCAAATCCAAACGCGAACTCGATACGGACGATAATCCCAAGCTCGGTCGATTCGTAACACACCGTCCTTGGGACCTTCGTCCGACTCCTGTCCTAAAACAGGCCCCCCGATCAAGATGATCGCAAGCATCGCAAGGCAAAGTTGCCCCAGATATTGGCGTTTGGTTGTCATCAGGATTCCTGTGATTTTAAGTTGCTGAAAAACGGAAAAAGCTATTTGGTTTCTTCGCGAGGTATAACAGTCCATTGATCGATGTTCTCGTATAGACTGACCAGATTACGTCCAATGTTTTGAACGTTCCTGCGGTACGCAAAATACTCCTGTACTTGGTAAAGCGGCACCAACGAAAGTCCGTTAAGGGATTGCCTGTGCAACTCACGAAGTTTGCGACCTGCCACTTGCCAACTGGTGGCGTAGCTGACTTGCTGAGCAAGCTGACGAACCGAAGGCGAAATCTCTTTGGCGATCCCGCTTGAACCGAACATCGTGTTGATATCGGTTAGGGGTTCGTTCATCGTCATTTCGACATAGAGAAAATCGTAAAGGTTATCCTCGGGAACGATTTGTCCTTCGGGCAACTCTCGCAAAACCGATTTCACATTAATCTGAGCCCACATCGCCTGGATTGCCTGGCAAGCCGTACGAATCGTTTCGCTTTTCGGATGGGCAAGGACAATCGTTGGAAATTCGATCGTCGGGTTAGGAACTTTTTTCGCACGCAAGCTATCCAGCATCTGCCCTCGAACGACCTCGGTTAGTGTCATACTCAGCAGTCGATCGTGTGGCACTTTGGACACGTAAGGGTTATAGGCGTAAGCGTTTTGATCGTTGTCCTCAGTTCCAACCGGGAAAGGACCATTGATAATTTCGCAACCCGAAACCTCTCTCCCGCCCAAAATCGTGTCCGTCAAAAGTGATTGACGATCGATCGCTCGCATCAATGCGCTGCGAAAGTTCAGATTGGTCATAAACGCGCGAGCATCTGACTTCCATTGGATCGTACCATCTCTACCCGGTCCGATCGGCTCCTCTTCACCTGAGGTTCCTGCCGATACACATTTTAGCGTGAGCGTTGTGTTTGGGATTCGAACGATATCACCGACTTCATACGTTTTGTTTGGGCTCCAAATCCCTTTGCTTGGTTGAACATTGGGGACCAACATGTGAATTGTCGGAACGATGTATTTTTGAACCTCGATTGCGGGATCGCGCGAGAGTTCTCGAATGTTCTGCAGAGGGACCCGGTCAATCACGTCGATATCGCCTTGCAACAGAGCGCTAACGGTGTCAGTTCGATTCTTGAACAGGACCTCAACAACCTCAGGAAACTGGGAATCGGCAGTTCCCTTGTATTTCGGGTTGGGCGAAAAAGCGGTGAATGGATCGCCCTCAGCGGTCACTGTATAAGGTCCATTCTGAACCGGCCCATCTTCTGTTCCCGCCTCGTAGGGCATTTGCAAGACAGCCTCTGGGCGAATGAACGGAACACGCAGTTCTACAACGACCGTGTTCGCGTCTGTGATTTGAATCGGGCCGGCGATTTTTGCCCAAGGCTCGTGGTACTGAGGTGAGTTGGCATCGGCTCGGTCAAGCAGTTGCTGGGAAAGTTGATAAGCCGTAAGTGGAGGAACGCCAAACCCAGGTTCTTGCTCAGAAATCTTGAAAGCATACTGGAATCCGTCCTCGTCCATTCGAACGAATTCACCATTGAGAAAATTGTATCGTCCGCCTTCGTCCGAAAGTCCGGCGAACTCGATCACGGTTCGCTGAGTCAAACGGCCAATACGCTGAGCACCCCAGTGGTTGATTCGAGTCGGAGAACCTCCCGCAAGCGCGGTCTGGCTGACACCTACGTAAACAAGCGGGTACTTTTCGATCACCTGCTTCAGCATCTGTTTACTTTCAACGTTTTCCGGAAATGCAAAAACTGCTTTCCGAGCAAACTGATGGGCTGTTTGTGCGTCGCCTGAATTAAACGCTTCTCGAGTGACCGTCGCGAATTGATCATGTTTTGCTTTTAGCTGACCGATCCATTGAGCTTTCAACTCCTGGATGTCGGTGCCGTATTTGTTCTCAATCGTATCTAAAACCGATCGAACTCCTCCGTAGTCTCCCAAGTTAAATCGCTTCTCAAGCAAACGGCCGTAGCCCTGCATGATCATATCGATGGCAGCAACGTTTCCAATGCGAGGCCCTCCATTTGCTGGGGCTCGCTCGTACGCGTCTTCGAAAATGGAAAGGGCCAAACTGTAGTTGCCCTTGTCAAAGTTTCGCTTACCGTCCAGCAGCAGAATCTCACGCAGCGAAGCTTCTAATTTTGGATCGGAATCGCCACCATGGTCGTACACAAATAACAGGTTGCGAAAACCACGGGCATACTCTTTCCTGGCAAGCAGCAGGTCTGCTTCTTCCAACAACAGATCGTTAAACGTTTTGTAGTCGATGATTGCGCGCCACGGGAGTTCCAGACGAAACTCATCGTCTTCGATCCATTCGAAAACCAACACACCTCGTTCGGGAAGTGGCTTGGGTGGAATCTTTTCAGGCGGAACAATATCCAACGTAGCAAACTCGTTGAACTCGTCGAGATAAACACGATCAAACGGTTCTTTGTCCACCAGTTGAGCGTCAACAGGTGAGATTTTAGTTTTGGGTTTCTGGGCAAATAGCGTTTGCTCCGTCGAGACGGCCAAAAACGCAAAAGCCAACAGAACCCAAACCGTTGAACGCTGCCAAACCAGCTTGGTGATTTGGCTGGCCGCATTCGTGGTGTTCTGGTTGCGGATAGTTCTAAACATCTATGTTTCCCGTTGTTCCTTCTTAAAAGACTGAACCGGGAAGGACAAGCAATCGTCCATCCGCGCTTCCGATATAGATGTTGCCAGAGCTGAAAAGGGGAGCGTGCATAATCGGCTGGCCGATCTCAATCTCTTTTTGAGTTTCACCTGACTTGCCATCAACCAGCATCATCCTGCCGCTTTTCATTGCCAACAGCACAACGCCTTTGGAGGCCATAGGCTCCGCGGCTAACGTGTCAGTTCCCAAATCGATCGACCAAACTGCGTCCCCGTTCAGCTCGGTCGAATAAGCTTGCAAGGTTCCAAAATCGTCGACAAACATGAGCATGCCGTCCGTATGCCAAGGTCCGGCGATCAAGTTACCATTAATTGCAACCTTCCCTGCCTCACTTAGACCACCTTCGGTTTTGAATCCAACGAGATGGCTCTTCGCACCATCCTTCGTAACTCCATAAGCGACCGAACCCACAGCAACGAGCCCTGATTCCAGCCCGCCAGAAGCTTGAAACTCAGCAACAAGCTTCAACTGTCGTCCGTCCGATGCTAACTGGTAAATACTACCATCGTCCTTACCAACAACCACTTGGTTCTCACCGACAATTGCAGGCTGTCGCCACAGGGTATCAACACCTGGTGTTTTACGCGGCTGAAAAGG
>CAZDBA010000011.1:26529-45327 GCA_964503615.1 uncultured Pirellulaceae bacterium
TACCCACAGTTAGACCATTCTCAGGATTGACCAAAACAACCTGGCCCTTGGTTGATGCGACTAAAAGGTTATCACCCAACCCGATAATGGGGCATGATGGTGAATCGGCTGGCGACTGCAACCTGCCCAATCTTGTCGTTCCATTAGTTCTCACCAGCAATATATCTGGCGAACCCGCTGCTCCCAAAGACACATAAGATCCATTGTCCAACATTATTGAACGATCAAATTGCAGGTTCTCCGCATCATCGGTCGACCAAATACTTTGGTCGGTATACCCTGACGAAAAAGCTGATTGTTCGACAAGGAACAAGTCGCCTTGGCTGGAAATCAACTGGATCTTTCCATCAACCTCTCTAGGCGGACCTGCGAAAGCAGCTCCCAGGTCACTCCGCCAGATTTCGTCCATCGACTGAACATCAGCGGCGGTAATCGACGACAGCGCCGAACGTGACCGACGCCGAAGGTGAAAGAGCTTGTCCTCGATCTTGGTCATCGGCCCCAGAATGAAGTCACCTTGTGAAGCGATCGGCTCTCTTTTGAATTCGCCAACGGCAGAGACTTTGTACCTTTCAATCCCTCGACTTCCGATCCAAAGCCGAGTCGACTTGGTCTGCAAAAAGTTCTTTTCGCCTTTACGAACCTGAAAATCCTGTTGCGCAATCGCCGAAACGGGCTGCTCCGGATTCTCCACTTTGTTCATCTCCAACAGATTCATGTTACCCGCGTCAGAAACGGCCAAGTAACGTGTACGCCCCATTTTCAATAACGGTGTTGAGATATGCCCGTTGGTCAAGCGAAGGATAACCTGTGTTTGCTGAAGTCCCAATCCAGGGGCGACACCTTCGGCGCCCGAAGGTCTATACAAACGCATGTCACAGTAATCGGCTTGGTTGATCAACACGGTAATGTATCCGCTCCAATCAAATACCGGTACCGTCATACTGCCAGGTGAATGACCGGTGTAAACCACCTCCAGGCACTCAAGCGTTTCCGCGTCCAGAACGTACAGGTTTGAGTAATCGCCCGGCTGGTAGATATAGGGATAGCGAGTCGATGCCCCCGCGGACACGTTCGTCTTTTGAGGAAGTTGAACGCTGGCGTAGGTGCTGCCCGTTGTGCCATCCAAGCCGATCAAAATTCCCGACTCGGTAGTGATAATGACCTTACCTGCGGTGATGGTCGGATTCGCAAACGGCTGCTTGATTTCCGTTTTCCAGACGAGTGAACCGTCTTTTGCGTTCAACTTCATCACCGTATTGTTCTTTTGATCGCTAACGATTAACTCACTGCGATTGTCCTGATCGGCCCATTGCGGTGGGTAGTGGGTTTCAAAACCCATAAAACGATTCCAGAGTACGGTTCCTTCCCCCGCTTCGTATCCATACAGTACGCCTTCAGTCAAAACCGGGATCGTCTCTCCTGAAAATTCGCTCATCGGATCGCCTTGACGGCGAGCGGTAACGACTTGAGCTGAAAAAATCGAAGCCGGTTCAGATTGCTCACCTACCAATTGCATACCCGCAGGCTTGACCAGCTCTCTTTCTTTGACGCTGACGTTTCGCATCAGGGTTTGCAAATCTTCTCGTGCTCCCAGATCGGGATAATTTTTTGTTAAGTCATTAAAGACTGAAAACGCTGCGTCCGTTTTGGATTCCTTAGTCAGTTGCTGGATCTCGACTTTGGCTGCTTTAAAGTTGGTTTCTTTTTTGATCGAGTTCTCAATTCCTCGCACGTTGTCTTCGATGGCGTCCAGCTGTTTCGCAACTGTATCCATTTTTCGAATCGAACCGGGCATGTACAACGTGTTGTCCACCAAAGCCTCAGCACGTTGGGCGATGAGTAGCTCTGACTGCATTTCGTCGACCGTCGTGCCCACCTTGGCCGCCTTGCCTTTGGCAGCCGTTGTCAAAGCTTCTGCTGTGGAGGGCAGGATCAACCGCGCCAAGTCCTCTCTCAATTCCGCAAACGCTTCCAGTTCACTGATGGCAGGCAAGTGCTCTTCGGCCACTTTGAGCACCTCTTCGTACCGTTTGCTCTCAAAAGGTTGAGCAAGCTGGCAGTGGACGATCCGAACCTTCCATTTTTCAGCGTTTTCGTGGCGAGGGCTGAGCTCAAGCAGTTCTTCTGTTTTGGCGACGGCATCGGAATAGGCTCCGGTAGTAAAACTCTCTTCCGCTTTCTCCTGCAACGCCTCCAGGTTTTGGCGCCCGACTGCCAGCCATAGCACAGCAAGCAAGATCAAAATTGAACCTAAAATAGCGGTGCCAATGTAGACCCATTTCGACGACCATTGATCGCGATTCTCTCGCTTACTTTGAAAGCCCTTTCCCGTGCCACGTTCCCTAGGTGGCTGAGATGGTTCCAGTCCGCTAGAGCCCAGTCCGGCAGACATCGGGTCCAACTGATCGCCCGTTCCTAATGCCAACGGATCGGCAACCTCAGGCAGCGGAGCAACTGGAACATGTTCATCGATGGCAACTTCGGTTTCAATATCGACGGAGACTTCCGGCTCGACGCTTACTTCGACAACAGGTTCGACATCTACTTCGACTTCCTCGACTTCGACCTCGATCGGTTCAACCTCGACCTCGACTTCATCGTTGTCATTCACGATCTCCTCAGGGCTTACGCCGATCAGAGCGTCGGTGTCATGTACATTTTTAGGTTCTGGTTTGACTTCGATCGTGTCGACGGGAACCTGTTGTTGGGATTCTTTCAGCAGCTTGGCAGCTTGTTTTTTAGTTAGTTGCTCTTTCTTGACCAGAAACGACAAGATCGACTTGGATTTGACGTTTTTCTCGGGGTCGTCGATTTCACGCCGGATCCGCTGCAGAAGTCGGTCGTCAACGACATTCATCTTTTCGATTAGATCAACTAGTTGCCTTACGGACATTTAATTTCTTTCCTTATGACTTCTCAACGTTTTCGAGCGATTCGAAAAGTCTCATACTGGATGTTTTGTTGTTGGTTGTGCGTTGCGATTCGGATCAAAAATCTTCTTCGGTAACCCGCGTTTCGACATCGGATAAATTAGCGGCTTGTGCGGCGTCCCATGCTGCAACACGTTGGCTGTGTTTTGAATCGGCATGTGCCGTAATCACCATCCGTTTCGCATTCAACGATTCTTTCGCATCGCGAACTTTGGCTCGCATTTCACGAACCGTTGGCGCTTCAACCTCTTCGTCACGGCTAACGACGTAAAAGGTGTTGGTTTGGTCGATTATCACCTCGACGTAGTCTTTAACGTCTACAGGTGGTTCCTCTACAGTCGTACTTGGTTCATCTGTTTTCGTCTGGGCTTGTTGGAAAGATTTTTGCAACGTGAACGAGGCAGTCACCATAAAAAAGATCAACAGCAGGAATGTGACATCCACCATCGGAGTCATATCCAGATCGTCCTCCTCTGAAGTTTCCCGCTTCTTTCCAAAAGTAAGAACGGGATCTTCGTCCTCTTCTACCTCTTCAAACCCTTTCCAACCCTTTTGCTGGGAGTTGTCGCTAGACCCGGCAGGCTTTTGTTGTGGGTCTTCCGAACCAAAGTCTAAACGATTTGGATCGTTGAAGTCGGACGGGTCATTTTCTTTTCTTTTTGCCATCGTTAGTTCTCCGCCACCCCGATAAAAAGTTTCCGCTCTAGCGCGAGGTCGGATTTTCCCGCGCCGCGTTGGGCGATATCGATTGCGCCCGTGGTAACTTCACCCTCGCCCTTAATCAGAACGGCTTCTAAACTGGGCCGTTTGGAGAACTCGCTCTCCACAAACTCTCCGATCTCAGCTTCCATGTCGGCGTCCTCACCCGGCGCGACCAAATCTGCGGGGTCAGTCGAGTTGCCTTTGAATATTTTAAAATCTTCATTGCTATCGCCAGCAACTACGACCAAAACGACGCAGTTCTTTTCCGGAACCGTGTCTCCGTATTTCGCCTGTGGTAAATCAACCGGCAACTGAGGTGACATTTTGGAAACCATGACAAAGAAGGCCAGTAACAGGAACGTGATATCGATCATGGGAGTAATGTCCAGATCGGCGTTATCCCTCGTCTTCTTTTTGGATAGTTGGAAATCTTGTTGTGTTGCCATGGTTCAAGCTTAAGGAACGTGTTCTTTGCCTATTTCAGAGTCGACCCAATTCGGACTTATCCCTTGTTGGGAAATCGAATGGTTGCCTCTTTAAAGATCTCCAGGAACTGGTTGATTCCGTAGCCGGCCAGATCTTCCATCTTTGTGATTCGAATATTGATAAACGCAACGGCAAGTACCAGTGGAATCGCAATCGCCAATCCGCAAGCCGTGGTAATCAAGGCGAACATGATGTCGTTTGCAAGCGCTTGGGCTTCGACGTTCTCGGCGCCAGCAAGTTTTCCAAACGCTCCCATCATCCCCAGTACCGTTCCCAACAGACCGATCATCGGTGCCGACTTGATCACCGTTGTCACCCAACTCAAACGATGCTCAAGGTCTTGCAGCACGTCTCGCTGAAACCGGTCCGCAATCAGCTGTTTGACTTTTACAAAACTAAGTCTTCGATTCTCCAGAGCCAACTGGGCTAACTGACAGACGGCACGGCGATCACCATCACACACGTCGATCGCTGATTCGTATTCGCCACGGGCAAGCGGCTCTTCGATCGCTTCCAGAAATTCAGTTTGGTGATCCTCACGGTCAAACTGCTTTTGCTTTACTCGAATGAAAACCATAAAAACGTTGTAGGCTCCCCACAACGCAATGAGGAACATGAAGGCATAGATAACGTTGCCCAAGATGTAAAAAACGGTTTCCATATTTTAATTTCTTTTCTTTTTGTAGTGCGAGAGAGTGTTCTCAGTTCTTCATTCTCGCGAGTTCTAATTGGGGTTTCGAAACGTACCTTGCCAATTGCTGACTAGGGCTTTGCATCGAGTTCTGTATAGTGATTATGCTCGCAACTTGATTTTGCTCTTATTGCCGAGCACGGAATTTTCTTTCAATGATCGTATGTTTTAACGCCGGCGAAATTGCATTGAGCTGACTTCAAACGTGTAGCCGGAACCGGTCGAAACGATTTTGAAAAACGTTTTTCCGACATCACCCAGCTCGCGATCATTTGCCAGGAGATACTCCGACTCTGCCGCACGCAACAGCCCTCGGGTTGGGTCAGGATAGAACTGAACGATATCTTTGCCCGCCAGTTCCACCCCCGCTCTTTTCACCAATCTCGCATCCCAGCGTTGTAGTTTCTTCTGGGTGTGGGCAAAAAACAGAGAGCGAGCTTTGTTTTCCTTTTCGCGACTGGTCGCTACCGTATTTAGCTTTCCACCCGGATCCTGAATCCGCATGATGTCGTTGGCATCGATGCTAACCGCACCAATGTCAATTCCGAAATGACTGAGTTGTTTGGCGTAGTCTGAAATATCTTCTGATGCGTATTCGATTTTCCAGCGCTTGTGTTCGGGCACTACATCAGCATCTCCATTTCCTGTGCCCCCATCGATCGAGCCTGCGCCACTTCCTTTTCCAACGACCGGAGAATCACCATCAATAACTTCCAAGGCGGCAGAAACCGAAGATACTGCGTCGGTGACCGCCTCCAAAGCATCAGGGAGAGCTGGGATGTCGATCTCCGGAAACTCTTCGACACCCGGTTCAAGCACATCGTCCTCGAAACCTTCCGGTTTTTCATCGCCATATTCAGATTGATAGGGTGGCGGTTCGAGCTTACGAGAAAAATCAAACTGAGTGGTCACCCAGACAAGAAACAGAATCGAAGCCAGGAACCCGAACAGCGCAATTGAAGCAATCAAAGCTCCATTGAACATGTCGTACCGCGAAACCCCCGTTTCCACTGTCAATTGGGGACGGGTGTTTATTAGTTGTTTTGAAGGATAGGGAGAGTCTTCGCTGTTCATTGTTTTCCTCGATCTGAGTGTTTTACAAACTAGCAGGTAACTATTGTCGGAGGCATCGTTTTGTTTTAATCGTTTACTCGAAGGCGCAACTTAGTTTCTCAATGCCAAATTACTCCAGCAGTTTTGCACCTGGATTCACGTTTAAATACCACTCCGTCCACTGCCTCTTTAAATCCTCGAAATCTTCCCGGGTCGGATTCTCGGGGAGATTAAGCGTGTCGATGCGGCGACTGATCAGGCGCAGACCGTTGTGAGCTTCCACGCGAACGTCATATTCGCGGTCACTCATGGCGTAAATTAGGGCGGGAGCGTTTTCGATTACTTGTTGGCCAGCCAACAATCGAATCGCAATTTGACGCATGCGAGGATTTTCATTGCTGAGCAAGCCTCGCAGAAACGCCAACTGTTCGCCGTGGGACTTGTCCGTTCGATTGGCCATCTGCCCGATGACTGGTGCAAGCGATTCCAATACAAAGTCCAAATCGTTGTCGTCGACTCCGGCTGCCAGGATTCCGAATACATCATCGACCCCTTTGATCGGGCTTTGGCCTGTAACGGAACCGTCTTTGTTAAAGGTTAGCTTCTTGTCGATCGCAAAGTTCGCATTGCCATTCATCGTCCCCTCTACGGCCTCTCCGGCGAGAACTTCGCTGGCACGCACGAGAAACATAATCGCGAAAGCTGTATTGTAATTTGATTTTTCAACCTGTTTTTTACCGGCTGGCCAACTACCTGACGCGGACTGCGTCGATTTCAAGTAATCAACGCCTTGGTCGTACCAAGTCGGAATTTCAGAGACCTCTTGTTCAGCGGCTTCACGAAAGTAAGCGTATCTCTCCAAAGCATAAAGGTAATAGTAGTTCCAAGTCTTGCTTTTCACGGTCCAGTGATCCGCCAGCCATTTGTTCCCAATGGTCTTCACCTTTTGTAGCTTGCCACGATCAAAACTGACCAACGGTCCTGCCCTGCGTTTCGGTTTCCCATCGTCGGGAACATGGACTGAAACTGATGGTGGTAGTCCCAAATCGGCAATAACCTGATTGATTGCTCCGCCTCGCCCTCCTTCGAGTTGCAAGAAATCGGCCAGTAAATAGGTTGAACTGAGTCCGGAGCAATGAAGGGAATTTCGAATTTCATCATCAGGGTTGGCCGTGGCTCTGTTCAGAGAGTGGTAGTACCAGCTCCCTTTTTCGTTCATCGAGTCACACAGCCAGTCCAACAAGGCCCTTCCCGAGTCAATATCGACATCAAACCCGTGCTGTTTGGCGACCCACAAACTGAGCCCAACGTATTGAGCCATCGAAACGTCGCCCGCACCATTGGTATCGCGACCGAAGTAATTATACGATCCGTTACGCTGTTGCCGCTCGCGCAGGATTCCAAGAAGTGCATTGATCTCTTTTTTGTATCGAACATCATCAACTTCACAGTAAACGATGAGCGCGATTGCCTGCTCGTAGATCGCCGTTTGCGCGTAGAACGTAAGGTTATTTGAATCTTTGTCGAGCGATCGGTTGGCGTATTTCAACGCTGCCGAAACCAATGGCCCGTCGATCGGGAGCGGTTCGTGATACCGCTTCGAATATTCGATCGCAGCTAAACCGCAGAGCAGGACCTCAGGTCCCTTAGAAACAGTTTCTCTCAGAGAATCCAGCCCTTTTTTAGCGATTGCCTGAACCGCTTCGTCCTCAGGGCTGTACTTTTCCTGAGCCACCATGGAATTGACTGGGGCAAAACAGAAAAAGCCCAACAACAAAACCACCCAAAACGATCGGTGTCCATCCTTTATTGTGCTTTGCTGCCCCGACGAGACCTTAATTTCGTTCAAGCACGCTAGAGTTCGTCCCATTGATCTAGCCCTTTTAGTTGTCTTTAGTAGGTGTTTGAGTGGTGGAAGGAAAATAACGTGGACGAGGCGAATCCATCGGTTCAAGTTAGTTGTGAAACCACAAAATGTCAATCTTGGAGCCCTTTATAAGGATCGTATAGCCGTCTGAAAGATTGCTCGTTTAGAGGTTGATGAATGTCGAGATTATCTGCATAATCTCCGTTCAAACTTTGTCACCAAAGCGAGGGACCCCTCCAACAGTCCCTTTAATCCCATTCATTGGGGAACTTTGAGTGTCAACTGGTCAGGTAGCTCAGTTGGTAGAGCAATGGACTGAAAATCCATGTGTCGGGAGTTCGAGCCTCCCCCTGACCACACCGAAAAAGCCCGCATTTTATGCGGGCTTTTTCTTTTTCCTTCTCCAATTTTACTTCGATTCCACTGTATTCAGACTAGCGTTATCCAAGCCCGGCAATCTGGGGGCTATCGAAGCCCCAGTCCCTTCCCAGTCGCTTCAATTCTGAATAGGTAAGGTTTCCGACCTTTGAAATGGTTTCGGTCCTCACTTTTAACTCTTGTTTGGGCTCTCTTGATAAATCAGAATTTAATTGCCAATCGCAACCAGTCTCCTTTCTACAGGGTTACTTTGCGAAAGTTCGTACAAAGCAAACCGCAAAAAGGACTCCTAAACGATGCCGATGACCGCTCGCCCAATTTTTCTGATCATTGTCGTTTTAGCCACTTCGCTTTGGCAGTCCAGCACGCAATCCGCAACCGCGCAAGAGAAAAAAACGGTCGCGTTTGTCACCAACCAAATTGCCAGTTTTTGGAATATTGCAGAAGTTGGCTGCCAGGATGCCGCCGAAGATTTTGACATCAACGTCGATGTTCGCTTTCCCGCCGAAGCCACCGCGACTGAGCAAAAACAGATTGTCGAAGATTTACTTGCCAGCGGTATCGATGGATTGGCCATCACTCCCCTGGATGCCGAAAACCAGCGTGAAGCCCTCAATCGCTGGTGCGGAAAAATTCCGTTGATCACTCATGACTCGGACGCACCGGAATCGGATCGGCTGATGTACATCGGCATGGACAACTATCTGGCCGGTCGCTTGCTTGGCAAACTGATCAAGAATTCCTATCCCGATGGATGCAACATCATCATCTCAGTCGGCCGGTTGGAACAAGACAACTCGCGCAAACGTCGCCAGGGAGTGATCGACGAATTGCTTGAGCGCGAGCCAGACCCGACTCGCTTTGACGAAATCGACGCGGAGATCGAAGGCAACGGGTTTGCTGTCTTTGCAACGATACTCGATCAGGGAAAGCCAGAAGTAGCCAAACAAAAAGTCGAAGACGCGATCAACGCTTACGACGACGTCGAACTGTTCGTTGGCCTGTTCGCATACAATCCACCCGCTTGTTTGCAAGCCATTCGCCAGTCGAACATGATCGGCAAAATCAAAGTCGCCGCATTTGATGAGAATGACGCTACGCTCCAAGGTATCAAAAACGGTACCGTGATCGGCACCGTTGTTCAGGATCCTTACGAATATGGCTACCAATCGGTGCGAATCCTGAGTGAGCTGCTTAAAGGTAACAACGATGTCATTCCCGAAAGCAAGTTCATTGATATCGTTGCCCGTGCGATTACCAAAGAAGCGATCGACTTGGACGGCACCGAAACATTAAATGTCGATGACTTTTGGGCCGACCTGCGAGATAAAACTGGCCAGTAATTGGCTTTCACTTCGTTTAACCGTTTCCCTTTTGCCAACCTTTTTACCTCATCGGCTTGCGTAAATCTCAGTCGATTCCTCCGAGCAAATTTAGCTGTGCAGCTTTCGGTAGAAAAACTTTCAAAATCGTTTCCGGGCGTGAAAGCTCTGCAGAACGTCGATCTCCATCTGAAGGGTGGCGAAGTCCTTTCCGTGATCGGCGAAAACGGGGCTGGCAAAAGCACGCTGATGAAAATTTTGGCTGGAGTCCAACCAGCCGACTCGGGCCAGATTTTGATCGACGATCAACCGGTCTACTTTCACAACACCCGCGAGTCGATGGCGCACGGAGTTCAACTGATTCATCAAGAGTTGAACCTTTGCGGCAACTTGAATATTGAGCAAAACATTTTCCTGGGCCGTGAGCCACGCTGGTCCCGAACCGGATTGATCAAGCGGCGTGAGATCAATCGCCGCTCGCAAGAGTTTCTGGCACGAGTCGGATTGGATGTGTCGCCCAAAACGATCGTCGAACAGTTGAGCATTGGCAAACAGCAGATGGTAGAGATCGCCAAAGCACTTTCCACCGATGCGAGAGTGTTGATCATGGACGAGCCGACATCTTCGCTTTCGGTCAAGGAATCGGAATCGCTGTTCGAGCTGATTGAAAACCTCCGCGATCAGGGCGTCGGCATCATTTACATTTCACATCGTTTGGCTGAGGTTAAGCGGCTTTCCGATCGAGTGACTGTACTGCGAGACGGAGAGAACGCGGGTGAATTGTCGGGCAAGGAAATTAACCACGATAATATGGTACGAATGATGGTGGGCCGAGACGTCTCGCGAGTCTACGATCGTACAGCGGGCGATGCAGGTGAGAAAGTTCTCGAAGTGAATGGGCTTTCGACCGCTGCCTGGCCCAAACAGAAAATTTCACTGTCTGTTCACAAAGGCGAGATCGTCGGAATCGCGGGCTTGGTCGGAGCAGGACGAACCGAGGTGCTGCAAGCGATCTTTGGCGTCCAACAGAAACGAGCCGGCACGATTCGCATCAACGGCAAAGCGGCCAACCCGGAAAGTCCGATTGAGGCGATCCAACAGGGACTGGCCCTTGTGCCAGAAGACCGAAAACAACATGGCCTGTTTACCGAAATGACAGTGCGAAACAATATCGGCTTGGCCGGTCTCCGCCGGTATGCAACTTTGGGCTTGGCCAATCTTTCGCGACAGAAACGGGATAGCCTCAGCATGCGTGAGCGACTGAAGATCAAATCTTCGTCCGATCTGCAAATTGCAAAGTTCCTTTCGGGCGGAAATCAACAAAAGGTTGTGATCGGAAAATGGCTTGCAATGAACCCCACTGTTTTGCTGATGGATGAACCCACACGCGGGATCGACATCGGTGCGAAACAGGAGATCTATCAATTGATGGAGCAGTTTGTCGACGAAGGGATGGGCATTCTGGTCGTCTCCAGCGAGATGGAAGAAGTGATGGGGATCTCCGACCGAATCCTTGTGATGCACGAAGGCAAGATAACGGGCGAGCTGAGCCGCGACCAATTCAGCGAAGAAGCGATCATGGAGCTGGCAACGGGCGGTTGAACCCCGACGCGAACTTCAGGTAAGCCAAAGAACAAACAAAGGCAATTCATGAAAGAAAACTTGGCCGGTCTGATCAAGATCGTCGGCATCTCAATCATCCTGATTCTGATCTGGGTCTTTCTCGGTTTTAAAGTCCCCGATACGTTTTTGGGACCCGGCAACATCGAAAATGTGATGCGCCGAACCGCGCTTTACGGCATTCTCGGGATCGGCGTCGCGTTTGTGATCATCAGCTCGGGAATCGATCTGTCGATTGGCTCGTTAGTGTGCCTGTGTGGTTGTCTGCTGGCAGTGTTTCTACACGTCGACTACTCGCCGCTTGAACAAACGGACGTTTGGGAGATCAACAAAGCGGACAAAACGATGCTGGTCTCGCCCGGCATCGACTATCAAGTTGGAGACTGCCTGTGGTACGACGGCGCCCGCAGGGAAACGGGCAAGATCACAGTAACTTCCGTGGAAAAAGTCCAAAGAGACGGCAAAGAGTTTTTTACTTTGGGCCTACAAGACGCCCCTCGCAAAGACCGCAACTCCGAGGAGGGTCAGCCGGTAGGTTCGCTTTCCGCCACCTATTCTTTGAGCTCGGTTCAACCGGAATCTGAATTCCAGCCCGACCCCGACGCTAAACAAACGCGCTGGCAAGGGCCGGCTTGGTTCGAAGTCGAAGGTTCCAAGCTAACCGATCGCATGAGCGCAGGGGACAAAGTCAAACTAGTCCATTCCTCCAAAAGTAAAAAAGACCGAGGCGTTAAGGCAGTCTCAACGTCCGACAGCGGCGGATTGCGAATCGAATTGGAAAGCCCAGCAAAAGATATCGACAATCAGTACATGATGATTCCGATCGAGCGAAGACAACGAATGTCGATCCCGCTGGCGATCCTGTCCGTCCTTGGGATTGCGGTTTTGCTCGGGCTGGCGCATGGGCTGCTGGTGACTCAATGGAAGCAACGCCCCTTCGTCGTGACGCTGTGTGGACTGATGATCTATCGAAGTTTGGCTCGCGTGATCACTGAGGATCAGTCAGTGGGCTTTATTGAACACGACGAGACTTTGCTGCAAACGGCCTCTTCGCGTTGGGTGGTTCACGAATGGACGAATCACGTGCCGACGCCCTCTGGCGGTACGGAAGAGATGATGAGTTTTGGGATCCCGTTCGCCGTGTTCTTTTTAGTGGGCATTGCGATTTTGGCGATGGTTTTTCTGAACTGTACAGTTTGGGGGCGTTACATTCGCGCTCTCGGTCGCAACGAAGAAGCGGCACGCTACGCAGGCATCAATACCAATGCGATGATCGTGTTCACCTATGTAATCTGTGCTGGCTTAGCCGGAGTAGCGGGGATTCTGCATGCGATCGATTCGGACGCGATATCACCATCCAGCTTTGGAAACTTTTTCGAGTTGTATGCGATCACCGCTGCGGTTTTAGGTGGATGCAGCCTGCGCGGTGGTGAAGGCAGTATCTTGGGAGTGATCGTCGGCACCGCGCTACTGATCACGTTGAAAAATTCGATCGTCCTTCTCAAAATTTCGAATGAATGGGAGCTGACTTTGATCGGTTTGGTCTTGCTGCTCGCCGTATTGTCGGACGAAATGTTCAGACACTACACAGGCCGAGCAAGGATCATGTACTCCGGCAGCTCCGCCTCTCTCGATTCGATCGCTTTGCCCGGCCGAAGTCGCTTTGTCCTCGGCCAACGGCTTTTGAACTTCGGTGTAATTTTGACATCGGTCGGGTTTGTATCGGCGATCGTACTGTTCTACATCGGAAACATCGGAACGGATATCACGTCCAATTTGTGGTACGGCTGTTACACACTCTTCCCAGTCGGTTTCCTGTTTGCGTTCATTGGAGTGATACTAGGTCGTCGAACAAGCATCCTCAAAACAGCGCTGCAAATCATAGCGATGGCAATCCCGATCATCGGATTGTTCTTCATGATTTCAAACAACGAAAAAGCAACCGACTACTTGCGACAGTTTGGAATCAAAGTGGGTTGGCTGGGAGCAAAGAGAGGATAAGCGTCGGAGTCACGGCGTTTGATCGGGAGGGCGCGACTTCGGCCAAGCAGGAAGTTGGATCGCTGCCTGAGGCCAAACGTTAATTTTCGTCTGGCGAAACTGAGACCTCTACGACAATTGGGCGGTGATCGGAGCCGCCAGCGCGGCCGGTCCAACGATCGTGAACGTGAATGTGGCGCGAAACCAGTGCGTGGTCGATCGGGATCGTGAACGGTTCCAAATCGGCTCGCCAAGTGCCTTGGTAACCAATTCCCTGACGCGAATCGAACAATTTCGCTTGCTCCAAAAGGTCTTTCTTCAGGAAATAGGACCAAGCTGTACAGTTTAGGTCTCCGAGCAATATCGTCGGCATATCTTCCTGGGAAAGATACTCGCCTAACTCACGGAACTGCAAATTCCGCAGCGTCATTCGCTGCTGGTTCATTGGCGACAACGAATGGAACCCAACCACACGAACCATCCGATCGCCGATCTTCAATTTAACGACAGGGCAAGGATTGTCAGTCATTTTTATCCGTTTGCCTTTTTTGTCGACCACGTTGCCCAGTTGAACCACCTCGTGCGAATCGATTGGCAACTTGCTCATGATCGCGATTCCAAAACCATGCCAACGAGGCAAAGTAATTCGATGAGGATAATCCTCATGAATGACCGATAACATGTCGTGCCACTCTCGGTCGTATTCACACACAACTAAAATATCCGGATCGACGTCACGGATCTCCTCGAGTGATTCTCGGTAGCGAACGTTGGATACCAAGACGTTGTAAGACATGATGCGAACTACGGTATCTCCAGGAGGAGGCTGGACATTAGGCAAATAGACACTTGCGACCAGCAGGCCACTCCAAGCCGTCGCGATGCCAAGGACCAACGCCCAGACCCAGCGTTTCATCAAAACCAACAGGACGGGAAAGGGGAGCAGGCCAATAAAAATGAACAGCTGAAAGTTCGAAACCAACTCGCAAACGAACAAAAAACGCCCGAGCTGTGAAGCAATAAACAGGACCAAAGGCAGCACAGCAGAAGCCGCCAACAAGGCGGCAAAACTGTTCAAGCATCCAGATTGAGATTCAGACGATTCTACCTCGTCCGCTAACGTGTTCATCAAAAAGTCAATTCAGCATCAAAAAGTGATCTCAGTTCAGAGGAAATCCCCGAACGACTTGTTTGGGCGATCACATGTCAGTTTGAAAGCGTTCATGCCGCACCGGAGCAATTCTGACGGGCATATCGAGCTATGACTAATGCAATTTGGGCTTATGCGGCCTTTTTTTGCATGGCTTGATAGAGATAAGGGTTCAAAGCCGGATCATTATACATCTTAAATTGGCGATAGGTCCGATGAATTTTTCGCCCAGCAAAAATGTCGTCGATCAGGCTCTGCAACGACTTGCTCAAATCGGCTTGCTGCATCAGGCAAACGGCCAGTTTCTTCTCCACCGACTCGGTATGACGAACGGTTACATCGGTCCGCTGCAATTGCTCGTCAAGGTGATAGACACGCAAGGACATAATCGAAAGCCGGTCGATCGCACTGCCCGGTGTTTCCGTATTCAATGCCGCTGCGGGAGCTGGAACGATTTCATTGGCGGTCAAAATCGCGGAAATTTGGTCGTCGACTCTTTCAATCCAGTCGTTTCGCTGCTGGTTGTATCGGTCGATCGCACGTTTAACTTGGGCGATTCTCTGGTCCGAAACATCTCGACTCCGCGCGATATCTTCTTCGTGCCAGAGCAAAAAATTAAAACTATGTTGTTTGCAAACCGTAGCCAGAAACCCTTCGTAAGGGTTGTCGATTTCAAAGTTGTGCCAGCGTTCGACCGTTGCCTGCTGAAGCCTATTTATTTCCGCGACTGAAAACATTGCCGAATTCCTTTTCCGCAAATCAAGTCCAAGTTTCTCCTTTGTCGGTATCCGACGTGGCGAATTCTAATGCCCTTGGGGGCAACGGAACAAGGCAGCTTTTTCTTTGCAAACGTTCTTGGCTGGGCTCTAGAAATAAGGTTCATTCGAAAACTGACCGGTCAGTTCTTCTTAAATAGTAAGCTGCGACACACCAATTGGTGGAATGTTCGGCTGTTCCCAACCCTGCGATCGCGTACAATCAAGAAGATTCCAAGGTTGAACCACGTTCAGTTAAATCAAGTTCGCTAGCGGAATCGTTACAAGTGAAATGGGAATCGGGCGAGTTTGTTTATGAGCCAAATAAGTAACTCTGTGGCTATCGCTAAAGTCGAAACATGTGTTCGCGCTGGATTTGTGATATGCAGCTTTTTGGCCTTCGCTTGCTTTCCGTCATTTACATTTGCCCAACCGGTTCAAACTCAACCCGGCGGTCAGTTTCGACAACCCAACCTGAACTCGTCACAATTTTCGCAGCCACCCCAACAGCAATCCTCTCAACCTCAACAACAAGAGGGACAGCAGCAAGAGCAACAAGCGTTGCCTGTAGGTGAACTGCCCGCGTTCAGTGGCGAGGACGCCTACCAGGATTTGATCGCGATCTGCGAACTCGGTCCTCGCATCAGCGCCACGGAGGCGATGCGACAACAACAAGAGATGATCGAAACCAGGTTAGTCGAACTGGGCGCAGCGGTCGCCTACCAGCGTTTCAACGTAGTGCATCCAGTAAACCGCCAACTGGTTGAATTGCAGAACATGATCGTCAGATGGCATCCTGAACGAACCAAACGTCTGGTGATTTGTTGTCATTACGACACGCGACCATTCGCAGATCGTGACCCACAAAATCCTCAAGGGGAGTTTCTCGGAGCCAACGATGGGGCAAGTGGCGTAGCGCTGTTGCTGGAGTTGGGTAAACTGATTCCTCACCTCGAAGGAGCTTGGGGAATCGATTTTATTTTCTTTGACGGAGAAGAGTTTGTTTTCGTCAATCGCCGTGACCCGATGTTTTTAGGATCCACTTTTTTCGCTCAAGAGTATGCCGCCGGACGGGCGAACGGCGTATACAGCTATGGCATTCTGGTCGACATGGTGGCCGATAAAAACCTTGAGATCTACTACGAACAGAACAGCCTAAAGGGTGCTCCTCGTTTGGCTCGCAGCATCTGGGCAGTGGCAAAAGAATTAGGGCATGATGAGTTTACGGCAAAGAAGCGTCATAAAATCAAAGACGACCACATCCCGATGAACTCGATTGCCAAGATACCGACCATCGACATCATCGACTTTGATTTTCCCGACAAGCGATCAAAGAATGGGTATTGGCATACCCAGCAAGACGTTCCTGAAAATTGTTCGGCGGAATCTTTGGGAATCGTGGGAGGTGTGCTGGCTGAGTGGTTGATTCAGTTGGAGCAGATTCGCTGAGCAACTTGCTGCTAATATCGGACGCACACAACATCCAGATCTCATCAGCCGTTTTGATCATCGGTGTGTGTATGTTTCTGGCCGGCATCGTGTTGATGCTTCGGCATTTGAAGTTCTGGCAAACCATTCAAACTACAGAGCGAGACACCCGCGTTATTCAGTTTGAGTTTCGCAAGTTTCGCCGTCGCGGTATCGTCGCCTGTCTTTTGTCGATCGCAGGCAGTTCGATGGCCGCTTTGTGGTGGGCTAGAGAGGCTCGCGTTTTTGCGTTTTTGACTTTGTTTCTATTCGCAGCGATCGTGGGAGCTTTGGGATTAGCGATCATGGACCTCATATTGGTCAGCTTGAAAATGGCTGAACCAGATGACGATGCGCGAAAAAAGATGGTTGAGGAAGTTCGTCAACTTAAAGAAAGCCAAAGACAAGGGAAAAGCCAAGAGCGCGGCGAAGACGAACAGTCGAACTGATAACCCGCGGGAATTTGCCCTGATTTAAAGTCTTGCTCGCATGAAGCGGAAGCGATACAGTTCATTTGAGCCTATTTGCATGTAGTTCTGGTTCTCAGAGGCTACCGCTCATTCGGATTTATTCATTCTTTTATTCAGAAGGAGTATCCGATGGGACGCAGGTTCTACACAGATGGAATGATCGCAAGTTGTTTTTGGCCGACAGTCACAACTGTCTTTTTGCTGATTCCTTTTTCGCCTTGCTGTAAAGCGGGTGACAGATGTCGTCAGCAGGAAACAAGTAGCGGATCGTCCGTACATGACTTCCAAGACGTTAAAAAGGAAGTCGGTTACGTCGATCCCGAACGGTTTGGCAAGGTTAAACCAACCACGTTAATTTCATGGGTTTTGATTGGTGCGGGGATATGGTGCTTGATTGCTATTTTTCTTTACGCGTATTTTACCAGGTCCTCAACCGACAAACTTTGGCTCGAAGAGCAAAATGAAGAAGGTGACGATTTCAGTTAGCTTTTTCTAGAACGACCGAAGGCTCATCTCTTTCAGGGATGGAGCCTTCTTTTTCTGCGCCATTTCTTTGCGCCATTTCTCTTGCCGCTTCTCTGGCACACTTCGAAACCGGAGGTCCGTTATGGCAGATTGACATGAGTGCTTTTGTGTCGTCCAATTCGTGAAATTGTTTCCTGTTTAATTTGAAAGAAGTTCACCGTGGCAGATATCTCATTGGAGTCAGCACAAAAAGTAGTTCAAAAAGCGATTGAGAAAAGCGTTGAACTGGAAGTCAAAATGGACATCGCGGTTGTTGACGCAGGCGCCAATCTGAAAGCGTTCGTAAGAATGGACGGGGCTTGGCTGGGGAGTATTGACATCGCCATCAAAAAGGCAAAGACGGCTCGTTTCTTCGATATGAATACGGGCGACATTGGAGGCTTGTCCCAACCCGGCGGACCGCTTTACAACATCGAACACTCCAACGGCGGACTGATCTCTTTTCCAGGCGGAGTTCCACTGAAGGACAACGACGGTAATATCATCGGAGCGATCGGAGTCTCGGGCAGCAGCGTGGAGAACGATCACACAGTCGCCGTTGCGGGTGCGGAGGCAGTTTAGTCTCCCCGGAAAACGGGACAAGGCTCAGGAAAATCATCAAAGAAATCGGCGAAGAGCAAAGCAAAGCAAAGCAAAACTTAAAGGGAGAACAAAATGGGACGTTACAGCATTGAGGACTTTATCGCGCAGACGCGACAGCAGGACCATGGGCAAGGCACCTTCGAACTGGAAACAGAGCGGATTTTGGAGCTTAACCTGGATGGAATGATGTGGACCAAGATGGGTTCGATGATTTCCTACCGCGGCCAGGTCAAATTCACACGTGAAAAGATCCTTGAGCAGGGTTTGGGCCAGATGCTCAAAAAGACGATTACTGGCGAAGGTACTAAGCTGACCAAAGTCGAAGGGCGTGGCCAAGTCTACCTAGCAGATGCTGGTAAAAAGATAACCGTTTTGAATCTCAACAACGAAACGATTTTCGTTAACGGTAACGACCTGTTGGCTTTCGAGCCAAGCATTGAATACAAAGTCAAGATGATGAAAAAGATGTCATCGATGTTGGCGGGCGGTCTTTTCAATGTTCGCTTGCAAGGCACGGGGATGGTTGCGTTCACAACTCATTACGACCCGATCACTTTGGTGGTGACTCCCGATATGCCTGTAGTCACCGACCCCAACGCAACAGTCGCTTGGTCGGGCAGTCTCGAACCGCGAATTCGCACCGACGTTTCGCTCAAGACGTTTTTCGGAAGAGGAAGCGGCGAATCGATTCAAACTGAGTTTACCGGAAACGGATTCGTAGTAATCCAACCGTTCGAAGAAGTCTACTTCGGTCAGGGCTAAGCGAAAGCCGTAAAGATTAGCGAGGCAACATAGAACCCGACGCGTTAGCGAGGCA
>CAZDBA010000011.1:45427-50601 GCA_964503615.1 uncultured Pirellulaceae bacterium
CCGACGCGTTAGCGAGGAACGGCGCAAAAGGAATCCCAGCGAATCCTACAAATGCGTTCCTTGCTAACGCTGCAGGTTACCAAGTGCCATCCAACCAGCCCTAAGCCAGCATTGTTTCCACTGGGGCAGTTTCTCGAACAAACAGCTTCATAAAACTGTCCACGCTTTGACTTTCCAGATCGGCCGATCCAAACGCGGCCAGGATCGATTCGCACTGCGCGTTGTCAAATGTCTCCGCGATCGCATTGGCGAACTTGGACTCAAGCACGGGAATACTCTCGTCGCGACGGACACGATGTCCGATCGGGTAATGGACCTCGACCGGCTCCAACGAACTCCCGTCCTTTAAAAAGATCTGGATTTGATTTGCGATCGAACGCTTTTCCAGATCGTAATAGTCGGTCGTGTAAGTTTCGTCTTCGCTGATAACCATCTTTGCACGCAAAGCATCAATACGTGGGTCTTGAGCGGTTGAATCGGTGTAGTGATCCGCGGTCAACTCACCAAAAATCAATCCGATCGCCACCATATACTGCAAACAGTGATCGCGATCGGCAAAGTTGTTTAAAGGGCCAGTCTTGTCAATGATTCGTACAGCCGGTTCCTGCGTTTTGATTTCAACTCGCTCGATCTCGTCCAATTGGTTTTTAATTTTCGGGTGCAATTGGAACGCACACTCGACTGCCGTCTGAGCATGAAACTCGGCGGGAAACGAGAGCTTGAACAGAATGTTCTCCATAACGTAACTTTCCAACGGCTTTGCCAACGTAACGGGCTTGCCCCCAAACAGCACGTCCTGGAACCCCCAATTGTCTGCTGACATCGCTGTGGCGTAACCCATCTCTCCGGTCAATGCGATCAGTGCCAACCGAACCGCGCGGCTGGTTGCGTCTCCCGCAGCCCAACTCTTTCGGGAACCGGTATTGGGTGCATGCCGATAGGTACGCAGGGCACCGCCGTCGATCCAAGCATGAGAGAGCGCGTTGATCGTTTGCTCGCGTGAAGCTCCCAGCATTTGCGAAGCGACCGCGGTACTTGCAATGCGGACCAACAGAACGTGATCCAGTCCGACTCGATTGAAAGAATTATCGATTGCCAGAATGCCCTGAATTTCATGGGCCTTGATCATCGCAGTCAGAATGTCTCGGACCGTCAAAGACTTGCCTTGCAACCGAGTCTGATAATCCGCAACGGCCAGAATCGCTCCAAGGTTATCTGACGGGTGGCCCCACTCGGCGGCCAGCCAAGTATCGTTAAAGTCCAACCAGCGGACGATCGCACCGATATCAAAGGCCGCTTTGACTGGGTCCAGTTCGAGATCCGTTCCGGGCACACGACAACCACCCGCCAAGCCAGCTCCGGGTACGATAGGCCCCAGCAGCTTACGGCACTTTGGGTAGGCCAACGCAAGAAAGCCACAGCCAAGGCTGTCCATCAAGCAATGTCGCGCGGTCGAATAGGCAAGTTCGCTAGTGATCTCTTTTGAATGGACGTAGTCAGCGATGTCGTTAAACAATGAATCCATGGTCGCTCCGGAAAATTTATGAATGCGACCGAGTCTATCAGCTGGAGTTTTTTTAGTCCACTTGGCCAGCCATCCAAAGTTGAACTCACGTTGATTTCACAAAGTGTTCGCGAATTGACTACTCGCACCATTCCTGAATGGTCTTCTTTAAATGCCCAACTTGCCAACTCAGTTGTTCTGCGGGGTAGGGCAGGGGATGCCGTGGGCGTGCCTGGCCCATTTGAATGTACCCGGACAATTCTCGCGCTGCAGCGGCTACCGATTGCACATGTCTTCGGATTGCATTGTTACGACTTAACATTCTTTTAACATTGCCACTGCTTTGAGACTCGATCAAGTCGTCAGCGAATTGAACGGTTTTGGTGCAATGTGCAAGTACATTCTTGAAATGTTCATTGCTTGCGGTTTGTGCCCGGATAAATCGTAAGCCCGTTCGGGACCCACGCCCTATCAATTGATTCCGCAGAGAAATCGGATCCAGCGAAGCGATCGCCTCATAAGCATCTTGAAATACATTGTTCTCAACCAGCGGCTTGAGGTCTTCCGCACGGATCCATTCTTTTAGCTCCTCCAGACTACTGTCCAAATCTGGAAGCGTTCTCCCAAAGCTCAATGAATGTTGAAAAAACTCGATCCCCAGAACGACACACATTTCGAACGGGATCAACTCCAGCGCTAAATGAAAGACTTTGCGTTGGTTGAACTTTCGCATCCTCGTTCTTTGGGCAAGCGAGCTGTCGCCTTCGTCCTCGATAATGTCTGCAAGGATTTGAAGCGACTCACGCTTAAAGTCTAAAAGATCGAGGATCAAAAACAGGCGATTCATTCAGTTGCAGGGAGGTTTAACACCGGGCTTTCATTCAGAAGACACACTCGTGAAAGACGCAAGTTTAGCACAACGGTTCGCGACAAACGAAAACGTGAGCCCGGAAATCCCACCTGGATTCAAGCATAAATACTCAAGTTTGTCTTGCGTCTCCTACCATCGCAAAAAAGCCGGATTCAGACTATCTTGATTGCACGCATGGAATGACTCAATTAGCAGATTCCAAATCGACTCCACTTTTCGGTCCAGCTTGCTCCCGATGGCAAGCTAAACAAACATCACATAACAACAGTCCAAAGAAAGTTTCTGGATGGCTTGGCAAGAACTAATCAGCGAGTTTCAGCAGCAAAGCGAACAGATCGAGCTAGGCGGTGGCGAGCGCGCAATTAAGCGGCAGCACTCTAAAGGTCGACAAACTGCCCGCGAGCGAATCGCAAACCTTCTGGATTCGGAAAGCCGCTTTCTAGAGGTCGGGCTTTGGGCCGGTTTTGAAATGTACAAAGAATGGGGCGGCAGTGTTTCGGCCAGCGTCATTACGGGCGTCGGCACGGTCTCCGGACGGCAAGTCATGATCGTCGCCAACGACGCGACGATCAAAGCAGGCGCATTTTTTCCGATGACTTGCAAAAAAGTTCTTCGAGCGCAGCGGATCGCAATGCATTGCCGCCTGCCGTTGCTGTACCTGGTCGACAGCGCCGGTGTATTCTTGCCATTACAAGATGAGATATTCCCCGACGAAGACGACTTTGGCCGCATCTTTCGAAACAACGCCGTGATCTCTGCAATGGGAATTCCCCAGATCGCGGCGATCATGGGAAACTGTGTGGCTGGCGGCGGATACCTTCCTGTGCTTTGTGACAAACTGGTCATGACCGATGGTTCAGGTTTGTACCTCGCTGGTCCCGCTTTGGTGAAAAGTGCGATTGGCCAGGAGGTATCTTCGGAGGAACTGGGTGGCGCCGAAATGCACGCCAGCATCAGCGGTACGATCGACTATCGTGAGCCAGATGATGACGCAGCGATTGCGAGGCTCAAGTCGTTGATTGACAAGCTTCCTCACGACCCAGTTGCAGAAGAGTTCCGTTGCGACGAACCGGTTTCGCCCAAACTACAGAGCGGTTTCTACGACCAGATCCCGTTGGATCCACAAGCCCGTTTTGACACCCGCAACTTGATCGATTTCATCGTCGACGCCGATACCTTTGACGAGTACAAGGCCGATTATGGGCAAACGATCGTTTGTGGTTACGCGAAAATTGGTGGTCATCAAGTCGGCATCATTGCTAACCAGCGCCAACCCTGTATGACGAAAAAGGAAGGCATGCAGTTTGGCGGCGTGATCTATCATGATAGTGCGGACAAAGAAGCTCGCTTTATCATGGACTGCAACCAGACGTGGACACCGCTCGTCTTTTTACAAGACGTCTTGGGGTTCATGGTGGGTCGAGACAGTGAACATGCCGGCATCATTCGGGCGGGGGCCAAGGTCGTGAACGTGATCTCGAACAGCCGTGTACCGAAACTTACGGTGATTACCGGCGGCAGCTTTGGAGCGGGAAACTATGCGATGTGCGGAAAGGCGTTCGATCCCCGGTTCATTTTTGCTTGGCCAAATTCGCGATACGCGGTGATGGGTGGAAAGCAAGCGGCTCAAACGATTCTGGATGTCAACATTTCTGCATTGAAACGTCAGGGCAAGGAGCCCGACGTCGAGGAACTGGAAGAACTCCGCAAGGAAGTTACCGAAGCGTACGACACCTCTACCGACATTCGGTATGCTGCAGCACGAATGTGGGTCGATGGAATTATTGAACCCGAAGACACGCGTCAGACTCTGATCGATGCGTTAAAAATCGTAACTCGTACGGTAGATCACGAACCGTTTCGAACCGGCGTGTTGCAAGTTTAAATCGGGCGAAGCTGGACGGTTCCCAGAATTGATTTTACAATTTCGGTCAGTGCATTTAGAGTTCTTGCTGTAACTCTATTAGGTTGTAAGTACTTTAATCCTGTTTGGTTTTGGTGTAACTGTGGACAAACTTCTTCTCAAGTTAGGCATGCGGGCGATCATGCGGGCGAAAAACCCGTTATTGTTTTCGGCCTCGTTGGTCAGTTTGTTGCTGGTGGGCTTGTTGGTTTTCTTAGCGGTTTCCGGGCCTGGAAATTGGCAAGCCAATGCGGATGAGCCATCTCGTGCCGCTGCCCCGACAGCTTCAGAAAACCAAATGTACAATGCGGCCCATATTCTGATCCAATTCAAGGGAGCTACAAAAGCGGACAGCAAAGTGACTCGCAGCAAAGCCGAAGCGGAAACGTTGGCCAAGGAAGTGGCTGAAAAAGCTAAAGCAGAGGACGCCAATTTTGGTGCCTTGGCCGCCAAGTATTCCGACGGACCCAGCAGCACAAGCGGTGGAGACCTTGACAATTTTCACTACGGAAAAATGGCTCCCGAATTTTCAGCGGGAACCGCTGCGTTGGAGATTGGTGAAATTAGCGATCCTGTACTGACTCCTTTCGGATACCACATTATTTTACGTAAAGAACTGACTAATAATGAGTAACGGTAGCTACTCAAACTGAGCGTTTTCACTTCTCCTGCATTGATTCCATTGAATTCAACGGAAGTTTGGATCCAAGCGTAGGGCATGCTGTGCATGCCGATCCTGTTCATTTCATCAGGCACAGCCTGACCACACCAAATCGCCAATACTAAAACTGCTCAGTTTGAGTAGCAAACGTTATTCGAGCCTGGTTAACGTCTGGGCGCGATCAAAAGAAGTAGAGGAGATTTGCAGACAAGTTTTGAGTCATTAAAAGTGGAAG
>CAZDBA010000012.1:0-4411 GCA_964503615.1 uncultured Pirellulaceae bacterium
CTTTATTGACTTCGCCGTTGATGATCCCGGCATAGTCCTGTACCAGATCGCCCGGTTCCGGTGTTTTGGGAAACTTCATTTGCCCGAAGAGGTTTGCCGTTAAGCAAATCGCAACGACGAACGTCGGAATTCTGGTTAGCAATTTCAAAAACTCTCTCCTTGCCAATTCTGGGCGGTGCAAGTCAGCCTCGATTCGATTTAGTTTAGTGCAGCAGCAACATTCTTGGAAAGAGAGTTTTGAGGGCAATTGCGTAGATGTAATTGAACCGAGTTGGCTGTTATGATTTGATTGCCGCTGGTCCACTCGAAAAAGCGAATCGACCAATTCCTGCAATCTATGAATCAGTCAAATTCTTGTGAAACAGACTCGTTGTGATGGCTAAAAAGACTTCACTCATTTTCTCAAAATCGCGACTTTCGGCCTGACTAAGCACGCAGTAGACCCGGTCTGAAGCTTGGATGATTTGGACTCGGGCGGTAACTAAAAAGTCCAAACAATAAAAGTCAGCATCGCCTCCAATCGTTGGGTGACCCGCAATCTCGGACGGTTCGATGTCGACGTACTCAAAGTCCTCGTACTGCTGATCAAGTCCCGAAACAACTTGCTCCAGAATCTCTTTGGGCGGTGTGTTCGATTCAAAAATATGTAATACCCACATGGAGCCTGCCGGAGAAACAAGCGATATTTCCCGAGGCGAGTTCTCCAGCGGATCCTCGGCCTGTTCGCCAAGTTTCCAGTTTTCAGGGTACATGAAACTCAGGTCGTCTTTTTTGTAGATAGCCATTGGTCGTAACAGATGTGGGCGTGCGAAAAGGATTCGGTGGTTCGAATAAGCCGGTTTTTTATGAACATGTCAAAGGTGCCCAAGGACGGTAACTACTCTGACGTTGGGATTCAAGTCACTCCGAAGCGGACTCAGGTTCGTTCATTTACAATTAACTTGCCAAAATTTAACCTGTCGGGCACGGTTGTGTTTTTGCGGCAAACCGGGAAAATATTCCGTTTATAATTGTGACCATCTTAATTACGACCAACTCAAGCCCAATTCAAGAATGCCGTTTTCTTCAGTGTTCATCTTGTGTTCGGTCAATTCCAACTTTATCTCAGTAGAATTCTTTTCCTATGATTTGTGTCAGTGTAGGTCGGGGTCGGCATAAGATGTTGATCGCCGAACATAAGCATCTTGCCGACCACGGTGCGCAGCTTGTTGAGTTGCGTCTTGATTATATCCGTCGTCCTATCAACCTGGGGCGGTTGCTCGAAACAACGCCCTGTCCAGCGATCGTCACCTGTCGACGTCCCAAAGATGGTGGCAAATGGATGAAAACGGAAGAGGAACGACAGGTTATTCTACGGACGGCGATTGCCAGCAAAGTTGACTATGTCGATATCGAAATGGATATCGCTAACAAGATCCCTCGTTTTGGTACGACCAAACGGATCATTAGCTACCACAACTTTGACGAGACGCCTGAGAATCTGGAAGAGATTCACCAGCAGATGGCCGAGATGGATCCGGACATCATCAAGCTCGCCACGATGGCGAACAACCCGATGGACAACGTGCGAGCCCTGCGGCTTTGTCGTGACTCGAAGATTCCCACTGCCGCATTTTGCATGGGCGAAATGGGAATGAACTCCCGAATCCTTTGTGGACGTTTCGGATCGCCTTTTACCTACGCAACGTTTCACCCCGAACGGCAACTTGCACCTGGGCAGTTGAGTTGGGGACAAATGGTCAAGAACTACAACTATGACAAGATCACTGAAAAGACAAAAATCCTCGGCGTGATCGCTGACCCGGTTGGTCATAGTTTGAGCCCGGCTGTCCACAATGCTTGTATTCGCAAGCAGGGATTGGACATGATCTATTTGCCGTTTCGTGTTCCGGCTGAATACCTTGAGGAGTTTATTTCGGTTTGCCCCGAGTTGGGTATTCACGGTTTGAGTGTGACGATTCCGCACAAGGAAAAGGTCCTTAAATGTATTAACGCTCTGGATGACGACGTGGTCGGTGTGCGCGCTTGCAACACGGTGGTCTTTAAGGATATCAATGCTTACGGATATAATACCGACATCGGTGCGGCGGTTTCTGTTTTGAAAGATGCGATCGGAGCGGATCAGGATGCAGAAACGCCCTTCGTTGGCAAGAAGGTTTTGGTTTTGGGCAATGGTGGCGTTGCAAGAGCAGTCGCGTTCGGTATGAAAAAAGCGGGTGGTGAGATATTCATTACCGGTCGCGACCACCGAAATGCGGAAACGCTTGCTGATACTGTCGGATGCAAAACAGTCGAATGGGGTGGGCGAGGTAATTTTGAAACCGACATTATCGTAAATTGTACCTCTGTCGGAATGTTACCGAATATGGACGAATCTGTTTTTGAGAAGGAATGGTTTCAAAAGCAAACGATTGTATTCGACACGATTTATAATCCAGAGCGAACTTTGTTTATCAAACAGGCACGCGAAGCTGAATGCCAAACTGTTACCGGTGTTGATATGTTTGTCCGTCAGGCGGCAAAGCAATTCAAACTGTTCACGGGCTACGATGCGGATGTAAAACTGATGCGAGAAGAAGTCAAACGGGCAACCAGCGCGGCTAACTACTAAACAATGCAAAACGTATTAATTGAAAAGCCCTATCAATTCGTCCCGCCAATTCGTTTGGAATGGGTGCAGCGATGGATTTTCAAATTAGGCATTCCTAAACGTTATTTGAAAAAGCAGGAAGGTGTGGTCCACCACGAATGCCGCAACCTTGAATTGTTGAACGATTCAATCGCGTCAGGGCACAGTGTTATTCTCACGCCGAACCACCCCCGGATGGCCGACCCAGCGGTCATGTCAATGCTCGCGCTCAAGGCAGGCTTTCCTTTTTACGCAATGGCCAGTTGGCATCTTTTCAATCAGGGGCCAATTGCAAAGTTTGCCTTAAGAGCAAGTGGAGCGTTTAGCGTTAATCGTGAAGGGCTTGACCGACAGGCGCTGGACTTTGCCATTGAGACTTTGCAAACTGCGGAACGGCCGCTGCTGATCTTTCCGGAAGGTACCACCAGCCGAACCAACGATCAGCTGATGGCTTTGATGGAAGGACCTGCCTTTATTGCTCGCACTGCGGCGAAACGAAGGGCAAAACGTGATGGCGGAAAAGTGGTCGTACATCCCGTCGGAATCAAATACGTTTTTGATGGTGATATTGAAAAAGTTGGCAATGATGTCCTTTCCGATTTGGAAGTGCGTCTGTCCTGGAAGCCACAAACGGACCGCCCGCTGATTGAGCGGCTGATTAAGGTGGGCATGGGAATGCTAACGCTGAAAGAGCAGCAATATGATTGCCCGGTCACCGAGGGTACTATTTTGCGGCAGCGACAAACGAATCTGGTTAATCATTTGCTCTTTCCTTTAGAGGAGGAATGGTTGGGGACAAGGCAGCAAGGTGGAATCGCGATTCGGATTAAGAACCTGCGGATGAAGATTTTTCCGGAGATGAGCCGTTCCAGTCTGCCCGAAGACGAACGCAAGCGTCGTTGGCAACATCTGGAGCGAACCTATTTGGCTCAGCAGGTCGATTGTTATCCGGACCACTATGTTGTGGAGCACCCATCGGTAGACCGAATTCTGGAAACGATCGAGAAATTCGAAGAGGACTTTACTGACAAAGCCCGGGTTCATGGAAACCTGAAAGCGATCGTAGATGTCTGTCCGGCGATTGAAGTTTCAACGAAGCGGGACCGCAGCGCGGAAACGGACCCTCTTATGAGACAGATTCGAGAATCGCTGGAGCAAAAACTGCTTGAGCTGCGTCCTGAATCTAAGATGTACGGGTCGTAACGTTTAATCGGAAAGTCAGGTTGCTGACGAAACGGGGCGCGAAGCAAAGGCATGAATTCTGGCGAGCCAGCTACGATTTGCACCTTTATCTAAACAACCTTGGGGAAAGGCGGTTTTTCCCGGTTCTATCTTGGTTGAAAGCCTCAAACGTAAACGCTTCTTTGGCTTGTTCGGGATAGGTAAAGTTTTCCGGATAATTGCGTTGTGCCAAAATTCGTTGTTGTGCGTTATTTGTCTGATGTTTCATTCGCAACAGTCATAGCTATAGATCCGAAAAAGCACCCGCATGCTGCACTTTTTCGGTCGGATTGTTACAGGTAGGTACGCTTGATCCGGTTTTATTGACGAATAGTGTAGTACGCAAAGTAGCGGATTCAACTTTACCAACAGTCATAAGCAGTGAATGGCTTGGTTTGTTTAACCGCAAATTATTGGAACCATCGAATCAAACAAACGAACGAGTCATGACAAAGATCAAGTTCACAACGGTAATCCTTGCCGCACTGTTGGCCGGAGTTGCTCAGCCAACTATGGCTCAGAACTATTCCACTCGAGTCTCGCCTCAAATCGCTCCTGGTC
>CAZDBA010000012.1:4511-13172 GCA_964503615.1 uncultured Pirellulaceae bacterium
CCAACTATGGCTCAGAACTATTCCACTCGAGTCTCGCCTCAAATCGCTCCTGGTCCTCGACTGGATGCGAACACCCGACAGCACACTAGCGGAGGCAGTCCTCTCAGTGAATACGCTTCGCCGCCAGCACCGCAGTCGCCGCGAACACCGCAGTCGACTTTTCGCCCTCTGTCGCGCTCAAGTCAACCGGTTCGTCCTGTACAACAAACCAGGCTGCCAGTTGTCCAGCAACAGCAACAGGTAGCGGTTCCGCAACATGTTCAACAGCCTCGGAGCTTTCAACCTTACCAACCAGCAACGCAGCCAAATTTGCGGCAGGTCGCTCAGCAGGTTCCTGCTCGGCCCGTAAGCCAGCCAATTCAACATCAAGTTCCTGAGTATGTCCCAACAATACCGGCGGTCACAACGTTTCCTTCCGCGCCGCCCGTTCAAAGAGTGTTTACTCAACCTCAGCCTCAATATGCCCAACCCCAACCTCAGTTAACTCCGGTGTATGCACCCCAGGTGTACGCACAACCTCAATACGCACAACAGCAATTCTTACCAACAGTACTGGATACAGTACCCGCGCCTCAGATGGTAGAAGAGGTCATTGTTGGAAACGATTTTTTCGAGCCTGTTGAAACCTTACCGCCAATTCAGACGATCGAAGCTCCACCGACGACACAGCAAGCGATTGAGCAGATCTTTTCTGGTAAAAAAGGAAAAAAGACGCGTGGTCTCAATCGAATCGTGGGAGTCAATGCTCAATTGCTATCCCGTGAACATTTCAATGACGGTGTGAATATCGGAACGTTGTCCAGCGGTTCAGTGACCCAACAGGATGCTGTCGGTTTCGACGCAAATATTGTCACTCGTCGCGAAGGTGGCACGGGCTGGGAAGCTCGTTACTTTGGCATGTTCGAAGAAACGGCAACCGCAACCAGTGGAGCGTCTGGTGGTCCCTTTATGACGTTCGCCGCAAACGATTTAATCACGCGAGTATCGGAGATCGACAACGTTGAATTCAATTTTGTTCGTCAGCGGAAAAGCCGATTCTTAGGCATGCCGGTTTCTAACAACGAGTCAATCTATGGTGCACGAGCGTTCCATTTCAGAGAGTCGTTGAACTACCAAGCCAATCCAGCGTTTGTCGTTCCCAATCCCTTAACCGACACGTTTCCGAGAGCAGAAAACTTGCTGATCGGTGTTCAGGTGGGTCGCAGAGTTGACAAACAGATTCACGGTCGAATTGGGATCACCGGTTTTGCCAAGCTAGGTGTGTTCACAAACCGGGCTGAAATTCAAAACCAGACTTTCTCAGACAGGAAGCAGGACGTCTCGTTTATCGGCGAAGGCGACGTGGCAGGAACCTTTCAGTTCAATCGGTTCGTTCGAGCCAAAGTAGGTTACCGAGCGATCGCAGTCACCGATCTGGCACTTGCAGACACACACTTGAATACTGACCCCTTTACCCCCTTTCCAACTGAAATTGACACAGACGGCGACCTGTTTCTCGCAGGTGGCTACTTTGGACTGGAGTTCGTTCACTAGCGAACCTTGGGACAGTTTGGCAGAAGTCAAGCTTCTACCATGCTGATCCTCGGTCTGCGAAGTTTCCGGCCAAATTCCGGCCAAATGAGAAATCAAATCAACTACTCAAATCACCTTACGAATTTATTAGCGAAACGAATCATGACAAAGATCAAAATTACAGCGATCCTATTCGCAACTTTGATATCTGGTGCGACTCACTCGTTATCCGCTCAAAGCGAAGTCCAACCAACCCCCATCGAAACAGGTTCAATACTGGGCGAGTTGGAAAGTCAGATCAGTGGTAGTGGCGCTCGAAGCCAACTCGCAGCGGATCCGATTTTGGAGCCTGTCGAATCCGGCAGGGGAAGCGCTGAGGATTTTGTCGAGTATCTTGCTCAACACCCGAACGGTGACGATTCTGGTGAGGTTTACTTCGATCAAGGTTTCTCAGGTGGTGGTGTTGGTGGTGGAGTGGGAGGGCTACTAGGTAGCTTTTTTGCCTCGCCGTCCGGTACGAATCGAGTTTGGGGGATTAGCGGTGTAGGCTTGTCTCGTGAGCGGTTTAACGACGGCGTTCAATTTCCCGGGGGCATCGATAGTGAAGATACGACACATAGCCTGGGTGGGATCGACGTGACTATGACCACGCGAAACGGACAAGGCAGAGGTTGGGAATTTCGTTACCTGGGATTGTTTGAAAATACCACAACGGTAGAAGCTGACCTACCCGCTATAGGGATCTTGCCAATCGCCCCGCAAACTTTGACGCGGACTTCTGAACTACACAATTTCGAGTTGAATTTGTTGCAGCAGCGACGTAACCGAATCCTCTGGGTCAACTTTGATGTGCACGAGTCGCTTTTGGGTATTCGATACTATCGTTTCGACGAGGCTTTAGATTTCCGAGACGGGACTGTGACAATCCCCCCGTCTCAAACTCGAACAGAGGTCGAGAACTCACTATTCGGTATTCAAACTGGACGCCGAGTTGAGAAACGTTTGGTTGGTCGACTAGGGTTCTACGCGTCGGGAAAGCTGGGCGTCTTTAACAACCGCGCTAAGAACAGTAATTTCCAAACGACACCGCTCTCGGCTGTAATCGCTCGTGAAACCAAAAACGATGTAGCGTTTGTGGGTGAGTTGGATCTAGGTGGAATTTTCACCATCAACAATAACCTGCGAATGAAAGGTGGTTACAGAGCCCTTGCTTCCACAGGCGTCGGATTAGCGGACGGTCAATTCAATCAAGATGGCACGATTAGAACGACCGTGAACACTACGGGCGACCTGTTTTTGCGAGGCGGTTACTTTGGCTTTGAGCTAGTCTACTAAGCGTTCCCAGCCAGGGCGTCCACGCCTGCATACAATCCAATTCCTTATGGATCAGAGTTTCGAGCGGAAACTCTGGTCCATTTTTTTGTCCTCTGAAATGCATGCATTTTTCAGGGACAGGGGAACGGGTTTCCGTTTCACATCGAAGTTGTAACGATTTGGGAACTTTGCCATACTCCCGCGATGGAGATTGCAAATAAGAATTTAAGCTCGCTGGCAACCAAAGACGATCCGACCATCCGCCTTTTCTGGATCGGTGTAGTCGTTCATGTGATCCTATGGACTTTGGTTTGCGTCTTGACTCAGCCAAACTTGCCTCTGGATATGGTCGAAATGATCTTTTGGGGTGAGCAATGGCAGTTGGGGTATCACAAGCACCCGCCGCTGCCAGCTTGGGTCGCTGCATTTCTTTGGAAGATCGGTAATCATTCTCCTTGGCTAATGTATTTGGCCTCGCAGATGACGATAGCGGTCACCTTCTGGGCGGTGTGGAAATTGGCAAGGGAGGGACTTTCACCTTGGTTAGCGCTTTGTAGCGTTGCTGTTTTACAAGGGTGTTATTACTGCACGTTTGCGATCAACGATATCAACAACACAATCATGACGCGGCCCATGTGGGCACTTTCGATCCTGTTTTTATATCGCGCGATTTCAAGTAAAAACTCATCCCGGCAAACTTTGAATTGGTGCTTGGCCGGTATCACCATCGCTTTGGGAATGTTGTGCAAATACTACATTGCAATTCTGGTTCTTTCGATGCTGACCGTTCCGCTTCTGATCAGGCCGACACGGAAGTTGTTGCGAACTCCCGGTCCGTGGTTAATGACCGCGATCGCACTTTTAGTTTTTTCACCCCACCTGATATGGATGGTCAATAATGACTTTACCACGGTTCAGTACGCCCTTAATCGCAGCACGGAAACGACGATCGTCTCTTGGACTCGACATCTCTATTCGCCAGCCAGATTTGTGCTGTCTCAAATGGGTGCTTGGCTGCCGATCGTATTGCTGTCCTGGCCCTTGATCGGCAAAGCGATAAAAGCCCACCGAGCAAAGCCAGTTTCCTCAGAACAGAATACAACGAACCAAGCTCCCTTTTTTCGAGCCTATCTTTCTATCGTCGTGCTCGGTCCGATCCTGACTTATGTTGGTATCGCGTTAATCACGGGAGCAACGATACGAAGTATGTGGGGTGGCCCGCTGTTTTCCTTCGTCGGGGTACTGTTGATCAGCATGTATTGTCATGCCCAAACGAACTCAAGCTCCAAAACCGTTGAGCGAGTAGAGGTCCAAAAGACGCTCAGAGGTTGTCTGGTAGCCGCCACGATCATGCTATTTGCGCTTACCTTTCGCAACGCGGTGATGCCTTCGATTCGCGGTGATTTCTCCCGTGTGCATTTCCCTGGTAAGGTCGTGTCGGAAGAAATTCAACGACGCTGGGCTGAACACGAAGAGGGACCGCTTTCGATCGTGGGCGGTGACATGTTTGTTGCAGGATGCTCATCCATCTACTCTCCCCAAAAAATCGACGTGTTTGCGGGCATGAAACCGGAAACCAGCCCTTGGGTTTCCGACGAGTTGGTAAAGCAGCGTGGTGCGATACTCGTATGGAATATCAACGATACTGCCGAAGCCCCACCGCTCGATTGGTTGGTGCGCTTTCAAAATGCAATCGTCCTGGAACCGTTCAAGTGCAGCGCAGCCGGCGCCGCGAAAGGGCTGGAATCCAGCGTCGGTATGATCTTTGTGCCTCCACAAGATTCGCCCCTCGCAAAGACTGCAAACTCAGCGACACGAGATTCGCAACAACGGTAGCCCTGATTCGCTCAGCTTTGTTTCTTCTTTGCCTGCTGGTCAACGACGTTCAGTCGTTCGTGATTCAATAAGATCTTGATTAGAGATCCAATGATCAGCACAAGCAGTATTGCTGCCGGGAATCCGCCCAAAGTCGAAATGATTTTGACGCCATCCACTTTGGCAAAGCTGATCATTACCCAAGCCACAGTTCCTACGGTTGTTCCCCAAAGAACTTTCACCACGATGTTGCCTTCGGGGTTGTCAGGCGAAATCCCCGTCGAGCTAATGGCCGCCATTGCCGAGGTGTTCGAGTCGGCTGATGTGACGAAGCAGATAAAAAGACTGATCACGTAAAACGCGATCACGCCTTGTGCCAGAGGAAACGTTTTGAAGACTTCGAAAGTTACAAACGCGTAGCCTTGATTCGGCCCCTCGCCATTTAAAATAGCGAAGAGATCGGCAACGCCTTCCATTTGCATGTGCAATGCGATACCACTGAAAACCGCCATCCAGAACATGCCGAACAGTGCGGGTAAGACCAAGTTAAACATCATGAACTCACGGACCGTTCTGCCATAAGCAATGCGACCCAGGAAGCAAGCTGAAATCGGTGCCCAAGCAATCCAAACCGCCCAGTAAAACAACGTCCAATTATGCGACCAATACGATGCAGCTTCGCCGCTTTCTACTGCAGTTCGCTCGTTTACCATTCCGTTAAACAAGTTCATCGCGAAAAAATCGGAAAGGTAAATTCCCAGTGACTCCAGACCCAAGTTCACAATAAAGACGGTCGGGCCGAACAAGAATCCTATAACGACTAAACACATCAAAGCTTTGACGTTGAGGTCGGAGAGGATTCGAATTCCTTTCATCAGGCCCGTTGCACTGGAAACAATGAAACAGCCGACGATAAAGATCGCGATCGCCGCCCATGCCAATTGGTTGCTGGGCAATCCAAACAGCAAGTTCAATCCGCCACCGATCGCCATGATGCCGGTACCCAGCGAAGCCGCCATCCCGGCAACTAAAGCGTACAGACAAACCGCATCGATCAAGTTTCCCGTCTGTCCCGTTGTGGCCCGATCACCGAGCAAGGGCACCACGGTTGAACCCAACGAAAACGGCTTGCACATGTTGTAGTAAGCGAACGCAAATGTCAGCGAGACCACCGCGTAGATCGCATAAGGTGTAAAGGTCCAATGTAAATACATCGTCGAAATGGCGAACGTTGCCGCGCGAGGACTTTCTGGTTCGATCCCAAGGCCGGGTGGCGGAGAGCCGAAATGACAAAGCGGTTCCGCAGTTGCCCAGAATAAAATCCCGGTAGCGATCGTCGTGCAGATCGTGATTGCGAACCAGTTCCAGCGATTCATAAGCGGTTTTGCATCCACGCCACCCAGACGCACGTCAGCGAACTTGGAAAAGAAAACCAGGATGCAAATCAAAATGCAAGCGAATGCACAAATGCTGAACAACCAGCCAAAGTTAAATAAAATCCAGCTCTGAGCAGCAGTCGTTAATTTGTTAAACTGTTCTGGCGAAGTGAAATTCAAAACGACGACGGCCAGCAAAAACACAAATGGCGGCCAGAACACAAAATGGTTCAGCTCGCCCAGAACTGAACGGAAGGGGCTGACCCGTTGGTTCTTGTCAGCTTTTTCGACCGGTTTGCGGGCCTTTTTTTTGTGTGCCATTGAGTGCCTGTTCCTTTTCGGTGTCCATGCGAGAATAATCGGACAGTCAAATTGTAAACACTGCGAATTGAACACCACATCCACCCAGTGCAGAAACAAGAAAGTTATGAAAGTTTATTTGATCGGTTATCGCGGTAGCGGCAAAACGACTGTCGGTCGATTGTTGGCCGAACAATTAATGTGGGCATTCGTTGACACCGATTCAGAAATTGTCGCTTCTTCCGGGATGGAGATCAGCAAACTGTTCGCCGAGCATGGTGAAGAAGAGTTCCGGCGTCAGGAAACAATCGCGATCCAGAATACGACTCAGTTGAACCAAACCGTGGTCAGCCTTGGGGGCGGTGCGTGTCAAAGGCAGGTCAATCGGGAATTGATCAATCAATCTGGCGGAGTTGCGGTCTGGTTAACCGGTGATGCGGAAACACTTTGGCAGAGGATCTCGGGCGACCAAGTCTCCCAGGAACAACGTCCCAATCTGACGGGACTGGAAGGGTTGGAAGAAGTAAAACAGTTATTGGACCAACGGCATGAAAATTATGCGGCTTGTGCTGATTACGAAATCGACACTGGGAAGTTACCACCGGACCAGATCGCTGGAAAAATCGCCAACTGGTTGCAATCAACCGATAAAAGTTAGCATCCCTGTGATAAAGCATCGGTAAATACTGTTGCTGCAAGATCGTCACTCGATCGCATCCTGAAGATTCAACCGCGACTGACTAAATGAACCTGATGATCCTTTATATCTTGCTGACGGTTGGTGGAGCAGTTGTCGGGGCGTTCGTGAATTGGGGTATCTACAACCTCTGCTACGAAAAACGAGGATCGATTAGCCCTTGGAATTCTGCACGGGATTCTGCCTCTCCGCGAACCTGGTTGGATTACATTCCGATCCTGGGTTGGTTTTTTCTTAGGCGTGATGACTCGGTTCACGGCCGATTCCATTGGGTCCGCCCAATGCTGATCGAGCTGACCACCGCCTTGGGAGCCGTTTGGTTTTATCAGTGGCAGATGGCCTCCGGTTTGACCAGCGGAGCAACTTTGGCTGCGCCTATTGCACCCAGTATTCGTGAAACATGGTTTACCGGTCACGCGTTGTTGATCACTTTGATGTTGATCGCAACCTTCATTGATTTTGATGAAAAGTCGATCCCTGACTGGATCACAATTCCCGGGACGTTGGCCGCGTTAGTGTTGGCGGCGTTTTATACCGAGTTCCGCTTGCCTGAGGTTGTTAACAATCAAAATGGTTTGGGCTTGGTCCACAAGAGCATCACTTTCCACTCAAACTCTGCGGCCCCCATGCCAACTTGGCATCACGACTGGCGCGGGTTGCTGACCGTTTTTGGGGTGGTCGGTGTGTGGGTGACTGCCTTGCTACCCACCACGCCTTACTTGTTTCGTTTTACGTGGAAAGCGTTTCGCCGATACCCTCGTCGCTGTCTCTGTCTGGTTTGTGGGTTTATTCGACATCCTCAGCGTAAAACCAAATGTGAAATTCGTACAACAAAACGGGAAAGTTTCTTGCCCTACGTGCGACTATCCGTGTTTGTATTCGCGGTTGCCACAATGTTGGCAGCCTACGTTTTTTACTTTGGCAACAAGGTCCAGTGGGACAGTTTCTTTGGTTCCATTTTGGGAATGGCCATTGGCGGTGGTGTAGTTTGGGTCATTCGTATCGTGGGTGGAATGGCTTTGCAACAGGAGGCAATGGGGTTTGGAGATGTGACCCTGATGGCGATGATCGGCGCTTTTTTGGGTTGGCAAGCTGCTTTGTTGACGTTTGCTTTTGCGCCCTTTGCCGCGATGTTTATCGCCCTTGCCCAACTGATTTTGATTCGTCGCCACGATATCGCGTTTGGTCCTTACCTTTGCCTGGCTGCCATGTTTGTCATCGTTTTTTGGCGTTCGGTGTGGGAATGGGCTCGGCAAACCTATTTCATGTGGGGCTTGGGGATCTTTGTGCTTGCGATACCGATGTTGGTCCTGTTCGCGCTGATGCTGTTTGGGATTCAGTTTTTGAAAGGGATGTCCGCAAAGAACGAGGGAGCTAAAACCTGAGTTTAGCTCGGACAGACCACACAGTCGCCTTTTGCTCAGAGGCAGTCATTTTATTGGAAACCCGACGCGTAAGCGAGGAAATAGCTTGCCTTCGTCCTCGCTAACGCGTCGGGTTACCATTTGCACTTCCGAGCGTTTAAGAAATTGCAGCCTCTCCGCGAAAGGCGACTGTGCAACGAATACTATTTTGTAAATCAATATTCATTTAAAGTTTTAACTACCATGCCACTATTCAAAACGATCTCAGAAGTTGGTCCCAATA
>CAZDBA010000012.1:13272-48323 GCA_964503615.1 uncultured Pirellulaceae bacterium
AAAGTTTTAACTACCATGCCACTATTCAAAACGATCTCAGAAGTTGGTCCCAATACCGACCTTATTCGCAAGCGGGCTTACGGTATGATCGAAGTTACCGACCAGCGGTTGGTCGCGATTCACTTTCGACCTTGGCCAAAACTGATTTCGACCGTCGAAGCGCTTTGGATTGGCGGATGGAAACACAAACAAAAACCCAAGACAAACAGCTGCAAAATTTATTACAACCAACCGATTGCGCATCGCAACTACCTCGCTTTGGCATACGTCGAATCGACTTCAGGTACCAGCTACGCCACTTTGCTCAGGGCGTTGTATGTGTTGGACCACGTTGCGATGCTAAAAAGGTCGGATGCGATTATCTGCGAAGTTACCAATGACCGTCTGAGCGACCGTTTTCTGCGTCGTCGAGGCTGGGAGCCTTATATGGAAGCCTCAAAAAAACGTCACTGGATTCGCCGATTTTACGGCGATTATTCTTCGGTCGAGAAGAAAAGCCTAAAGATCGCGGAGCTAGCTCGCTAGCGATTCTGCATCTTTCTATTTACGGTCTTTGCTGGCGCGTCTAACATCCGCCACGTTTCTGGGTAAACCTCCCCCTTTATTACCCCAAGACCATGTTACGTTTAACCACAATCTCAATACTGCTGGGCATGTTTTGCCTGACAGGATGCCAACAACCCAACGCCGGCGGTACTGCCAGGCGGTCCCTGTTCAATTGGGGGCAGCCGAACTATACCAGCCCGACGGGGGCGTACCGAAACAATCAGTATGTCGGCCCTTCGAACTGGGATCCAGCTAACGCTGGAGGCTTCGCTAATATCGGAAATGGTGGTCAGAATCTGAACATCAATCCTGCGGCACAGCAGGCTCAACATCAGCAGTTCTCAAGTTTGATGGAAGAAGTCCGCTCGCTAAACGGGCGATTGGGCCGATTCGACTCTGACAATCAGCAGCTTGTAACTGAGCTGGCAGCGATGAAGCAAAAGCTGCAAGTGGCAAACGATTACACCTATCAACTCAAACAGCAGTTGGCTGACAACACCAGCCAGCTGCAACAGATGCAAGTTGAACGAACTGCAGGCGATCAAGCATTGGCCAATGCTCAGTTTCAACTGGAGCAAATGGGGCAAAGCCAAGGTCAATTACAACAGCAACTGGCCCAGCAAGCTCAGGAAGCGCAGTTTTCTCAAGCATCGTCCGGCGGTAGCCGTTTTGCCAACGCCACACTTCGTGCCAACAACAGTCTGATGCAAAAGCTGCCTCAGATTCAGATTCCCGGCGTCGAAGCGCGTATGGATGGCGACGTTATTCGCGTTGAAATTCCAACCGACCAGCTTTTCCATCAGGGCTCGTATCAAATCAATGCCGCCCACTCTCACCTGTTGCAAAATCTGTCGACTGCGATCAGTCGTAATTTCCCCAGACAAATCATCGGTATCGAAGCTCACTGGGACGGTACACAAATTCAGCCCGCCACGACGACACACCATCAACTCACTGCGACCCAATCGTTGGCCGTTTTCGATTTTCTGAGCAAGCTTGGCCTGCCTAAAAACCAAATGTTCACAATGGCCATGGGCAGTAATCGCTTGAGACATCCTCAATCGGCGGACGGTAGCGGGATTAATAAAAATCGGCGTATCGAAGTCGTTATCTACCCTGAAACCTACGACGGTTCCTAACGCTGACGAATTTGCGAAACTAGGACCTACCGCTGGATGTCGATCCAAACGAGACGATGATCGGTTGCCAGGGAAAGTGGATAGCTTGGATCGTCTGACTTAGGCCAGAACACGCCTGAATCCTTGACCTCCAAAGTCTTCGAGGGCAACACATAGTCGATTCGCAGGTTGCCAACACTTCTGTCGTTAAAATCACCCGTGTCCTGCGCAGGGTCGCCAGTATGCTCACTGTTTTTCCTGCCTGATTGTTGGGCTGCATCCACCGCTCCAAGACTAGCGGGGACAAAGTCGTTGTTGATCAGTTCATGAGTCGTTAACAGTTTGGCCGCTCCTTCGCGACTTTCACCATCGTTGGGGTCGGCGTTCAGGTCACCTGCGATCACAAAGTTGGCTCCTTCGTCGAGCCCTCCTTTTTGGCCTTGGTCGTCGTAAATGTATTGGCTTTGGGCAGGTGCGACGTAGTCGGCCCAGAAACGAATCTCGTCGTAGTTGCGACAACCGTTTCTGTCTTCTTCCTGATCAAAAACGGGCGGAGTGGGATGGCAGACTAGAAAATGAATCGTTTGCTCGCCGATTTGAATCGGAACATCCCAGTGGCTTTTCGAAGACAAACGAAAGACCTCTTTAATTTCGTCGTTGTAGAATGAGTTTCCGGTTGCAGGATCGACGGGCCAGCAATTGTCCGGCATGTCCTTCCAAAGGAAATTCTGAAACGTTCGCACGTTATCGGTGTCGATCGGAAATTTGGAAAGTACGACCATGCCATATTGGCCAGGGTGGGTTCCGTAGCCAAACGCGTCTACGGTAGTGCCTGTCTTCTTTCCGTCCATGTTCATGTCCACGCCCGAATCCACGCCGGTATTAACTGGAGCGCAATAGACATACGGATATTCGATCGGTTTTTGATCTTGCTGCGATTTGCCCAAGTAGTTCTTTACGAACAATTTCGCAGCCGCTGCTTCTTCGTCGTAGTCAAATTCGTTAAGCAAAATGACATCAGGCCGCGCGTTTTGGATGACCGCAGCGATTTGCGCTGGCTTTTTGTGGTGGTCTTCTTCCAGTTCGGTCATCAGTTGGCCGTGCTCTTTTCGATAGAGCGAGGTGTTAAAGGTCGCAAAACGAACGGTTTCGGTTTTGGTATCTTGTGCGCTTAGAGGGCTCGGAAGAAAGAACTGACAAATCAGACCGAGTAGTAACAAGACCATCTTCGAAGCAAGTTTTGAATTTGTCATGGCAATATTTAAAGAGAAAAAGGGATGAGCCGTGAACGGGTAGCGAACGTTCTTGTTGTAAGTTATGAAAAAAATACAGTCAAATCGGTCGGCTCCAGTCTATGTTGTGCACCATCACCTCCGAATAAGCATGGCACCCTCCCTTCGAATAAGGATGGCACCTTTCGCTTCAGATTTGGCGCACCGCTAACTGGAACTTTTGTTTTCAAGGCATGAGAGTACCGTTCGGATGTCGTTGTAGGACACCTTTTCTTTCAACTCTATAAACAGAGGCTTTAACGGGCCGGGCCCAAGTTTAGTGCGGGCCGATTCAATTGCTGTGGCTGTTTGGGCATTAACCCAAGGAGATGGGTCTGTAATTTTCTGGGCTTGGATAAAGTCTTGCAAATAGCCTTGCACTGTTGACTCTGCGCGACCGATCTTTTCTGCAATTTGAGGTATGCTTAGCCCCGCTTCGAAATGTGGAAACGATGCAAGAGCGTTTGCTTTGGGTAACTTGGGAGTCGATTTAGCCGCTCCCGAGTTTGAGATGGTCGGAGCAACATCCATCTCCAAATTGCAATTGTCACAATGGGCAACGATCGCTGCCAAAAAAGGTTCGCCGTAGTCAGTTAGCTTCTTCTGTCCGACACCGTGTACTATTCGAAATGCCTCCAGCGTCGATGGCTTTCGCCGCGACATATCACGCAACGAGGCATCACTGAAAACGACGTACGTGGGAACTTGCTGTTTCTTGGCAAATTCGGAACGCAATTGTCGCAGGTTCTCGAACAGATCGCGATCAACACCTTCCCATGAGGCCGTCGATTGAGTCGACTTGGCTGGCGAAGAAGGTTCTCGTCCCTTTAATAGCCGAGGAGTGACTTCACCTCGCAGCAGTTGGCGACCTAGATTCGTAATTTGCACGACGTTGTATTCACCCGTTCGAATCAGGAAATCCTGGCTGATCAATTGCTCGATCCAATCACGCACGCTTCGCTTGTTCTCTTCACTAAGCAGACCGTAAGTGCTGACTTGGTCGTGTCCGTTTTGCAAAATTCGTTGATCGGAAGAACCGGTGAGAACCTGAGCCACGTACCCGGCACCGAACCTTTGATCGACACGGTGGACACAGGAGACGATTTTTTGAGCAAGTATCAAAGGGTCGTCGACCATGTCTAATTGATCCAGGCAAACATCGCATGCGCCACAATCTTTTTGCTCAAGGGTTTCTCCAAAGTGAGCAGCAAGTGCGGCGTGGCGGCAAGTTGTCCCGTTGCAAAAATCGGATATCGACTTGAGCGCCGCCAAAGCACCCTCGCGACCGGAATGGGATTCGGACTTTTCGAGCATCCGGCTCCAGGTTGAAAAGTCTCCGGTACGATAGAACATCCAACATTCAGCATCTAAACCATCGCGCCCCGCTCGTCCGCTTTCTTGTTGATAAGCCTCCAGCGATTTTGGCATGCCCGCATGAATCACATATCGGACATTCGATTTGTCGATTCCCATCCCAAAAGCTACGGTCGCGACCACAACATCTGCTTCCTCATGCAAAAACGCTTCCTGATTTTTGATACGTGTTTCGGCTGTCAGGCCTGCATGATAAGGGAGGGCTGAGATGCCCAGTTGGCAAAACGCCGCGCACGTTGCTTCGACCTCTTTGCGACTGATGCAGTAGACGATGCCGGATTCGCCAGTGTGATCATTCACCACTTGGACCAATTGATCGATACCGCGTTCACGTCTGCGAATCTGAAACACCAAATTCGGTCGATCCATAGAACCGACTAGTACGTTTGCGTCTTTCTGTCCGAGCTGAACAACGATATCGCTGCGAACCTCTTCGGTTGCCGTTGCCGTGTAAGCGTGAATGGCGACGTTGGGGTGTCGTTCCTTTAAAGCTGCCAAGCCGCGATATTCCGGACGAAAGTCGTGGCCCCATTGGCTAACGCAATGCGCTTCGTCTATCGCAAAGAACGACAGGTTGGATTCGTTCAACAAGTGTTGAGTTCGTTGAGTGAGCAGGCGTTCCGGAGCCATGTAGAGTAGCTTGAGTTCACCACCGGTTGCTTTGCGCAAAATTTCGGCTTCGTCGTTGGCAGACAGTGAGCTGTTTAAAAATGCAGCGCTGATTCCACACGCTTGCAGAGCGTCGACTTGATCCTTCATCAACGAGATCAGCGGAGAGACGACGACCGCCATTCCGTCTCGACAAATGGCAGGAACTTGAAAGCAAAGTGACTTACCTGCTCCCGTCGGGAAAACGGCCAAGGAGTCTCGGTCGTTCATGACCGATAACATCGCTTCCAACTGTAGAGGCCGAAAACTATCAAAGCCCCAATGCTGAGCCATAGCGCTCAAAAGCCGAGCTTCTGATTCCGAATCGGATGACCCGATGTTGTTTGAATTCAAGCCAGCGGTTTTGGCTGAGGTCAGTATTTCAGACATGGTCCCTCTCCCGTTTTAATGGTTTGGATGTGCACAAATGTATATGTTTTGTACGGCTTGGCAAGTACTTGTTCCTCTGACAATCTTTCGCCACTTTATAAAGCCTTGGTTTGCCTTGTCGATCATCGAAATTCAGGCCCTGTTTTTCAATCGAAAATTCCGTCACAATAACGGTCCGGAATTCTCCTTTGCTCAATAGATAACAGGAAATACTCGTGGCAGGTATAAAACTAATTCAATTTGATCCCTCTGGCGCTTTACTACCAAACGGACTTGCTGAAGCAGATGTCCGCGGTCTCGACGATCGTTTGAACCAAGCTCGTGATGAGGTTTTAAACGAAGACCTCACTTTGTATGCGAGCGGGAAAGAGATTCCGGCTGAAAAGCAACCGTTGGATGCGGGCTTTTTGGAGATGCCGGAAAGGGTTCTCGACGCCTATCAAACAGACCGAGCCAATAGCGAACTCGCACAGATCCTCGCCACGGCAAAAAGAATACGCGAAAGTGTTGATCGGGTCGTCGTGTTAGGAATCGGTGGGTCGTACATGGGCGCTCGCGCTCTGATGGAGTCATGCGTCGAACCGTTTTTCAACGAACGCCCTGCTGCGGCGCGCGGTGGTCGACCGCGTATGTATTTTGCTGGGTACAACGTCGATAACGACAGTACTCAGGGCTTGCTGGAATTGCTACGACAAGGTGGCACCGGACCCGATGATCGCTGGGTGATCGTTGTGATCAGTAAAAGTGGTGGCACGTTGGAAACGGCTGGAGCGCTTCGCCAATTCATTAACGCGTTTACGGAAACGTTTGGCCAAGAGCATTTGGCAAGCCACTTGATTCCGATCACGGGTGCTTCTGGCAAGCTGGCCTCGCTGGCCGATTCGATCGGTTGCACGGACCGCTTCATTGTTCCCGATGGAGTCGGCGGACGGTTCTCTGTGCTTTCGCCAGTAGGCTTGTTGCCCGCGGCAATTCTTGGGATTGATGTCGTCAAATTGCTGGAATCGGCTGCGGCCATGAACGATCACTTCCGGCTTGCCGCTCCCGGCGAAAATGCGGTGCTGGACTATGTTGCGATCAACCACTTGCTGGAAGATAAACACGGTTGTCGAAATCGTTTGTTGTCTGCCTGGACGAACTCGTTGGAGTCGGTTGGACTTTGGTACGACCAACTACTGGCTGAAAGTTTGGGTAAAGCCGAAGTGGGCGCGTTCCCGTTAACCGTGGTCAACACTCGCGATTTGCACTCTCGTGCCCAGCAACATCAGGAAGGTCGAAGAGACAAATTGATCAACAATCTGATCCTTGAATCGTGGCGTTACGATCACTTGCCGATCGGGACCATTGGCCACAACGAAGACCTGCTGGATGAGATCGCCGACAAAAGTTTACCTGATGTTATGACCGCAGCGATTCGCGGAACCAACAAAGCTTATCTCGACGATAATCGACCCACCACCGATATTCGTTTACCGGCTTGTGACGAAAGCTCGGTTGGGCAGTTGTTGCAAATGCTGATGCTGGCCACGGTTGTCGAAGGAAGATTGATAGGAATCAACCCTTACGGTCAACCTGGAGTCGAGAACTACAAGGTCAACATGAACCGCTTCCTGCGCGGCGACGTAACGATATAGGTAATTCTCCTCTGCAAAACTCGATACTAGTTCAAATCAAACAAGCGAAAAAACATGAAGCTAACATGGCACGGTCATGGAACGTGGCTGATCGAAGCGGGCGATCAACGGATCGTTCTTGATCCTTTTTACGACGACAACCCCTCGGCGACTGTTGCAGCTGCTGACGTTGAAGCTGATTACATCTTGATTTCACATGGCCATTTCGACCACGTGGCCGATGCCGCTGCGATCGCCAATCGAACCGGCGCGACGCTGGTTGCCATCTACGAAATTGCGGAATGGTTCAGCAAGAATCATTCGGTAGAAAAAACGGTTGGAATGAACTTGGGCGGCTCGATCGAATTGCCGTTCGGTAAAGTCAAAATGACGATGGCCCAGCACAGTAGTCAACTGCCTGATGGATCACCGGGCGGAGTTGCTGCGGGTTTTATTGTTACGGCTGAAGGCAAAAGTGTGTACTTCGCTTGCGACACCGGTTTGTTTTCGGACATGAGTTTGTATCAGGGCGTTGATGTAGCCGTCTTGCCGATCGGCGATTGGTTTACAATGGGCCCAGCCGACAGCATCGAAGCGATCAAGCTGATCCAGCCCAAACAGGTCTTGCCCGCTCACTACGGGACTTGGCCGCCGATCGAACAAGACGCAGAGGCGTGGGCAAAATTGGTGCGCGATTCGACTCAGGCCGAACCCGTCGTGCTGCAACCGGGGCTTTCGATAGATGTTTAAACGTTTCCAACGTCAGAGGAAAGCGAAATGAAGTACAAACAAGGCTTGGTGAATTCGATCGGCGTCTTTGTCGTTTTGGCAATCGCGTTTTTTAGTAGCGTCTCCGCTAACGCGCAGGAGATCGCTTGGAACTTTAAAAGCGGTGATGCTTTTTCCGTTACCTTTGATCAGGAAACGATCGTTACCAGCGAATTTAATTTGATTGAACGCAAAATCGGATCCCGAGTCCAATTGATGATGGACTGGAACGTCTCTGCCGTTTCACCTGAGGGAGTGGCGACGATCGACCAGACGATCAATCAGATCGTGATGACGATGTATGTGCCGCAAGTTGGAGAATTGCGTGCGGGCCAAGATGCTCAGGCGACCAAGATCGTTGTGGATACCAGTTCCGAAGAAGCAGAAAGTAAAGTCGCCAAGAACATGCTCAAACAGATTAAGCCTCTGGTCAACGCGAACTTTACGGTAACCATGCAAGCCAACGGTACAATTGATACCGTGGTTGCTTCGCCGGAAACACTGGATGCGATCCGAAACGCACCCGGCTCAATGAAAATGCGAGAGCTGTTAACGCCCGAGGGGCTGAAAGAAATATTCGGCCAAGCGATTCTGGTTCTGCCAAAATCGAAATTCGCAGCTGGTGAAACTTGGACTGCCGATCGAGAAGCGACGACGGAAATCGGAACTTTTGCCATCAATGATCAATTCACTTTCGATGGGGATTCGGAATTCGAAGGGCAAACGTTGAAGGCGATCTCAGTCAACTCAAAATCCTCTTTGACTCAGCAACCCGATGCAGGCGATGCCGAATTTGTAGGTTCTGGAGGTGAGGGAAAACTGTACTACGATTCCGAAGCGAAACACTTCGTAGCCAGTGAATTTCGCAACGAGTACACGATCTCACAGCCGATCCGCGAAACGGCGATCAACACCAGCACGGTCAGCACTGTAAATATGCGAATAAGAAAAAAGAAGTAATGCCTCCCACCTCCAGTGACGAAACGCCACAACAAACCGAGTCTGCCGAAACCCAATTCGTTTCGGTAGGCAAAATCGACGAACTCTCAGAAGGCGAAGGCAGATCGTACGATGTTCAAGATCGAGCGATCGCCGTTTTTTTAGTCGATGGTCAATTGTACGCGATCGAAGATCAATGTCCGCACATGGGCGCCGCGCTTTCTGCGGGGCATCTGGAGGGATGTCAGGTCTCCTGCCCCTGGCACGCTTGGCGATTTGATATTCGCGATGGGGCTTGGTGTGATAGTCCCCAAGTCAAAATTGACGCGTTTGAGACTCGGATTGTGGACGGCGAAATTCAAATTGCGACAACTCCCAAGAAAATTTCAGAGTAAAGGTGGTTTGGTATGACCTCCCAACCGGTCAACGACGTATCAATAAATGACTTCCAAAAACTCATTCACAAGATGTACTACGAAAAAGACGTAGCGCGTGGAGTCGAAGGTACGTTTATGTGGCTGATGGAAGAGATTGGAGAGTTGAGCAGTGCACTGCGATTGGATGATCGGAAGAATCTAAGTGAAGAGTTCGCGGACGTACTGGCTTGGCTGGCAACGATTGCCAACGTTTGCGATATCGATTTGAACCAGGCCGTTGCGGACAAGTACGGAAAAGGCTGTCCCGGTTGTTTGCGGCTGGTCTGTGTTTGTCCGGATGAAGAAAAGCCTTAAGCCTTGAGCTTTGAGCCTTATTCCCGACGATACAGTCGCAGACCATTTCCGATCTTGCGGACATCAATTATTCTGTATCGTTCCCATTTGCACCCGACCCAGTCGCCCATTTTCATGCCTTTATTTACTGCCAATTTGCAACAGATACGCCTCGGATGCTTATGCATGCTGGCTTGGCTGATTGGCACTATGGCGATTGCTCAAGATGCAGAGCAACCAGAAGAAGCGAAACAGCCCGGAATCGTTTCTGTCGATGTTGGTTTCGACCAGAATGTAAAGCTCGGTAAGTGGCTGCCCGTTTCGATCCTGGTTTGCGATATTCAACCGACTCGGTTCGCGATCACTGCTCCGGACGGAAATGGGAACCAAGTTAAATACTCGGGAGAACTGACTCAGGTCGGCGAAGACACGTATCAAGCGTGGGTTTGTGTTGGCCGTGTCTTTGGCAATCTCAAAGTCGCATTGCTAGATGCAAAGGATGAACGGCTTGGCGAACAAACGATCTCGTTGAGTTCAAGTCAATTCAAAATCGCCGCTTCGACTTCAAAGCTGACTGTCACGATCGGTGCCAACGATGCGACCGACACCGTTCTTGGTAAAACGATCGAAGAGCTGTATGGTGAAGAAGGCGGAATGATTGTTGGTCTGAAGCGCGGCAGTCAATTGCCCGTTCATTGGTTTGGATACGATGGGGTAAATACAGTTTTTCTCTTAAGCACCGACATTAAACAAATCCAAGAGGTCCAGCCCAGGCAGTGGCAGGCGCTTGAGTCATGGGTGATGCGTGGTGGAAGGTTGTTTGTTTCCAGCAATGGCAGCGAGGGTGCGTTGTCAGCTGAGGGACCGCTTGCCCGTTTTAATATCGGTGAGTTTTCCGAAACGACGATCCTCAAGTCAATGATCCAACTGGACAACTTTACGAAAAAACGATTGGACGCCAAAAAACTTCCGATCGCGCAAATCAAGGTCACTGATGGCAACACGATATTGGCTCAGAAAGGGCAGCCTTTGATTGTGCGCCAGTCCCGTGGTTCAGGGCAGATCGTTTTCATCAGCTTTGATTTGGCTGATCCTGCCTTTGTGGATTGGAAAGGCCTTCCTGTAATGTTCAGTCAATTGCTGGAGTCGCAAGCCGCCGGCCAATCCAGCAGAAACGCCGACTCGGGACGGTCACGAGCATCGCACTTGGGCTACACCGATCTCTCGGGGCAAATGAAAGTTCCCTTGGAGCAGTTCAGTCAGGTCCAATTGGTGAACTTTACGATGGTTGCCGTGTTGATTGGGCTTTACCTTCTTTGTATCGGCCCTGGCGATTTCTTTTTGCTCAAAAAAGTCTTTCGCAAGATGGAAATGACTTGGGTTACGTTCACTTTGGTCACGTTGCTGTTCAGCGGACTGGCGATCGGACTTGCAAATTGGTCGCGCCCTAAAATTTTACAAGTCAACCAGCTTGAGATTATTGATATCGATTCGGTCTCCAAGCGGTTTCATGGCACCACTTGGACCAATATCTTCAGCCCGGAATCGGTTGTTCATTCGCTCAGCTTTAACGCGGACAATGAGTTCGGCCTGAACTTGGATTCTCAATTAAGCAGTTGGTTGGGATCGCCCGGCAATGGGTTGGGCGGGATGCAAACCAAGGCCGGTTTCTCGACGGGGCAGGGTGGCTATGAGATCGCTTCGCAGTCAGTCGCCGATGGGCCGGTTTCCACTTCGCTTGAAGAGGTTCCGTTGCAGGTTTCATCCAGTATGGCGATGCTGACCCATTGGTCGGGATCGTTTGAGCCACGGATCGAAAGCCGCTTGCGATCGACTACTACCCAACTGGAAGGCCAGATTACCAATCCGTTGGATGTTGAGCTTACCAACGTGCGTGTCATGTTCGAGAATTATGTTTACATTCTCGACAATCTGGACGCCAACGAAACGTTGGACCTGCTCAGTGGACCTCGCGTGCGAACTTTGAAAAGTTACATGACCGGTCGAAAGAAGACGACGGAAAAAACAGATCGTGGTCAGAACGTTCCCTGGGATCCGAGTTCTGCGGATCTGGAAAGAATCGCTGATATGATGATGTTTTATAGCGCGGCCGGTGGCAAAGACTATACCTCGTTGACTCATGGCTTTCAAAATCGAGTTGAAATGAAAGACCAGTTGTATTGTGGTCGCGCTGTGATGGTGGCTCAGATTAAATCCAACGTCGGTCGAGTGACCATTGATGGTAAATCTTCCGATGATTTTGCAGACCGTCAGACGACTTTGCTACGTTTTATATTGCCGGTGGAAAAGAAGTCCCGCTAAATTCTCAAAGAAAGATTTGGACCGTGATTCGAACCGAGAATCTAACTAAACAATATGGCGACATGTTCGCGATCAAAGGGATCGAACTGGATCTTAGCGAAGGCGATCTGTTTGGCTTTATTGGACCCAACGGTGCGGGTAAGACCACCACGATGCGTATTATCGCAACGCTACTGGAACCTACGTTTGGCGAGGCTTACGTTTGTGGCCATTCGATCTACAAAAATCCGAAGGAGATCCGGCGGTTGGTTGGGTATATGCCTGACTTTTTTGGTGTCTACGACGATATGAAAGTGATCGAGTATTTGGAGTTTTTCGCGGCTGCCTATCGAATCAAAGGGGAAGCAAGAAGAAAAAAATGCAACGAGATGCTCGATATTGTCGACCTCGATTTCAAACGGGACGCGTTTGCCAACACACTTTCTCGCGGGCAAACACAACGTTTGGGGTTGGCTCGTGTGCTGTTGCATGATCCTCAAGTTCTGTTGCTGGATGAGCCGCTTTCGGGATTGGACCCGCGTGCCAGAATCGAAATGCGAAACCTTCTTCGTCGGTTGGGCAAGACGGGAAAAACGATCGTCGTCTCCAGCCATATCCTTCCCGAGTTGGCCGATATTTGTAACAAGATCGGTGTGATCGATCGCGGAGTGATGAAGGTCTCCGCGGAAGTCTCCGAAGTCATGAAACAGGTTCGTGAGAAAATCGTTCTCTACGTCGGTGTTAAAGAAGATCAGCAAAAAGCCCAAGAGGTTTTAAAAGCACACCCAATCGTCGACTCGGTTGCTGAGGGCGATGGTCACTTGGTGGTGACACTCGGGAGTACCGATTCCGATTACTCAGAGCTCCCCAGAGTGCTGATGGACAACGGGCTGCGATTGACTTTGTTCCGCGAAGAAGAAATCAATCTCGAATCGGCATTTATGGCGCTAACCAAAGGCACCGGGGAAAACTTCTAGCCGCTGAATCAAAAACGGCGTGGATTAAAACGGCTTGAATGAATAGCGTGGCTTAGATTGCGGTGGGGCCGCGTTCGCCGGTTCGGATGCGAACGCAATCATCCATGGGCAGGATGAAAATCTTGCCGTCGCCGATTTCACCTTGCTCACCCGATTTTCCGCCTTCGGAAATCGCTTTGATCGTGGGTTCCACGAATTCTTCATTGACCGCAATCTGCAATTGAACTTTGCGGCGCAAGTTCAAGGTAAATTCATCCCCTTTGAAGATCTCTGGATTTCCCTTTTGTCGCCCAAAGCCCTGGCAGTCCATAATCGTGAGCCGAAAGACTTCGACTTCAGACAATGCGTCCTTGACGCTTTCCAGTTTGTCCGGCTGAATGATTGCGATGATGAGTTTCATACTAGAGGCTTTTTAAATCCAGGCTTGAAAGGCGACTATGAATTTATCCGGCTATGTCCGAATCGGCAATCCGCCATCGGTTCTAGCTATGGTTTGCGAACTAGGTCCTGCGTCTTCTCTTGGCAGTAAATGTGATCGCCAGCAGCAGGTAAGCTGTTAAACCAGTTGGTTCTGGAACCGCAACCGCTGTCGCAGAAAACCGAAAGCTAGTCCCATCTACGACAATTGGGAAAGGATCATTACTTCCAGCACCACTTAAGGTCACCAACCTGTTGGCGGAGAGATTATCGACAGTAATCGACAAAGGATCATTGGGAAAAACCTCGCTGAACGTCGATTGATAAACTGTTTGGTCCGGGTCGGAAATTGCAATGGAAAACAAATCGCTTTCGAGCAATTCCGCAACTCCACTAGCGCTGGTCAAAGGAACATTCAGGTCTATTGGATTCGACGGATCGGGGGTCAATATCAAAGCAACGTCCGTGGCCGTTGCAGAACTCGCGTTCTCATTTAGTGTGAATGTACCGCTGATGTCAAAAAGAAAAGCTCCGGCGAATCCGGCAACGTAGGTATAGGTACTATTGCCCTCGAAACGATAGTCGGTTGACTGGGCCTGAGTGATGGCAGGTAGCAATGTGACGACTACGGCAGTTGCAAAAATCAAATGGCTGCATTTTGAAACGCTCATCTTCACCTCCAAATCAAATAGTTAAAGAGACACTCAATTCACGTACACGTCAGGCAATCGCGTCACCCAAAGCATGTGGACACATCAATTGTAATACCGGTCATTCCATTTCGTCAAATAATGCTTCGACGTACTGATCGACATTGAATACTGCAAACGCATCAGGGGTTTCACCCAGTCCAATAAACTTAACGGGCAGATTAAATTCTTGACGAATTGGAATGGCGACACCACCCTTTGCCGTTCCGTCCAGTTTGGCAAGTACGATTCCTGTGCAACCGGCCGCTTCGGAAAACCCTTTGGCTTGGCTGATCGCGTTTTGACCGGCCGTGGCGTCCAGTACGAGTAAGACTTCGTGAGGTGCCTCGGGAATCACTTTTCCGATCGTGTTTCGAATCTTAGTCAGCTCGTCCATGAGGTTACGTTGAGTCTGCAAGCGACCGGCGGTATCAATAATGCAAATGTCTGCGTTCGACTTTTTCGCCGTATCGGCAGCTCGGTATGCAACACTGGCCGGGTCGCTGCCCTGATCGCCTGTGACGATCTCAGCACCTAATCGCTCCGACCAAATGGTAAGTTGTTGGACGGCCGCTGCGCGAAAAGTATCGCCTGCGCCCAAGACAACTGATTTGCCTTGTTCACGAAAGCGGTTGGTAAGCTTTGCGATCGAAGTCGTTTTTCCTGATCCGTTGACACCGACTACCATTACTACCGTTGGTCCGGAGTCGGCTGATTTCAGATCGGGTGATTCCTGCTCCATGATTTCGCGAATTGTGGTCTGAGCAGATTCGATCAAATCCTTTTTAAACATCTTCCGCGCGCGGAACTTGGATTTGATGTCGTCACGAATTTTGGCAGCCGGTCCTGCGCCCATATCGGTTTTGATCAAAGCCGCAAAAACCTCCTCACAAAATGCGTCGTCCACGATGCGGCCTTCGCTCTTGAAGATATCACGGATGTCCGTGTTGAGAGCGTTGCGAGTTTTGACGAATCCGCTTTTGATGAACCCCAGAATACCTCGCTTCTTTTTAGGCTCTGGCTCTTGGGGAGGTTCTGGTTCGGCCTCCGTTGCCTGAGGTGGTTCAGTGGTGGCTGGGGAGGGGGCAGGCGGTTCGGCCAGCGGCTCCGTCTTTTGAGGTGTAACCTCGGGAGTCTTTTCAGCGGTCGTGGTTGGTTCAGCTGGCGCGACGGTTTCAGCAGGTTCTATGGGAGAGGCTGGTTCCACAGGGGGTGTTTGCGGTTCGGGAGTTTGAACCGGATCAGGTGTGGGTGTTTCTTCTGTGTTCTTCTTTTTGCGCGAAAAAGGATTCCAGCGAGCCATTGGATAACTTGGGAAAATGGATGGTCAGTTAAGCTGCGATCTTAACAAGAGAACCAGTTACGGAAAACTCACAATCAGCGCGAAAACGAGACCGGACCTGCGAGGAGTGGACTTGTTTGTCTAAAGTCTAAGGGCTTTCGCTGGCAGGGTCCGTATTGCCTGCATCGCCCGTTGCTTGGTCGTTGGTATCGGCAGATTCAGAAACCGCCTCAGGTTTTGCCGATTTAAGCACACGATCGAGGATCCCGTTGACAAATCCGGAAGATTGGTTGCTTCCGAATCGCTTTGCCAGTTCAATCGCTTCGTTGATTACGACCGAGGCGGGGGTATCCGTATGAATCAGTTCATAAGCCCCCAGTCGCAAGATATTGCGATCAGTAACGGCCATTCTGGGTACACTCCAATTGTTGGCCGCGGCTTGAACCGCTGCATCCAGTTCTGCTTGATTGCCCCGAACTCCGCCGACCAGTTGGGTCGCAAAGCGAACCAGGCCTTCGGCGTTATTCAAGCGAGTGTTTACGAACTGTTGTTGCTGTTCGGTCGCGGATTCTTCGTTGAGATCGTATTGAAAAAGCACTTGCAATACGACTTGACGTGCTCGACTGCGTGTAGACATCTAGTTTTGATTCGTTCTGAAAATAGTTTGACCAGAGTATTAGCTTTTCAGCTGGTCAATCAACCGCAAAATGTCAATTGCTGCTTGAGTCGCTTCGACTCCCTTGTTTCCGCGATTTCCACCGGCGCGTGCTTCGGCTTGCTGAACGGTGTTGCAGGTTAGCACCCCCATCGCGACAGGTGCTCCAAATTCGTGGCCCAGTTGGCTAAGGCTTTGGCTGACTTCACGGTTGATATGCTGGTCATGCGTCGTTTCTCCCCGGATTACACAACCCAAACAAACGACAGCCGAAACGCGTTTTTGTTCGAGCAGTTTTCTGGCCATCAAAGGGATTTCCCATGCGCCAGGCACCCAGACAACATCGATGTTTTCTTCAGGGACATCATTATCTGCCAGAGTCGCCAACGCAGCTTGGTGCAGGCTACTGGTAATTCTCGTGTTGTATTGAGAGACGATAACGGCGAACCGGTGTTGCGAGACACTGGAATCCTCCGCGCGAAATTCATTTACCATGAGAAAACCGAAGTACTAATCAGATTCGAAAGGATAAGGAGAAAAGTAAGTATGAGGCGTCGGATTATGAACGGTAGGCTGCCTGTTGTGAATAGCTCGGACGCCGTTCAGAAATAAATTCTTGTTTCATTAGGGGCTAACCCGTTGTCGGTTTGGAGAACGAGTGATATTTGCTGCTCAGCTTTTGGTGTAAAGCCTTCCGGTCATAATACGCGGCCGTTTTGGATCTTAGATATCAGAAGGCTGGATACTCATCAGAAATTCAGCATTCGTTTTATACTTGCGCACTTTGTCGACCAGTTGCTGCATCGCGTCGGGAGGATTCAGTTCGCTAAGTGCTCGGCGAATCATGCAAATTCGTTCATACTCTTCCGGATCGAACAGTTTTTCTTCTCTCCGCGTTCCACTGGCATTAATATCGATGGCAGGCCAAACCCGTCGATCAACAAGAGCTCGATCGAGAACGATTTCCATGTTACCCGTTCCTTTGAATTCTTCGAAGATAACGTCGTCCATCTTACTGCCTGTATCGACCAAAGCAGTGGCCATGATCGTTAGGGAACCGCCTTCTTCGACTTTTCGAGCCGATCCAAAAAAGGCTTTGGGTTTTTGCATGGCGTTGGCGTCCAAGCCACCAGAAAGTGTCTTGCCTGACTGAGGGCACTCAGAGTTCCAAGCACGTCCCAGTCGCGTAATTGAATCGAGAAAGATAATGACATCCAAGCCGCTTTCGACCAACCGCTTGGCTTTTTCCAGTACCATCTCGGCGACCTGAATATGTCGCGATGGCGGCTCGTCAAACGTCGAGCTGATCACTTCGCATCGTTCGCTTTTGACTTCACGCTCCATGTCGGTGACTTCTTCGGGGCGCTCGTCGATCAACAGCATGATGACGTAGGCAGAGGGGTAGTTCTTGACCACGGCCTGTGCCATCCGCTGCATCAACATCGTCTTGCCGGCGCGGGGGACACTGACAATCAGACCTCGTTGCCCGAATCCGATCGGGGTGACCATGTCCATAATCCGAGTCGATAGTTCTTTCGGATCGTGCTCCATAATGATCCTTTGGTTGGGATGCAACGGAGTCAAATCGTCAAACTGAACCAGGCTGGAGTTTTCATTGGGGTCCAAGCCGTTGATGGCTTCGACACGCAGCAGCGCAAAATATCGCTCGTTCTCTTTCGGAGGGCGGATTTGCCCACTAACGATCGCACCGTTTCGCAGGTTGAATTTTCGAATCTGGCTGGGTGACACGTAAATGTCGTCCGGGCAACTCAGATAGTGGTACTCGGGTGACCGCAAAAACCCAAAACCATCGGGCAGGATTTGTAACGTTCCTTCGCCAAACATGATTCCGCGCTCTGTCACACGACTTTTGATGATCTCCATCATCAGTTCGCGTTGTTGCATTCCCGGTTTGACTTCGACTTTTTCTTTTGCGGCATAGGCCATCAATTGCTTGATGGTCATTTTTTGCAGCTCGGTAACGTTGATGATATTCCGCTCTTCAGCGTCAACGTCCGATTTGGAGGATGCTTTTGCTTCTTTGATAGATAAAGTCTCCGCGAGGGAAAGCGGTTCTCCTGAAGATTCTAGCTCAACCATTTTGGCCTCAACTTCGGGGTTGTCTTGCGGATGGCGCTTTCGCCGATTCGAGTGCTTGTTTTGTCGAAAAGTTTCTGACATGGTTCTTCCTCCAGGCGCTTGCTCAAGATTTGAATGGAGTCATTCAAATCTTGTTGCGAGTCGGCCTTCTCCTAATTTCATGTAACAAACATCAGGTTCCATTTTTCCCAAAGTCGTCTTACGTGCTGATTCGTTTCTGCGAGTCCATTATTGTTATCAATCACGTCGGTCGCTTTGGAAAGTTTGACCTCAATCGGTGTTTGCGAGGCTTCGCGCTCAAGGAATTCCTGCTCACTCCAACCTCTTTTTACTGCTCTTTTTAAGCGGATTTCGAAATCGGTTTGCACAAAAACAATCTTGTCGCACATCCGATCCCAGCCTGCTTTGAACATTACGGGTGCATCGAGAACCGCCGCAGGGCATTTCTCGTCTCTGTACTGTCCAATGCGAGCACGAATTAATTCGCTAATTTTGGGGTGTGTAATCTGCTCAAGAGTTAACAGATTCTTTTTGGCTTGATCACTTTGCTCAAAAACCAGCCCTGCGATTGATCGGCGATCCAATTGACCGTCTGAATTCACAACTTCAGGACCAAAGGCTGTGAGGATCTCTCGGACGACAACTTCTTGCCTCAGAACTTCATGTCCCAAACCATCTGCATCCAGCACTTTTGCACCGAGCTCTTCGAACTGTCTAGCAACAATAGATTTGCCGCTGGCAATTCCACCGGCCAAACCGATAGTCAACATGAAGGTTTTTTGTTTGAGGAAATTTGTCAGGTAACGGATCGCTACCTGTCGAAAAGTTGCGCCGATCTCCTACCAGCTTTTTAAAAGGAACTGCTCCCAATCCAGTTGAAACAAATCGAACCTTCCAAGGAAAGAACGATTCGCTTCGGGTGAAATGCCGCCAAGCATTTCGATTGTGGGCGTTCACATGAGCATTATTCAAAAAGTCGGATAATTCCCCGTGAGCACCACCGTCTCACTACTAATCTTACTCGTTAAGGAGGGGGGCTACCAGCGAGAATCGTGGATTGCTTCCCCTCTGGAGGTAATATTAATTTCGAAAGATCCTCGGTTGATCAATGTTTTCAAGGTTGTTCGGTTAGATACTAGACTTATCCTGAAAACAGACGTTTCAGACCAAACGGTCAGTTGATGGGTATTGAATTTGGACAAATTTTCCGCTTTTTCACCCAACAATAGACACCTAATCGAGCTAAACTAAGTCGAGATCGGAGTGGAAAACCCATACAACCCGGATTTCGAGTTTAGTTGTTCGTTGTTTTTGATCTTATTGCTGACCCAACCGCTGCAGTTTGACACATTTTTACCGGCATTTAGAATCAAATTGATGGGGCGACGAGACGGTTGAGCGACTGATGGACTTATCCAAAAATGTCGACCTTTCTCTTTATCAAGACCGTTTTTGATATACGATCCGAGCCTACCAACTTGCACAGAGTGCGATCCAGAGATCTGGATTTCTGAGGAGAGATTTTTCAATGGCACGCGAAAACCAAGGCGCGATGATTGCGATCATCATTTTGGTGTTGTTACTCATTATTTCAGTTGTCGTGGCCTATATGGGCATCAACAAAGCCAATGAGTATTCAGAGCTGATTAAAAGCATGGAGACCAAAGTAGCGATCGAGAAGAATGTCGCTGAGGCTTACCAAAGACAGGCTCAAGTCGTTAGGGCTTACATCGGGTTTGACGGAAGCAGTGATGTCACCTCAGCCAACCGTAACGTTGAGGGTATGTCTAGTATTGGCACTGGTAACCCAGAAGTTCAAGAGGCTGTCAAAAACATCATTGAAGAAACAAAAAAGACTCAGACTGCATTCCAAAAAGATATGGCTCAGTTCGGAAGCGGGGAGAAGAAGGAAAACATCACTTACCGAACGGTGATTAACAAACGAGGCACCGTCCTGAAAGCACTTGCGAGCAACTACCAAGTCGCCCAAAACGCCGCAGAACGTTCCAGTGCTGAAGCTGCAGCAGAGAAAACTGCCAGAGAAGCCGATAGCATAAAATTTGCGGAAGATGTAAAGAATTTGAACGACAAATTCAACGCCGCAGTTGCTGAACATGCTGAAAATGCCAAAAAATTGGGCGATGAGATAGAAAAGCTGACGGATATCAATAAAAAAATCAATCAAAAAAAGGAAGAAGAAGTAACCGAAGTCAGCAAGCAGGTTACTGCACTCAACATACAAGTTGTCGATTTGACCGATGACAATAACGTGCTTAAGCAAAAAGTCGATGAGTACGAGCGGGAAACGTTCGACGTGGCTGATGGTCTGATTAAGGGTGTTTCTCCTGAGATCGAAATGGTTGTGATTAACCGTGGTTCTGCAGATGGGCTGAAAACAGGCAGGTCCTTTGCCGTGTATAGCAAAGACGTAACCAACTTCGAAAAGGGCCGCCACAAGGCTACCATCGAAATTACTAACATCGTGGGCCCTCATACCGCAGAAGCCCGTATCACCAGCGAACTCGATCCACGCAAACCGATCTTGACGAACGACCAGATTCTCAACGCAGTCTGGGATCCAGGCTTTCGAGTTTCGATCGCTTTGGCGGGAGAGTTTGATCTGGACAGGGACGGCTTTTCCGACCTGCCTCGGTTGATTCAAGACATTGAAAATAACGGTGGTACCGTCTCGGCTTACAACGATGAGAACGGTGAACTGGTCGGTGAAATCACTTCTGCGACCCGCTATTTCGTTTTAGGTGGCCAGCCTGATCCGGACTCGAAAACATACGGAAATGTGATCGATGCGATTCAAGTGATGGACAAGCAGGCTAAAGAATTTGCCGTTCAAGAAATCAGCGTGGATAAACTCTACCGCTGGATGGGTAAGCAGCGGAGGTCAAAAATCGAAAGACTTGATAACCGTATTGGCGAGCAGTTTCGACGTCGCTCCCCCGAAGACAGTTTGATTGAAGACCAGTAATCGAAACGGTTTTGGTTATTATTAACCAGTAAAAGAACAAAAGGCCAAGCACGAAGAACCTGCTTGGCCTTTCTTTTTATCTTGTGGGAAGTGGGCAAACTGGATATGGAAACTGGCGACATATTGCAACTGCTAGTCGAGATCGAAGATGATGTTTACTTCACCTACGGAGATGGAAACAGATTCGAAGGCTGGATCTTGGAGGCGACTAATGACTCGATTCTTGTAATGTGAAGACCATCGCCATTCTACGCACAGGCAACAGGGACTAATGATATGGCCCCACCAGACGAGTGGATCCAACTAACGGAAATAGACGTAGAATCTCTGAACTGGCTACTAAATCCCAAAAAGGAAAAATCGAATCTACCACCTGTCGACAAGCCAGCCAAAAAATGGTGGACGTTTTGGAGATAGGTCGTCACTAAAGCGAGCTATTCAGGCTCACCCGATTCAAGAAGAAAGTTTCCCAACCATCATAAGAGCCTTCCAGTTCGATGCACTTTTCACGAATCCCAAAAGTGATCGGGTTGATGTTTCCCAATTCAGGAGCATCTTCGCGAGTGAACTTCACCTCAAGCCTGGCGCCATTCTCATCCGCGTCTGCCTTTTCAATTTCGAAACCTTCCGAAGTTGCCCAAGTGGAAAACGACTGTAACGAGTCTTGCGAAGCGAAAGAAGCGAAGTGGTCGATCAGTCTTGGCTTAGTCAGATCGTCGCCGGCTTCCTCCAGTTGCTGAGTGACTTTGATATCGTTTAGCAGTTGCCAGCTAAACGGGTCAGGGAATAGGTCCTCCCAGTAACGCCCGCGGTCAGGATCCTCTTCGGCGGTGACATCCATTTCGTACCCAAACTGTTTCTCGATTTGTTTGAGGAAACGCACGCTGGCGTCACGGTCTGCATTGGCGTACGTGTAAAAGACGACGGTGCCCTGGTTGGTGACGTGGCCGAAAAAGTTGCCATTATGCTCGTGTACAAACTTGTCCAATTCCTGTGCGATATCTTCCAAGACATCGTTTTCTTCGTCCGTCGGAAACCCTTCCTCCGTTGGTTCATTCAAAGTCAAACGAAATCGGATGCACTGCGTTGCTTCCAGTTCTTCGATGATTTCCGATATTCCATGATTGTAGAAGATTGAGCCGACTGACTCGTCTTCGAATTGGCAGGGGTAGTACTCCCAGTGATCGGTTGTGATCACACCCGGATCACCGGGCCGTTGGCCAGCCTCCCATTCGAATTGATCAAGTCCGCTTTGGTTGCCGGCAAGGTATTCCAGAAATACCGGCTTGATCTTTTCACCGTCGTATTGGCCCAGTTCGCATATCTTGTAAGTGTCCCAACCACCATTTCGCCAGCACAACGCGATTTCGCCATCATCTTCGTCGACCCACCATTGTAGGTAGTGTTCGTCATCGACTTGCAACAAGACGGGGCAGCTAAAATCGAGCTTCTGAACTTCTTCTACTACTGCAGAGTTCGTTATCACGATCTCGTCGACTTCGAGTTTCATTATTTGATATCCTGAGATGAGATAAATAAGGGGCTGTAGGTCAGGCTGTGCATGACGATTGAGCCGAATCGCGGCAATCATAACGTATTGGCCGTTTAACAGTGAGATCCGAACCTGCTCAAAAACTCGGAAAAAGCTTTGAAAACGAGTAAAATCGAAAATTCTTGCAGAAAGACGGAATCGCGAAATCGGTTTTGGTACTTATACGCAGAATGAGCCGATGCAAATGACGCAATCTGATGAAGAACTTCGCCAGTTATACGAAGACTGCGTTTCTGCATGCGCTGATTCGATGTACCGAGTCGCTTATCGGCTGACCTCCCATCCGACCCTCGCTCGCGAGTTGGTTCAGGAGACTTATTTACAAGCTTGGAAGAACCTCGGCAAACTCAAAGAGCGCAGTAAACTTCGCAGTTGGATGTTCAGCATTCTGAGAAACCAATACACAAAATTAATTCGCAAAGAATCAAAAGCCGCTAATTCGATTGAGCATATCGAGCAAGTCCCCGAACAATCTGGCCTTAACGATGGTGAAAGTGATTCGGCGGGACTCGTTCAGACCGCCTTGGCAACGCTTGAGGACAAGCACCGCCTCCCGTTGCTGTTGGTCTCGATGGAAGGAATGAGTGTAGAAGAAGCCGCCAAAATTTTAAGCGTGCCACGTGGGACCGTGCTTTCCCGATTGTCACGTGGTCGAGACAAACTCAAAGCGGCGATCCTTCGAACCGGATATGTCGCATAGTTCCAAACATTCAGTAAACAAAAATAGTAGTTATGACAGATAGAAAAGATCCCGACGAACGGTTGACCGATCAGCAACTGGACGCGCTGCTGCGTAAGGTTGATGTTCCGGCGGACCTGATGGATAGCTTGCGAGCGATTCCTCAAACGCATGCGGGCGCCGATTCGAATGGCGACCCAAATGAGGATGCAAAAACCAATTCGGTTTCGGTGACTGTACCCAAAACGGAAACGGCCCATTCACTGTGGCGAGGTTCGTTGCTCATGGCTCTTGCCGCGACTTTATTGGCAGTTGGAGCGTTTTTCGCATGGCCATTTGTTGCAGGTCAAAACACAAACGGGCCAGAGGTGGTCGAGAATGTCGAGAACGACGGGCCGGTTCCGAAATCAACCGACCCCCAACCTGCTCCAGCTGCCGGAACGAACCCCGATCGCAGTGAGATTTTGGTAGCAGCTGAAACCGCCAACGAAGCGATCGAAGCCGCGCTCCATGAGGTTGAAATGCAACAACTGCGAAACCGTTTGGCTGAGATTAAACAATCGACGCCATCAAGCGGAACGATGGACCCACACGAATACAACTCATTGATCACAGCGATCGCCGATCAAACGATTTTAGAACTTGGCGGATCTGAAGAAGCCGTTCGAGATGATATGGCTCAGGTGATCAAGCTTTACCCCAATACCACAGGTGCGGCGATCGCACAGGAATTCATTAACTCACACACAAACTAAAACAAAACTGTTTTCAAATTGAATGGAGATTCATCATGAAATCTAAAAAACGGTCTCGAAACGTGACCACTCAAATGCTGGTCGTGTTTTTATCACTTGCAGTGTTGCTTACAGCACGAACCGGTTCAGCGCAGCAGATAGCACCACCTCAATTATCTGAGCCTGGTCAGGTGCAAAAGATGCAAGTGCAATCGCTAAAAAACGCGATTAGGTTAATGGCTTCGGAAAAGGAAAAACTGGCCGCGCAGATTGACAGTCTATCAAGTAGATTGCAAGTAACTCGTGACGAGCAAAACCAACTCTTTGAAAAACAGTTTGCACTTGGCGTATCGGTCGACTCGTATGGAGAGCTTACTCGCTCACTTCAATCCCAAAAGGTCCAGCTTGTAATCGATCTGGCAGGGCTTGATGCACGTCGCAAGGCGTTGCAGCTCGCCAGTAAGGAAATGAGAAAAAGTGAGGACGAACAAATTATCGCTCCTCTAATAGAAATGGTTAAGCTGGCTAAGCGGACGCTCGACGAGCAAACGCAAGCTCAACAGCATGGCTCAGCAGGCGCTGCAGATGTTCGAGAAGCAGAGCGAAAGCTGCTGATGAGTCAGATCCAATTGGCCGAAGCACAGCGTAGCCAATCCAAAACATCAAACATTTCAAACGACTTGTTTGAGACTTCGCTTTCGCGTGCAGAAAAACAGGCTCGTCTGACGGTTGTCGAGAAAATGCTCAGCTCTCTTGCTCAAGCTCGCGATGTCGTCGACAGAACAAAACAACTCGGCATGCGAGCCGAAGGGATCAACCAGTCGATTCTCAAGGTGTCAAACCGATATGAACAGGTCGAATTTGACCTGTCTCAGACAAAAACTGAACTAGAGCAGATAGAAAGAGCCGAGTAACGGTTCCTTTTTGTCAGAATGCTCGAACCTCGCCTAAGCCGTTTCCGCGGGGACTTCGGGGGTTTCGCTGAATGGATTGCGACCTTTCGGCATCCACTTGCAAAATCCGATCCCTGCGAAATACAACAGCGTCAGTGGAACGGCCAACAAGATCATACTGATTGGATCCGCAGGAGTTAGCAGCATCGAGAGGAAAAAGATCACCATGATCGCCACACGCCATTTGGTGATGTAAGCCTCGATCGAAAATATACCCAGCCGATTCATAAACAGCATTAGCAACGGTAATTGAAACGCGATACCAAATCCTAGTGGTAGGAACATCACGAAACTTAACCAGTCGTTAACACGCGGGATCGGGTCGATACCCATTTGTGCATTGAAGGTAAACAGAAATTCCAAAACGGGTTCGAAGACAAAGCAAAACGCGAGCAATACGCCTGAGAAAAAGAGCAGCAAACTGATCGGCATGTACAGGTAAACGTACTTCCGTTCGTGCCCGTATAAACCTGCGGCTACAAAACTCCAAATCTGGTAAAAGACCCAAGGGCTGGCGAGGATCAGCCCGGTAATTACGCCTGCTTTGACCCAGATCATAAACGGCTCGGTTGCTGTCAATGATTGGGGCTTTACATCCAGTTGCTCCCAGATCTTGATATCCACCATCTCCAGTTTTAGCGGGTGGCAATATTGGGAAAACTGCCGCGAGATAAGAACGCGATTAACGCGTCGATTGAGATCATCGCTAAATTCTGATTCAAGTGCCGCAGCCATTTGCGGCAAAGTATCTTCCTCGACCTTTTTGAATCGGTCCCAAAAACTGGACTCAGGCAAAGTGACTTGCGAAGCGAACTCTTCCGCTTGGTTCAGTTCACGCTGCTCGGCTAGCCGATTCATTACGTCCAAAAAATCGCTAACTTGAATCTTGCTCAGTTCATCTTCTTTTGCCAAAGCCTTGATCGCTGTTTGGTCTTCTGGGCTGAGCAACTTCCAAAGCACTTTGGTTTTTTTATCGGAAGCATCAGCAAACGTCTGGCACAATTTTGGAATCTGTTTGATGCGAAAGTTGTTGGCAGTAAAACGATAGGGAGTAAGGTCCACATCAGCCAAAAACTCAGGGCTGACCTCGCGAAACATTTTTACGAACTGACCCGGGTCGACTTTTACCAATCGAGGCGCCAGCCGCTCTTGCTCCAGCCATGGTTTAAGTTCTGGCGGCAGGTAGCCTTCCTCTTTTTCGATCGTTTTAACCGCTGCGCTTTTTCTGAACTTGATTAAAGCCTTGTCCAGAGGAACGGTCAAAAAAGCCACAACTTGGGTGGCAAAGATAAAACCGATCAGCGAGCCAATGCCGATTCCGATCAGGCATTTGAACAACACAACTCGCAATTCTTCCAAGTGTTCACCGAACGACATTCGGGATTCCTGGAATAAATCTTCGTCAGCTTTGCGGATTGGCATATCGGAATTTACGAAACTTCTCAAAAATTAAAGGTAGGCTAACACGTCGTCTCGCACGTGTTGCCCAATTTTCAGATCAGCATGCGATGGGATGGCTGACCTGAGACTCATTGTAATCAATATTCCGTTGTCTGAACCGGGCGCTTTTGCCGCAGTAGAGAGATTGTCATGCATCCACTTCGCTTTATACCGATCTTTAAAGATTACCTGTGGGGAGGTCAACGGTTGTCCACGGTTTTGGGCAAATCGACCGGGCCAGGCGTATGGGCGGAGAGCTGGGAAATCGTAGACCATGTTAACGGACAAAGTGTCGTAGAGTATGGCGAGCTTGCCGGGCAAACGCTCAGCCAACTGATCGCCTCGCAAGGCCCCGAACTGTTGGGGGAAAAAGTTAACGCCTGGATCACAGACGATTCGGTTCCTGAACAGCTGCGCGGCCGATTCCCCTTGTTGCTCAAGTTTCTGGATGCGAATCGCGATTTGAGTGTTCAAGTCCACCCGGACGATTCGATCGGTGCGACTCTGGAAACTCCCGACTTTGGCAAAACAGAGGCTTGGTACATCATCGACGCAGAACCGGGAGCTCAGATTTATGCGGGCCTGAAAACAGGAGTGACTGCCGACGATTTTCGCACTGCGATTCAGGAGGGCAGGGCAGCCGAGGCGCTGCACTCGTTCACACCCTCAGCAGGAGACTGCGTTTTTATTCGGGCAGGCACCGTTCATGCGATTGGGGCCGGGCTGATGGTTTGCGAAATCCAACAGGCAAGCGATACCACGTTTCGTTTGTTCGATTGGAATCGAGTCGATGACCAAGGCAACTCGCGGCCGTTGCATGTTGAGCAAGGTATCGCGGCCACCGATTTTTCGATCGGTCCCGTTCAGCCACAGCAACCCAAGCCAATCGATTCCAAGACCCACGAATTGGTAACGTGTGATAAATTTCAATTGAACCGGCGACAGGTTGTCGACACAATCCAGATCGGTGGCGACGGGCAGTTTCGAATTATCGCGGTCGTCGATGGCGAGGTCACAATTGAGAGCGATCCGTCCGATATGCCAATGAAGACTGGCAGTTCCGCACTACTGCCGGCAAATTCCAAATCACTGGAAATCAAAGCATCCACCTCGGCAACGATTTTGGAAATCTCGCTGCCTCAATAAAATCGCGTGATTATGGTGCCCTATACTATCAGGCATTACGAAGGCACATCGGTTAAACTGTAACGCTGCACGACTAGGACTCAGATCGGTTACTTTTATGAAGCTTGGCAATTTTACGTTTCCACTTTTTTTCGCCATGATGCTTTTTCTCTTGAGCTCGGTCGTGGCAGGGCAAACGCTCAACGAGAAACTTATTGCAGAAGATCCGACTAAGCTTGCTCAGGAAGCTCGCCGGGACGGCAATATTGTCCGCGGAGCGATTTTGTTCCATCAAGGAAATCTGAATTGCATCAAATGCCATCGCGCCTCGGCTGAAGCAGATCGTATCGGACCCAACTTGAGCCTGATCGCACCCGAGGTAACCGATGAGTTCATTATCGAATCGATTCTGCAGCCTTCCAAGCAAATCAAGGAAGGGTATGAGACGTTCGTCATTTTAACCTTGGATGCCGAAACGTTCTCAGGGATCAAGGTTAGCGAAGACGAAAACCAAATCGTAATCCGTGACCCTGCGAATCTGGACCAACCGATCACGATTCTTCGTGAGGATATTGACCAAATACGTCCGGGACGGGAATCGAATATGCCAGCCAATTTGGCTGACCAGCTCAAAAACCGAAAGCAGTTTCTGGACTTGCTCCGTTATGTGATCGACATCAAAGAACGTGGACCCGATGCGGATGCTCAGGCAAATCAAATGGAAGCCCGCCGCGAACTTTCGCCGGAGCTTAATGGGTTGGTGCTGACGCAAGAATTGAATTGTGCCGCCTGTCATGGCTCCAAAGCGTTTGCGTCTCCTGTTGTTGCCAAACATGCTCCACATTTAAAGTGGTCGGCCCAACGTCTGAACCCGAGCTATATCCGCGAGTTTATTTCCAACCCGCACGCAACCAAACCGGGTACGACAATGCCTGATGTGCTTGGTCAGTTCAGCGACGCCGAGCGGACCGAGCACGCGACCGCACTGACGCATTATTTACTCAGCCAAACTAAAAATAACTTTGCGCGTACATCGTTGGACGGAGAAGCGATGCATCGGGGCTATGAACTGTTCAACAGCGTTGGGTGTGTTGCCTGTCATGCGCCCAGAAACGAATCGGCGATTGAGCAAACTTTGGGCGAATCGTTGCCGCTTGGGGATCTTACCAATAAGTACGATATCGACGGCCTGACCGAGTTCTTAAAAGACCCACACGTTGCCAGACCGTCGGGCTACATGCCCAACATGCAGCTTGCACATCGGGAAGCGGTCGATATCGCAAACTATCTTTTGCAAGCTTCACCCGACCCGACCGAGTCCGGTCCATCCGCGCCGTGGACGGTTGACGCCGAATTGGCGGTTAAAGGAGAAAAGCTTTTCACGCAACATCGTTGTGCAAGTTGTCATACGGATGTTGCGAACGAAGGAGAAAAATCGAACGCGGCAAAGTTGACTTTGGACGGTTCGAAACTAGATGCAGGTTGCCTGTCACAACAGCCCGGTGACTGGCCGAACTTTAATCTGCAACCCAAGCAACGCGAGTCGATTGCGGCGCTGTTGACGAATCCTCCAGCAGCCTTGACCGACAAGCAGGAGATCGAAGTCACGCTCACTTCGCTCAATTGTATCGCCTGCCACGCGCGCGGAGATTTGGGCGGAGTCACAACCGATCGCAATCCGCACTTTAAAACGACCAACTTGAACCTGGGCGACCAAGGCCGGATCCCGCCGTCGCTGACTGGAGTCGGTGCCAAGCTCAATCCAAAATGGATGCGTGACGTGATGGTCAATCGCCGCTCGATTCGACCCTACATGAAAACGCGAATGCCCCAGTATGGCGAAGAAACGATTCAACATCTACTGAAACTGTTTCAGGAAAACGACAGCCTTCCGGAAACCAAATTCGCCACGTTTGAAAACCAAAAAGAGACACGTGAAAAGGGGCATGTACTTGCTGGAAACAAAGGGCTCAACTGCGTCGCCTGCCATACTTATCAGTATCGAGTCTCCGACACGATGCCTGCGGTTGACTTAACAGAGATGTCTGAGCGATTGAAGAAAGACTGGTTTTATCAGTACATGCTTGATCCGCAAAAGTTCAGCCCTAACACGGTGATGCCTTCGTTTTGGCCGGATGGAAAGGCGATTCGACCTGACATCGAAGGCTTGCCGGAGGATCAAGTCGAAGCACTTTGGCAATACTTGATCGATGGTCGCCAAGCGCGGGCGCCCAAAGGAGTCGTGATCGAACCGATGGAAATCGTTGCCACAGAAGACGAGGCAAGAATGCTCCGTCGTAGCTATCCAGAAGTGGGCAAGCGAGGAATTGGTGTCGGTTACCCAGGCGGCGTGAACGTCGTTTTTGACGCCGAGCAACTACGGCTGGCCACGGTGTGGCGTGGCAAGTTTGCCGAAGTGGGTAGCGCTTGGAAAGGGCAGGGGTCTGGGGTGGTAAAGCCCTTGGGAACCCCGCTCCATTTGGCGAAAGGTCCCGACCTCGATAGTCTGACCGAACCCTGGGTGGTGGATGAGGGTCGCCCCCCTGAACGTCAATTCAAAGGATACGTTCTTGATGCAGCTCGTCGTCCGACGTTTCGTTACGAATTCGCAGACACCACCGTGCAAGACTTTTTTGAACAAGTCGACGACAACGGAAAAACTCAACTGCGTCGTACCGTGATAATCAGCTCGACAACTGCCAACAACGGATTACGATTTCGAGTCGCCAGCGGAAAGCAAATCACCGAATCAGATGGAGTCTATACGGTCGGTAAACGACTGAAGATTCGTGTTCCTGCCGAACAAGTCTTGCAGATCGTTGATGACGGTGACGGACAACGGTTAGAGGCTCAACTGGACTTGGCCGCCGACGAAAACAAACAGCTGGTGATTGAGTATTTGATCGAGTGAGCAGCATAAAGACTTACCCAGAATCGAATTTGCCAACAATCGACGTCAAAGAAATCCAATGCTAACTTTGCTCAAACTCATTGCCCTGTCCCTAGTCGCGATCGTTCCCCAAAAAGAACCGCTGGGTGAATACTGGGGAACCGCCGAAGCAGAATCAGAATTTTACAAGCTGGTTGATATTAAACTGCCGGAGGAGCTGGCGATTGAGGCAGGTAGCTTCGAAGTTCTGCCCGATCAAAAGCGTTTGGCGATTGCAACGCGTCGCGGCGATATTCTGCTGGTCGAAGGTGCGTTTGACGAAAACCCGGAACCGAAATTCAAAAAGTTCGCCAGTGGCTTGGACGAGATATTCGGGATCGCATTTCGCGATGGTTCGTTTTACGTAACTCAGCAAACCGAAGTCACACGCATCACGGACATTGACGATGATGGGCGAGCTGACCAATTCGATACGCTTAGCGACGTATGGGGCTTTCGAAACTATCACGAGTTTTCGTTTGGATCAAAACCTGACGCCGACGGAAATATCTGGGTGGCGCTTTGCTTGTCAAAGTCGTATCACTCATGGGTGCCCTTTCGCGGCTGGTGTGTAAAAGTAACACCCGAGGGCGAAACGATTCCGGTTTGTTGTGGGCTTCGTAGCCCAGGAGGTGTCGGCCCCAACGAACATGGCGTGATGTTTTACACGGAAAGCCAAGGCCCTTGGAACGGATCGTGTTCGCTCAAAGTCCTCGAGCCCGGTGGATTTATGGGGCACCCGGTCAGCTTTAACTGGTACGAACTGGCTCCAGAACTGGGCCCCGCGCCGGTCGTTCCTGAAACGCCGTCCCGCCTGGAGATCGAACGCAAACGAGTCAAAGAGTTGGTCCCGTACGCGGTTGTGTTTCCTTACAAACGAATGGGACGTTCCATTTCTGGTTTTATGGTCGATGAAACGGGCGGCAAGTTCGGTCCGTTTGAGAACCAGATCTTTGTTAGCGATTTTAGTCTTGGTGTGGTGATGCGAGCCACGACCGAAAAGGTGAACGGTGTCTGGCAAGGCGCGTGCTATCCGTTTCGTGAGGGCTTTGACACAGGTTTGCTTGCCGTCCAATTTACCCCGCAAGGTGATTTGATTGCCGGCGGAACCAATCGCGGTTGGCCGGTGCGAGGCCCCAAAGCGTTTGCCGTTCAGCGACTGGATTGGACCGGAAAAGTCCCCTTTGAAATCAAAGAGATTAAAGCCAAGCCAAAAGGTTTCGAGATCGAATTTACCAAACCGCTGCAACGGGAATTGGCTGCGAAGCCAGAGAACTATCAACTGAAAACGTTTACCCACAAGTATCGACAAGGATACGGCAGCCCAGAAGTTGATCAAACGGTTCCTGTGGCAACCGTGGCAACTGTTTCGGAGGATGGCCTGAAAGTTCGCATTGAAGTCAGTGGACTTGTGCAGGGGCACGTACACGATTTTTTTCTGCCCGACTTGCGCTCGAAAGATGGCGAATCGCTTTTACACAGTTCCGCCTACTACACGTTGAACGAGATCCCACAGGACGGGAATGCACCTCAGGAAGTTCCTGTTGAACAAGCACCAACTGACGATGGTGAGGCCGTTTCGTGGCTGAACATTCCCGGTGGTGACGGTCCAGGTCGTGGGAAGAAAGTCGTCTTGATCGCGGCCGAGCAAGAGTATCGTTGCGAACAATCGATGCCGATGCTCGCAAAAATTCTGGCAGAACGTCATGGGTTCGACTGTTCCGTTTTGTTCTCGGTCAACGAAGACGGCTTGGTCGATCCAACGTTACCCGCGCCATTTAAAAAAGAGGATACACGAAAACACCATCGTATTCCTGGATTGGAAAAACTGGCGACTGCCGATTGCGTCATTCTGATCTCCCGATTTATGCAGTTGCCCGATGACCAGCTTAGCCTTTTTCATGACTATCTCGATTCTGGTAAGTCATTGATCGCATTGCGAACGGCAAACCATGGATTTTGGCGCGACTTTAAATATTCCAGAGACGGGAAAAAGGTCAAATGGTCCGAGGTACTGGGCGGACGATTTATGGGGCACCATGGTGGTTGGCATCGAGAATCCACGCGGGGAATTATCGTACCGGAGAACAGTACCCATCCTATTTTGACAGGCGTCAGTGATATCTGGGGTACATCGGATGTCTATCGTTGCCACAGTGAGAAAGCTCCGTTTCCAGAAGATGCCCAATCGTTAGTGCTGGGTCAACCGTTGGTCAATCTCGAACCGGACGCCGAACCCAATCCAAAAAAGGAACCGCTGCCAGTTGCTTGGACAAAAACCTGGGTCGGCAATCAAGGACTTAGTAGCAAGATTTTCCACTTCACAATGGGATCGGCAGAAGACTTTGAAAACGAAGGGGTCCGCCGAATGGTCGTCAATGCGGTCTATTGGGGCACCGAACTGGAATCAAAGATCGATGCCGCAAGCTCGGTCGAAATTATTGGACAATACGATCCAACTCCAGCCGGTTTCAACTACAAAAAACTGGGCGTCCAACCTCGCAAAGCCAGCTTTTACCTGCCCAAGTGAGATCAAAAACATCGAGTGAATTTGAACCGATTTGGCCATCGTTGCCCCGCTAGCAGCAACACTTGTATTGCAAGGTTGCTCGTCGATCTCTTACAGTCTGGCACTCTGATTTTTGGACTGGACGTATGCTTACAACCCGAAAGATTGCCGCAACGATTGCATCTCTGTTTTTGATCATCGTATGTGGCTGCCAAACGGGACCTTACTTTGGTCCTCAAGGCACAATCGGAATGCAACGGAATCGCAATGTTCTACACGATCCGTTTCCCAGCGATGATCTAGGACCACCTATCGTTAGCGGTCGCCCCAAAGGTTTCGAACAGCCGTGGGCCGAAGGCCGAAGCATTCAATCCACTCCATACCGTCGCCGCTAAGCGGCCTATTGAGGCCACCTTTGTTCCCAAGCTGTGATTTTATTAGCCGTTTTACGTTAGGCCATGGCACTCACTTTAGTTGTTTTAGCCACGATAGTAGCGGCATGATGTAGCCCATGTCGTAAGCCATGGGGCTTGGATTAAATCAAGCATAGATCCCCTTTAGGGCTTTTAAATAACTGGCGATTTTCCCCATGGCTCCATGGGCTACAATCTGTCACCCCATTCGGGGTTAAAGTAAGTGCTATTTGGCTCACGCCGCCGGCAGGAAATGTACTGCCTTCAGGAAAAATTGAGAATTAACGGTAAGCAAGTGGTAGGTTGGTCGTCCAAAGAAAGAACGATATTAATTTGTAGTTAGCTGGAGACATCAATGGGAAAAGTGATCGGGATTGTGACCGTGGCTTTTACAGCGGCACTGGTCATCTTTTTGCAAGTGAAACCCTTGTCGGGACAATCGCCTGTTGAAGAGGGGCAAGTTCAATGGAATCGAGACCTCGGACAAGCGCTGACTGAATCACGAGAATCTGGAAAGCCACTATTTGTCCAGTTTCAAGAGGTGCCTGGCTGAGGCACTTGCCAAAACTATGGGCAGTCTGTCCTTACTCATCCCTTGATGGTCGAAGCGATCGAAGATCTGTTTATTCCGGTCTTGGTCTACAACAATAAATCATCTGACAGCGCGCTGTTGAAACGATTCAACGAGCCTTCGTGGAACAACCCCATTGTCCGATTTCTAAACAGTGACGCCAGAGATGTTATCCAGCGACAAAGTGGCGTCTGGAACATCCAACCGATGGCCGCGAGAATGGTCGCCGCTTTGGAGGCTGTCAACCGTGACGTACCGAGGTACCTGAGCGATTTAGCGATTGATCAAAGTGGCGTGGAGCTTGCGACGTTTGCAATGCACTGCTACTGGACGGGAGAAGCCCGGTTGGGTTCGATCGACGGAGTTATGAATACGACCGCTGGATTTGCGGGTGGATTAGAAGTCGTCCAGTTGATGTACGATCCCGAAGAAGTCGATTATTCGACTTTGGTCAAAACAGCGCAGTCGTTCGAGTGTGCATCCAAGGTCTTTACGCATACCGCGGCGCAGTTGGAAACTGCGAAAAAAGTTGCGGGTAACAGAGCAGAAGATTTTCCAGGGGGCGCACGTCGGGCAAATTTGTCCGAGCAGAAATACCAACTGCGCACCAGTCGTGGAGTACGAAGTCTTCCCCTGACGACCTATCAATCGACAAAGATTAATAGTGTGATTCGAGGACCGAATCGAAACAATGCATTGGGAATTCTAAGCCCCAGGCAGAAAGGGCAGCTCGAAAAGATTTTCGCTCTACTCAAAGCAGGAGATGGTACTGAACTGGACGAATTTATCTTCCCCGAAGACGATTCCGAACTGGCAGAGTACCAAGCCCGACTGAACGAACGTTTGGAATCTAAAGAATAGATTCAAGGTTGCCAGCCATACACATGTAACGCACGCCATGCTCACGAGAGTATGAGCATGCGTTTTTTGTTATTGCACTGAGTCCAGTTGCTGCAAGACTTGTTTTCCACGACTGCGAAACCCCGCGCTGGCACTGTCGCTGTTAATCCGCGAAAGAATCATGGCTTTGATTCGGCAGCTCTCATCAGGGAAACGGTCCGCTCGATCGGCGACAAACTGCATCGAAAAAACCGTAATGGCGACCGGGGTTTCTGCTTCGCACGCCCACTCAGTAAACAGTTGCAGCAACGATCTTTCCAACTTTGCTGGCAACGTCAGGTCGAGTTCCGAAAAGTATCGGGCAACGTTGCGTCGAATCGCATCGTGAATCGGTTGCTGCGCCGCTTGCAACATCTCGTCCCACCACGGCTTGAGCAGTTCCGGGTTTCTTCGGCCTATATCACCGACCACCTGCGCAGCTCGTTGAGCCACCTTTACTTCGTCACTCAGGAAGCACACCATCAA
>CAZDBA010000013.1:0-46629 GCA_964503615.1 uncultured Pirellulaceae bacterium
CTGGGGGCAGTCCGATGGTCTATCAAAGCTGAGTTGACAGTTTCCATGGCTTGGTGCGCTATTCTACTGGCACAATCGGCCTTGTCGAACAAAAAGAGAAGCTCTTTGCGTATTAGCGGCGTCTGAAGGATTGGAACCGCAAGAAGGAGCGTACCATGTCGAAAAAGAGCCGTCAAAAAACTGGCTATCAAGTCACCAACTGGTCAGCGTACAACAAGTCGCTTGTTAATCGGGGCGACATCACGTTTTGGTTTTCTGAAGAAGTTCTTTCGAATTGGGAACACGAGAACAAAGGCTTTAAGGTTGGGCGTCCCTTTGTTTACAGCGACACAGCGATTGAAGTGCTCAAACGACTGAAAGGGAAGTCGTGGTCCGACTATGGGGTAGCTTCTTCTGCCGCATCGCCATCTTCTTCGACCTTCTTGACTTTCTTTTTCTTCTTCAAAGAGATCTTCTGAACACGGACCTTGGGAATACCATAAGGCGAATCGCCTTCGGCCCAACGGTCGGCGTCTTTTAGTTTTTGGAGTCGCTCGACACGGGTCAGAACATTTCGACTCTTTACCGAGCCAGCTTTGATTTTTAGGCTTTTGTCGATGGTCATTATCGTAGATCCAACTGGATGTTTTCGTTTTGGAAGCTCAGAAGTATACGGAAAACAGCCCGTAACCTCAAGAGCCAACTTTCAGTTCTTCGTCAAAACGGCTACCAATCCCAGCGTCGATTTTGCCATTTTCCCGGTAAAAACAGCCTGATACCACTTAAAGCCTCCCAACCGTAACCGAGGGGCACCGAAACCCGCCCAACGACCTCATGATAGGGCGAACCTTTTCACAAGCAAAAAGTCCAGCTTTGGAACCTATTCTCTCCCGCACAAGCTAGATGCCAAAAGACTCTCATCTCGAACGAATTAGTCCTCACGAAGTCAAAATCTCCAACGATTTTGAAATCGACGTTTCGCTCTATGCGAGTGCTGATGTTCCGGTTCAGGCATCCGCGTTTGACGAGCTCACTCAGATGTTGGAACTCCAACAGACCGTCGAGTCGTTTGCCCAAGCCAGCCCACTCAGCTTTCCTGATCTGCCTCGCATCAATCGCGTTGCGCTTACGCCTGACTTTCATAAGGCTCGCGGGATCCCGGTAGGGACCGTGCTCGAAACAAGCGGCTTTGTTGTTCCCCAAGCAATTGGAAACGATGTCAATTGCGGGATGCGTTTGCACCTGACTGATCTTAGCGCCGACAAGTTTCTCGCAAGTGCCGAATCGCTGGAATCTGCCTGCCGGAAAATGTTCTTCGAAGCGGGACGTAGCATTCCGATGAATCGTACACATCGAGAATCGTTGCTACTTGGCGGAATCACAGGCCTGTACGATACGGTTGACAGTAATTTCGACGAAGGGCTGTGGTCTCATTTTCATCGACAACCTCAAGAGGAAACGCTATCCAGAATAGAGCAACGCGGCAGTCTCGCCGCGAACCAGATTTTTGGGTTGGAAAAGCTCTTGGGTTCCTACGAGGAGTCCAATCGCGATAGCCAAATCGGTTCGATCGGTGGCGGTAATCACTTTGTTGAGTTTCAACGAGTAGAAAAGATCCTGGATGGCACGGTTGCACATGCATGGGGTTTGAAAGTTGGCATGACTACAATCATGGTTCATACGGGCTCGGTTTCTGTTGGCCAGCGTTGCGGCAGCTTTTACCGTGACGAGGTTCGTAAGATCTATCCGAAAGCTATTCGTCATCCGGAAAATGGAATATTTGTGTTGCCATTGGGCGAACGTCACGCTGAAACAGCAGAAGTTTTTTGGAACGCCCTACACAACGCAGGCAATTTTGCTTTCGCTAATAGAATGTTTCTGGCCTTGATGGCATGGTCCAGTCTGGAATCTTGCTTCGGCGAATTAGATTGTCCTTTGCTGTATGACTCACCTCATAACATGGTCTGGCGGGAAACACGTAACGGCAAGGAGAGCATTATCCACCGAAAAGGCGCAAGTACCGCTCGTGGACTGACTGAGATGAGCAATACTCCGTTCGCTTACTACGGAGAACCGGTTCTTGTTCCCGGTTCGATGGGAGCAAGCAGTTATATTCTGGCGGGTAATGGATTTGCTGGGACACTTTCCAGTGCTGCCCACGGAGCCGGACGCGCTTTATCACGCGGGAAAGCTATGAAAGGCTTTGAGCGAGAGTTCGAGAAGTTTCTTCAAGAATTCCGGATCGTAACACCGGTCGATTTAAAACGGCAGGACATCAAACGTCGCAAAGAGATCGTAACTAAGAAACTGGCCGAACTAAAACAAGAGTCGCCGTTTGCATACAAAGGAATCGGTCCCGTCATCGAGACGATCGCCGGCGCGGGAATCGCAAGGCCGGTCGCAGAATTGAAACCACTGATGACGATCAAAGGCTAGCAGCGTTAGCACATTGGCACTCACTTTACGCGCAGCGTCTAAAATGGTAACCCGCAGCGTTAGCAAGGACGAAGGCAAGCTGTTTCCTCGCTAACGCGTTGGGTTTCCAAAGCACTGTGAGTGCCATTGAACGCTAACCGGCAACACTTTGCGCTTTCGCCCATTCGGGAAAAACTTCAAACTCGATACCCAATAATCCGCTGGCGAAATACAGCCAGATGGTGATCAATACGGCGCCAATCAGATTGATTACAAACCCCGTACGTGCCATCGTTCCAATGCTCAGCTGCTCTGTTGCAAACACAATTGCGTTGGGGGGAGTTGCAACGGGAAGCATAAATGCACACGAGCAAGCAAGCGTTCCAGGAACCATTAACAACAGCGGATTGACTTCTAACGCAATTGACAGCGCTGCCAAAACGGGAAGCAACATCTCGGCTGTGGCCGTATTCGACGTCAACTCAGTTAGAAACGTCAACAGCAGACATACGGCTCCAATAACCACCAGGATCGGCATCCCGCGCAGTCCCTCCAATTGCCCGCCAAGCCAAAGAGAAAGTCCCGATTCCGCGAAACCGAACGCCAATGCGAAACCTCCTCCGAACAACAAGACCAATCCCCAAGGAACCTTGACCGCAGTATCCCAATCAAGAATTCTGGAGGGCCCTGTTTTTCCGGCAAAGGAAGGAATCACGAACAGTAATAGGGAAACCGTAATCGCAACGGTCCCATCGTCGATCGCTTTGGGATCAGGGAACAGCCGTGACCACCCCGGCACAACCCAGCTGCCCAGTACGAGATCCCCTCGAAACAACCAGAGCAGAATCATCAACACGAAATGCACTAGCACCGCACACTCGGCAAACGAGATCGGCCCCAGTTCATCGTACTGACGTCGAAAAATTCCTTCGTCAATAAGCTCCTCATCGCTTGAGCGACAGAACCGGCAGGCCAGATAAAACCAAGTGATGAAGAAAAATACAACACTCAGTGGAAAAGCAAATATAAACCACTGCGCGAAGGTGATTTCCGGAGCAGCGGGAAACAGGTTAGCGAATATCCGCGAAAAAGAGAGATTAGGTGGGGTTCCCACAAGTGTTGCCAATCCACCGATCGAAGCCCCATAGGCAATACCCAGAAAGATCCCGATCCCCAGCGACTTTGCTTGTTTGCTGGAAATCGTTTCTTCCAGTTCCAGAACGATCGCCAAACCAATGGGAACCATCATCATGGTGGTCGCAGTGTTCGAGATCCACATCGAGAGAAACCACGTTGCTCCCATAAACCCAAGTAGCAACCGCCACGGATGAACACCCGAGCGAAGAAGAATCCAGAGAGCAAGCCGTTTATGCAGATCCCACCGTTGCATAGCCAACGCAACCAGAAACCCGCCAAGAAAAAGGAAGATCGTTGAGTTGATGTATTGTCCGGCAATTTGCTTGCCGGGCAAAACTCCCAGTAGCGGAAACAAAACCAAAGGCAGCAGCGCTGTCGCGGCCAAGGGAATCGCTTCGCCAATCCACCAGATCGCCATCCAAACTGCAATCGCGGCGGTCTTGGTGACGTTTGGATTCTCCGGGGCAAGATCAACGAATTTTAATATTCCGATTGCAGCAAGTGGGCCCAGAAACAATGAGGTCCGTTGTATCCAGGAACTGCGGTTGGCAGAGTGCTCAGTATCTGAATTCATGCAAAGTTCTTCGTCTGACTGACTGGCTGACAAGCAACATAAGTGATGTAACCAATAATCACTGTCATCAGTGAAAATAGACAAAACGAATCCCGGAGGGAACCGTTCTTGAAGCAAATGGCTAGGTTGTTCCCCAAGTGATCGGAAGCGATGTGAAATTGCGGGGTGCGTTGGGCGCTAACCGATCTTGTTGGGGACAAGTTTTCATTGGATGGGGACAAGTTTCTTGCCTACCACTTTAACGATCTACAGCTGGATCGGTTCACCACATTTGAACTGCTTCAGGATCCTGGACAGTTGTGTCAACTTGGTAGGCAATCCACATTTCCGCAAGCAGCTTTGTAGTAGTCGTTTTTCCCAAATCGACGCATGTCCGTCGATGATCAACGAAAACGTCAGCGTCTTGAGAACAACCTGTTGTTCTTCCGCATTCAGTTCGGCGATTAGATTCAAAAGGTTGCCCGAGTCATCGATCTTCGTTTCGTCAGGCATGCCGTACATCGCAATCAATTCCCGCAAAAATAATTCGATATTCGGATGCAAGTGGGAGTTGCGTGCGACGACGGAACCGACCGAGCAAAGTAGCCCTGTTCGGCATGCAGGGCTGAGATTAGGGTTTTCTGCTTGCAATTGTTGGGAAAACCTTCGGACTGCTGACGGACCCATCACGCAAACACGTGCCTGTCGCAAAACCCAGAACGTTATCAACGCATCCCAGAACGCGTAGATCGGAATCGCAATCAACTCGATTGCCCAGCGTACCAGCACACGTCCCAAAAACCGTTGCACAATCGCTTTGATGATGTAGTAAGTCGCAGTCACCTTGAGACGGTAAAGCACGGACACCAGCAAGATCCAAAAGCGTGAGACTTCTCGACCGGGTTGAACAAACAGCGTCTCCTCACGAGAGTTCGGCAACTCCAGCGCGGCACCCACCAGCGCGTTTAGCACTGCATTGGGTTCACCATCGTCGGCGAACATACACAGACCTGCTGCAACGGCCATCCGGTGGACCGCAATCAGTGCGTTCCAGTAAAGCAGTATGATCTCGATTACCGTGGCAAAGGTAACCAGCACGATCATGATCGCGTAGTGCCAACGCGCGTCCCAATAAGTGGCTTCTTCAGACACGGGACCCAAAATCCAGTCTGCCACGATCATGCTGAATCCGCAGATAATCGCCGTCAAAGTTCCGATCAAACAGGCTCGAAAAATCGCCGTGTGTTTGATCCTCTTTAGCTGTGTCTGTTCGGTCGCGTTGAGTACGTGAACTTCGTCCATCGCGACCGGTGCGGTCTGGTCTTTGGAAAGACGGCGAAACACCTCGATCCCAAGACGTGACACATACGGAAATCTGGGCGGTCGCGATTCGGACACGGAACAGGTACTGAAATCGAAGCGAAATGTTAGTGTGCAGATACAAAGTGTAGCACGTTTTTTAAGTTTAGCAGCTTTTTACGCTTCGCCAATTCGATAAGTCCGCCCTGCTCTTTCCCGTGCATCTCATCTCAACTGGGTCGGTTGGGCCGAGGCACCTTTGCAGCCCGACGGCGGCCGCCTTTTTTCTTGCGCTTTCGTTCCGCTGCGTTTTTCTCTTGGACTTCACTCAGCGTTTTGCCGATCGAGTCCCGTAAACGAGTGACTTGGTCGCGAAGCGATGCTGCGCGTTCAAAGTCTAACGACTCGGCAGCTTCCAACATCTCTTTTTCCAACGCCATGATGTACTCTTCGGTGATGTATACCTTCTCATCCGATTTTCCAACCGCCTCATTCGCCTGACGATGAGCCTCCATTTCCGAATCGATGCTGGTCGAGATGTTCTTTCGGATCGTCTCGGGGGTGATTCCGTGTTTCTTGTTGAACGCCTCCTGTAAACTACGCCGACGAGCGGTCTCCTGAATCGCGTTCTTCATTGCCGCAGTCATCTTGTCCGCATACATAATCACTTTGGCGTTTACGTTTCTAGCTGAGCGACCGATCGTTTGAACCAGAGAAGTCTCACTACGGAGAAAACCCTGCTTGTCGGCATCCAGGATTGCGACCAATGAAACTTCAGGCAAGTCCAATCCTTCCCTCAGCAGGTTAACTCCTACCAGACATTCGAACTTACCAGCTCTCAAGTCCTGTAGTAGTTCAACTCGTTCAAACGCGTTTAACTCGCTATGTAACCATTTGGCCGTAGCACCGTTCTCACAAAAATAGGCTGACAAATCTTCGGCCAGTCGTTTGGTCAACGCGGTGACCAACACGCGCTCGTTGACAGCGCTTCGCTTTTTGATCTCTTCCAGCAAGTGGTTGACTTGGCCCTGCGCCGTGACGACTTCGATTTCAGGATCCAGCAAGCCGGTTGGTCGAATGATCTGTTCTACGATCTCCCCATCCGTTTTCTCCAACTCGTAGTCGTTGGGCGTCGCGGACACATAGACGACTTGATTGATCTTGTTCTCCCACTCTTCGAACTTCATTGGTCGATTGTCCAGTGCGCTTGGCAGCCGAAACCCGTGTTCGACCAATGTGATTTTGCGACTGCGATCTCCCGCATACATCGCCCGAATTTGTGAAACGGTGACATGGGACTCGTCAATGAACAACAAAAAGTCATCCGGGAAAAAGTTGTACAGCGAATCGGGTGCCACACCTGGTTCACGTCCGGAAAGTGGCTGGCTGTAGTTTTCAATCCCAGGGCAGTGGCCGACCTGTTCCAGCATCTCGATATCGAATCGAGTCCGTGCATTCAAACGTTGCGCTTCCAGCAGTTTTCCCGCCCGCCGCAACTCGTCCAGTCGATCAGCTAACTCGGTTTTGATTCGTTTAACTCCTTCTTTGATCTGCTCTTCTGAAGTCACAAAGTGTTTCGCTGGATAGATAAACAGTTGGTCGTGCTGGCCGATCACCTCACCAGTTAAAGGATTTATGCTGGTCAATTGCTCGATTTCATCGCCCCAGAACTCGATCCGATATCCGTATTCTTCGTAGGACGGCCACAGTTCGACACAATCGCCGCGGACACGAAACTTGGTTCGCTCAAACGCCACGTCGTTGCGTTGGTACTGGATATCTACCAGCTTTCCAAGCATCTCGTCTCGGTCAACCTGCTCCCCTTTACGAAGCGAGACCATCATGCTTTTGTATTCATCCGGCGATCCCAAGCCGTAGATACTGGAAACGCTCGCCACAATAATGACATCGTTTCGACTGACAAGTGAACTGGTCGAAGCCAAGCGCAAACGGTCAATCTCTTCGTTGATCGAGGCATCTTTCTCGATGTAGATATCGCGTTGGGGGATGTACGCTTCGGGTTGATAGTAATCGTAGTAGCTTACAAAGTAGTGGACGGCGTTGTTGGGGAAAAAGTCTTTGAATTCAGCATACAGCTGGGCCGCCAATGTCTTGTTGTGCGAGATCACCAAAGTTGGCTTTTGCATCCGTTGAATCACGTTTGCCATCGTAAACGTCTTGCCGCTACCCGTTACACCCATCAGGCATTGGTAGGTGCGATTCTCCCTCAAACCCTTTGTCAATTCCTCAATCGCCTGAGGTTGGTCGCCCGCAGGTTCAAAGGGTGCTCGAAGATCAAAGTCCATAAGATGCGATACCTGTCCGTATTATTTGGAATTGAGTTTGGTTGGAACGATGGGCAATAGATGTGGCCGCAACGTTTCAAGTGTCGAGGGGCCGATGCCAGGAACTTGCTCCAAATCTTCAATCGACGTAAAGGGGCCTGCCTCTGATCGAAACTGCACGATCGTTTCAGCCAGTTTGCGCCCCACGTCAGGAATGTTCGCCAGTTCTGGCCACGAAGCACAGTTGATGTCGACCGCAAAATGAACTTGACGATACTCTAGTTCGTCAACGTCGATCAATCCACCGTGTTGAGTGTTGAGAAAAACAACGTAGCCGCAAATGACCACGGCAGAAATCAAAAGGACTCCCACAATCGTCATCTGTTCTGCCGAGCGCAGCATCAGCCCCCATCGTTCCAATCGAGACGGAGGGCCGTTTGGTTGAGCATCGTGCTGTTGTTGAGAGGGGTTAGACAAAGGGAAAGCCGTACATAAAAAGCGATCGTCGAAACTCGCTCGATTGTACAAAACTGTCCACATTCCGTCAGACAGAGAAGCTATCGTTTTCGATTTCGATACTCAGAAGAATTCAGCATCCCATCGTTATTCGAGTCCATCCCTTGAAATTCTTCAATTTTTTCCATTGTCCATTTGTCTGTAAACTCATGCATCTGTAGCAATCCATCACCGTTAGCGTCTTTTCCGCCGAAAACACCAGACGAGTTTGAGCGAGACGAAGAAGTCTTGCGCGACGAGTTCGATCGACTTCTATTTTCGGTAGCCTCTTCCTCTTCTTCATCCTCATCTTGGGAGGAAGCGCTTTTGGGCGTATAGGCTGCTATCATCTCCGCTCGCGTGGCGATTCCGTCGGAATTGGCGTCCAGATTCTTGGGTGCGCGCCGTAATTTTTTCAGTTCTTCTGAATCAAGAGCGCCGTCTTCATTCTTGTCCATCTGTTTTAAAAGACTATCTACATGTTTTTCGTAGCGATTTGCCGAGCCTGAATTGCTCGAAGAACCAGAACCGCTGGAACCCTTTGAAGAGGAACTACCCTTCGATTCTTGGGATTCTCTTTTTTTCCGCTCGTATTCTTCACGGGCTCGTTCTTTTGCCTTTGCCCTAGCATCCGAGTCCGAGACTTCACCCGACGGTTCACGATAGCGTCCTCGTCCTCGTCCTTCCCCCTCACGTTCGCTATAACCTTCCTGCTCTCTAGCATTTTTTATCTGTTCTTCTGCTGCGCGCCTCGCACGATCTCGGTTCTCGGAATTAGAGCCACTTGAGTCTTGGTCACTGTCTCCACGGTCACGACCGCCACGGCCTCGACCACCACGGCCTTGTACTTGCTCACGCGCCTTGAAGCGCTCGGCTAATTCTTGTGGGGTCAGAATACCATCGTTATTCAAATCAGAATCGCTTGGTCTTGGTCTACCCCAACGTATTCTTTCGATTTCAGGGCCTTCTAGATTTCCGCTACCATCGCGATCATAACTGTTAATAGTTTCCTGAACTCGGGTCATAATCGTCTCGCTATATTCCTTTTCGAGAGACGCTGAATCGTTCGAAGTACCTCCCGAAAAACCTTGGACCGATCCGCTTTGGGTCTCCACGCCAAAACCGGGAACCTTACGAACAACACTACTTGTTGATTTTCGCTCTCGCTCTTCTTCCCGTTTGCGAGTACTGCCATTTGCTGCGTTTACAATGTCGGCAATGGGTACAGGTTGCTTGTCGGAAAATCCTAGATCAAGGATATAGCTCTTTAGCCGGCCTTCAATCTCGTCTGGATCCATTTGGCCATTGTTGTTCCGATCAACTGTTTTTAAATATTCGGACGGATCCCAGCCTCGCCGCCGCTGAGCGTTTGCGAATGAGGAAAGCAGACAAACGATCGCACAAAACACTACGAGCGTGACCCCATGGTTAACAAAATTTTGCATTAACGATTTTCCGTTTGCCATTCTTATAATCTCAATTCGAAGCCGAGTTTTGGTGCCAGATAAACGTCGTTTTGAACATACATTTAACCGCACGGACCTGAAATTGTTTCTGTAACAGTCTACGTGAATTTAAAAGAGTGTTCGGAAGCAAATCGTCGCAAAAGTGTGAATAAACACAGTGAAACGATCGTCTGGCCCTGATTTTCGACTATTTGCGGAGAAGAGGGGCTCTGGGAGTTCGATTTGACCCCTGAAAGCCTACGACCGATAATAACTAAAGCTTCGTTTTACTTGCACTTAACGAGATTTTCTGGGTGCAATGCCAACCAAAATCGAGCCCATTTGTGATTTCTCCCACTTCGCTCATTTGGCTTCGAATGGATGGCCCGCTCAAGATCAGCACGACTGTTCCTTGGGCTGTTCAAAAAAACCGATTCCAACGCAAGATTAGCCATGTCTCAGCTATGTCCCAACTGCCAAAAGCGATTGCAGGAATTTGCTGTTGGTTGTCCCTACTGTGGATGGAATCTGGCGGAGAACATTCAAAACGCAGCTCCCGCAGTCCCCCAAGAGAATATGCAAATTCAACCAGAGGAAGTGATCGAGGAAGAACCTCCACTATTGGTTTCAGAAGACTACATGTCCGCGATCGAGGCCGGCAATTTTTCTACCGCGCTGGACCGTCTGAATAAAGTAATCATCAATGCCAGCGATGATCGGCTTGGTGAGCTGTACGGTCTTCGTGGTTACGTGAATTTGAAAATGGGCCACTACGGTCGAGCCGAAAGTGATTGCGACGAAGCGATCGCTCGCCACCAAGACCAGCCACAGACACTCGCCTGGCGCGCGGCCGCACGTGGAGAACAGGACAAGTGGCGTGCTGCGTTCGACGATCTTTCTGCAGCCTACGAGAATTCGACACCGCATGACAAGGAACAGTACCTCCAGCTGATGCAAGCCTATAGTGAATCGGCAAAAGCATACTTTCAGGAGCAAGTCACACAGGGTAACGAATCGGCCCAGTTGTTTTTTGACCGAGCTTGGGTCTACCTCAAGGCCAGCAAGCTGAGCAAAGCGGAGCGAGATTTCGAGATAACGCTTCAACACGACCCGAACCATGCGGGAGCCGCCGTAGGACTGGCTGAGCTGAAATATGACCAGGACGAATTTGAAAAGTCACTGGAGTTGGCCGAGCTGGCCTTTGGCGACGACTCATGGAAACGAAAAGCGTTAGAGATCCACGCTCGTGCGGCGCGGAAGTTAGGCAAAGCCCAACTTTGCTTTAACGACCTTGCTCAACTCCGTAAGTTGATCGGAAAAGATTCACGCTTGGCAATGCAATGCGGCGAACTGCGAAGCGTGTTAGGGGATCACGCGGGAGCGATCGCAGATCTAACGCATGCTTACAAAGCCAACCAGTTGAATTTTTCGGCGCTGTTAAAACGAGCGGACTGCTATGCTTCGATTCGCAATTTCGCATTGGCGGAAACGGACTACATCCATTACATCAAAAACAACGTTGACGAAGCCGCTGCCTATGCCCGGCTGGGGCAGGTCTACTTGATGCAGAACCGACTGGATCAGGCGCAGGAAACGTTTGATCTGGCCTTGGACAAAGACGCCATTTGCTTCGAGGCTTTCAAAGGACGCAGCGAAGTCTATCTGGCAAAAAAACAGTTTGATCGCGCCCTTACCGATTGTGAAAACGCAATTCGGTTGGATAGCATGCGGGGTGAGATGTTTGGAATACGCGCGAAAATTTACTCCGGCCTGTCCCAGTACACCAGCGCCATCGAGGACTTTAGCCGTGCGATCGAAAAATCTCCGACCGTAGAAGAACGGGCCAGTCAGCTTTTTCAAAGAGGAGCGGTCTACTACGAGCTTGCCCAAATGGACAATGCGATTAAGGACTTTGAGGCCGCGACGGCGCTGTGTCCAACTCATGCGGGCACATGGATCTGGCGTGCGGCTGCCTGTGCCAGATTGGAACTTTTTTCCGAAGCGATTATCAGCTTGCAAAAAGCGATGGCGGTCCGACCCTCTTCTGCTCAACAGTATCGCACCATTGGCAAGCCGGTTGCTGAAGCTGCCATCAAACATCTGACTCAACGCTTACAGCGCGGGCAATCCGATGACGCGCAAACCTTCGCCGATCGTGCTCTCGCCCATGCATTTTTGGGTAACGTCGATTCTGCGATCAAGGATTACGACCGTTCACTGAAAAAACAACCTGACAACGAAAGCACTCTAATTCGTCGCGCCCAAATGTTGGCCCGGCGTGGCGATCATAATTCAGCCATCAAAGATTACACCGCAGTTATCCAAAAGAGCCCTCGTCATCATTGGGCGCGATACTGTCGGGCTTATTCCCGTTTGAATTCCAAACAAGTAGACAAAGCCAAATCGGATATCCTCAAGTCGATCAAGTTGGCTCCGCAGCATCCACGATACCACGTTTTGCTCGCAGAGATTCTGCAAAAGAGCCAAGAGCATTCCGCAGCGATCCAAGCTTACGACCGAGCGATCGCACTGGATTTGCATGATCCACAATTGTACGCTAGTCGCGGCAAAGTCCTTGCCAATCAACGGCATCACTTAAAATCGATTCACGATTTTACCCGTTCGCTGGAACTGTTACCCAGTCAACCCGCCGTATTGATCGCGCGTGGAAACGCGTACCTGAGACTCGACCAGGCAACGTCGGCTCGTCGTGACTTTGAGTCGGCATTGGGCATGGACAACATGGCACTCAAGGCGTACACCGGTCGCTCGACCGTCTTGGCAGCCATGGACGAACATGAACAGGCTTTGATTTTCCTGACCAAAGCGTTTCACCGCTTTAGCAACCCACGAGATCTAGCCGAATTGTTGCTGGCGCGCGGCAAACAGTTTTACAAAATGGGCCGGTTCATTCCTGCCGCAGCCGATTTTTCCGCGATCGTGGACTTGCTTCGCGATCAAAACCCGGCAGCCGTTGCTGCGGCCCGCTTTGTACGAGCATTGGCCCGAACTCAACTGGGGCAGTCGGACCTCGCAATCAAAGATCTTCGCCGTTGCGTCAGTGTGACACCGAACAACGTAGGAGCGCAGCAGGCGTTGGAGCATTTGGTAAACAGGGGCGAAGGGGACATACCCGCTGTTCTGCAACCACCTGCCAATCCAATTCGCCCGACTCGGCCGTCAGTTTTGGCCGAGCCCCTGAAAATTAAGTCGACCGACGATGACCCGTTTGCAAACCAGCCGCCGTTCGACACATGGTTAGTTCGGACAGAGGACCGCCACGAATACGGGCCTGTACACAAAAAAATCCTTGATCAATGGGCTCGTGAGGGTCGAATCGTTTCCAGCATGCGATTGTTGCGAGCCGATTGGAGCAAGTGGAAGCGAGTCGCAAAAGTGTTCCCGCAATTAGTCGCTCCCGCTACCGTTTTCGAATCGCCGGACGATGTCTCGCTGCTCCCACAGCCTTTGGTCACCAATGAAGAACCGGATAGAAAAGTCCCGTTTGAAGACCTCGGGTAATCAGTGAGCAACAGTCCTCACCAATTATTTAGCCGTCGGACGGAGTCGTCTTCTTTTCGTTTTCGCGCAGCTGCTTGGATTGAACTTCATGTTCTAACTCTGCACGAGTGACTTTCTGTTGCTGGCGGTTCTTCTGGAGTTGGACAAATTCCCGATAGTAACGAGGGCCGAAAATGGCCCCGACAAATAGGAGATAAGCAAGATAAGCCGCCCCGAGTAAGCCTATTACTTGCCAATCGGAAACCGATATTAGGTTCAGGCGAATCGCGATCGCAGTCAAAACCGCAAACACGGTTGTGACAATCAGCAATTGACGAATAGAGAACTTGAACATTAGGTCATACTAAACGATCACGAGCGTTGGTCGAACTGCTTTTGGCAAGGACCTCGGCCAGTAATTTCTCGGTTCGCTGCCAGTGGTTCGACTCTCTCCCAGCGAGATAGCTGGCCAGTGTCGCTAGAACTAACATCGCGACACACCAGATGCAGGCTTTTTGGCTGAGCGAGCCAGGAACTTGTAAAAACCGAGCCAACAATCCGGTGCTGCCGCTAACAACTAATCCCATCGAGAATAGCCCGTAGACAAAAGCGAAAACCAGCATCACGAAAGCGATGCTTTTCAAAGCTGACCAGTCGGGAACTTGTAGAAGCAGTATCGCATAGACAATATGCAAAACAGCTACGAAGATTTGCAAATAGATCCAACGTGGTAACAAAATTCCTGCGTCCGCCTGGCTCCACTCCCACCAGCAGTAAACTGCTGGCCCGAGGTTGATCAGCCCCACAACCACCAGAAACCCGGCAAAGAATCTTGTCAGCGTTACTCGGTCTGCTTGGGCCTGACGTGTTCGTTTTTCGATCGCAGCCGCGCTAGAAAGCGTATTGCCTTCTCGGTTTTTTCCTTTGAGGTCAGCGGAGGGCTCAATTTTGAATTCGTTTGCAGAGTCGTCAATCTTTTTTTCGACTTCCTCAGAATCCTCGATGTTGATCGCGAATGGGACTTTTTCTGGTTGTTTGTCAGCCTCCGATTCCGCGGCGAGGTTTTCTATAGACCGTGGGTCTATTGTTTCTTTTGGTTGGATCTCAACGATTTGAGGCGGCTTGACCGGTTCCGGTAACGAAACCTCATCAATGGCAGAACGATGTGAGGACGAAAAAGGGGCGAGCAGGATATCGTTTGGGTTATGATCAGCCGGCGGGTAAGGCACGACCACTATCGACTTGCAACCGGGGCACCTTGCAGACATGCCAGCTCGCTTGGCTGGCACGCGCATGACGCAACCGTTGGGGCATTGGATGCGTAGGGGCACTGTCGTTCTCCAAGTTGCTCGCGTGATATTATTTCATCTAGGCAACTCAAACCTTAGAGTTCGAGGCTTCGTCTTTTCGCACCGCAGAGTAAATATGATCGATATACTCCATCGTTGAGTGATCGCTCAATTGATCGATTCGAAAACGGGTCAGCCCACCCAAGAAACCGGCCAGGCGATCTTTTACTCTTCGCCATCCTGAAATTTCTTCGATGTTACCGACGTTGTTGATGTAGATCTCTTTGCCGCTGTGTCGGTAGCCGAACATCACAGGTGGAACTCGAGGTACTACGTCGTTGTTGTTCACCCAGCGAAAATGTTCCAGTTGGACACTTTTTACATATTCTTTGTTTCCAACTCTTGGGCTGCCGAACGTGTACAGCTCTTCCGGTTCGGAGCGAAGTGCTGAGACCATGCAACGGCCAGCGCAAATTGTTGCCATCGCACCACCCAGCGAATGTCCACAGAACCAGAGTGGCAGTTCGTTGCTTTCCAATTCTTTTTCAACATACGGCCAGATATCATCTGCCTCAGTTTTGAATCCGCGATGAACGCGGCCCACCGTTTCGGACAAAGCGGTCAACGCGTTGGCGTCCGCACGAATGTCGTTCCACTCGGTGGGTTCGGTTCCTCGGAATACCAAAACGGTGTCATGTTTCGTAATAAACATGTAAGCTTGCGAGCCATCGCTGCTGAAAAATTTACCATCAATAAAGCCAAGCTTGCCAGCCGCCTTGTTGGTCTCCTCAGGAGGTAAGTAAGACATCATTGCGACTTCGCTGAATAGCAGCGAACGCCGCAAAAATGAAAGCTCCGAAATAGGACCCGTCAATTTCGACTTGAACGAAATCTGGCTGGCCCGTTTGTTGGCCAGCTTCTGGTCGTGTTTGTTTATCTTTTTGCGAACAACGCCGGACATTTAGTGTTTCTTGGGAAGAAGGTTTCAGGCAAAAAATTCGCCCACCGCAAAATGCAACAGGCATCAAATGAATGGGCTTTGAGTTCGACTTTCTAGCCAAAGCCCAAGCCAAACAAGATACCTTTGTGGCGCTCACTCCGCAACCAAAACGTTGTCACATCGCTACTTGACCGACATTTTAATCACTCCGTCCCAATCATCTGGCGGTTGATTGTTGCGTTCGGAAATGTAATTGGCCAGAAATTCTTTTGCCTGGTCGCTCTCAGGCAGGGAAGTCAGCTGATTTAGCGCTCGGTTCCAGTCACCGTTAATGAAATCCTGAAGAGCGTCCGCATAGGAGTCCAATTCGGCGGTCGAAAACGAAAGTGTGCTCTGCTCGGCCGATAACAGCTGGTGGACCTCGATGTCTCGGCGAATCCCGACCGGTTGCATGACAGCCAATCTTCGCAGTCGCAGTTTGCTGTTCTCCAGCGAATTGATCTTTTTTGCGGTTACACCGTCGATCAAGACCGAAGCCTTCATCAGTTTGGTCAGACTTTCCAAACGCGCGGCGAGGTTCACTACGGGGCCGAAGGCAGTTACTTTGACTTGATCCGAGGTCCCAATCATGCCGGCTACGGCTCGACCGGTCGCAATGCCCATCCCGACTCGGAAATCTTTCAAAGGGTGGTCTTCGTCCAAGCCAATTTCGTCCAGATGTCGCTTAATCGCTACCGTTGTGTTGCAAGCTCGCTCCTCAGCGTCATCCTGGTCCAACGGCCAGCCCCAAAATCCCATTGCCGCATCACCGTGAAAGTCCCCGATCACGCCGCCGGCCAATAACATGTTGGATGTCATGATCCCCAACACTTGACTCACGCGTTGAAGAAACTCCAGCAATTGGTTTGACATTCGCTCACTGGTTGCTGAGAAACCTCTGAGGTCGCAAAACAAAACACTCACGTCGCACTCGCGAGGGGCAAGTACGGTTTCCAGAGGTTGGTCCGCGATCACTTCCATCACGATGGGAGAGAAGAAAGATCGCAGGCTTGATTGCTGACGTTCCAGCTGATTCATCTCGCGAAGATTGGCGAACGTGTCGCCGACCAATTCGGCGAATTTGATATCGCCTTCGACATCGGCTTGTACGCTGTCGTTACCTACTACCGACGACTGGCTGCCTGCGACATAAATTCCTTGCCCACGGCATGCGTTTCCGCCAAGTGGATACATGAACGCCCAGTCGTTTTGCATATCGACCGTATAAGCCAGATTCCCACCCGTTTTTTCATTCCAAATATGTAATTGAGGTTCACCGGACGAAATCGATTGGCGAACCAATTTTTCGCTGGGATGAAAATCTTCTTCGGCGAAGTTTCGACGGTCCCAATAGTCGACTTCGATTTTTTCTGATTCAGAATCCAGATGTACGATTGCGATCGCTTTCGCCCGCCGAATTCCATCGAATAGAACGTTCACCAAGCGGTTGTACAAAGTCATATCGTCTCGCGAGCTGGAAACCAGATCGGGAAGCTGCCCCAGTACCGCTAAGCGTCGCTCCGCATCATGAAACTCGACTTGCTCCAGGAATTGATGAGTAAACGTTCTCTGGCTAATCGGGTTAGGAATGTCCTGAGTCGCGTAAGCTTGGCTGCGCGAGAGGGTGAACGTCGTTTGCCCGATGACGAACGCGTCACCGGCGTACAACGTCGCTTGATCACATTCGACTCCGTCAAAAAAGATCGGATTGGTTGCATTGGGAAACTTTTCAACGACCAAACAGTCGCCGTTCATTCGGATCGAAACATGCTTACGAGAAATTCGATCGTCCCAGCCCACCGACCATGGCTTGGTTGTTCGTCCCAGTTCGACAGCAGTATCCTCGGGCAATCGCCGTCGCCAGCGATCTTGCGCATTGATTCCTTGAACAAGCAGATCAAACATATTTGTTTTCGGTGACCGAAGCTAAAAAATTGTGCGAAAAAAGAATGGCGTTCAACAAGGGTTCGTAAGGCTAGTCGAACACCTTTGCCTATCCAACCGTCTCCGGTAATCATAGCAGAGCAGACGTGCGCTGCTAATCGCTTGCTGACCAGTCGGGACGAATCGACACATGTTGTGGGATAGCTGTCCCGTTTTGTTGCGAGAGATTTTTACTTTCCCATTGGAAACTCAGGCAACTGGAACTTGCACCAAAACTGGTTTAAACTGCTGTTCTGAAATCGCAGACCAATTTATTTCCAACAAAAACATTGTCATGCCAAAGTCGATTGAGTCCAAATCAAAAGTTCAACTGGGCGTCGTGCCTACCCATCTAAAGTTCGTAGGTGGGTTGGTCCCAGACGAAGAGGGGCGAATACCTCGTGGCAACAACGGTTTGCTCGTCGTCGAGAATATGAAAGCGTTGGCCGCGGCAGCCGATGTGAAGATCGACGCGGTCCAAGTCCCCTTTTTCCCCGGCCTGAATGAGGGCGATGTTGAGGAGATGGTCAAAGGTTTTCGCGAACTTGGACTCACGATCCATTTTATTCTGATGGTTGGCGGCGCGGATCCGATGAACCCAGCTGATGAAGATGCCGTAGTCGACATGTTGGCGGGGGGCTTAGCAGCAGCGGCCAAACACGGTGTTGAGCATGTATCTTCCACGTCGATCGAAGAATGGATGCAAGCGGGAGCGACCCGTAAAGAGGGAGCCGATCTTGAAGCGGCGATCGCTCAAAACGTAAAAGTCCACCTCCGAGCGATTGAGCAAGCTGGAATCGAAGGCAGTTGTGTCCAAGGTTGGCACATTGAGTTTCTTCGCGGCGGCGAGTTTCAGACGTTCACCGATATTCAACGCGCGTGGGCGTTTGTTAAAGCGGCTAACGAGGCACTGGGGCGCAGTTTCTTTCACGTGATGGTCGATGCCGCGCATTGTGGTGATTCTGATTTGACTATTTCAGAGAACGAAAAAGCGATTGAAGAGATCGGTGCTGCGGGAGCGTTTGGAATCTTTCACGCATCCGCCAAAACGACCCGCGGTTGCCTGTCGACCGACGACGGTTGGATCGGCGCGTTGTTAACCGCTTCTGCCAAAACGGGCAAGCTCCACACCTGCTTTGTTGAAGTCTTTCATCATGAGGATGACGCGCTGCAAGGATTGCGCGATTTTGAACCGGGACATGGCATTGATACCACGGACGGTCGTAGTTACGACCAAGTCGTTGTTGATGGCTTGAACGAAACGGGCCGAAGGTTGAACAACCTGGTTGCTCGAGGGGTTTTGTAACTTAGGCTGCATGCAGCTTTAGCCAGAGTCTCTTCTTAGCCCTTATTGATTCCATTTGTCCAAAGCTGATTCGATTTGCTTAAGTACTTTTGGGCCCAGCGGTTCACTGATCGTTTTGGCCGTTTCTTGAATTTGCCAATCTCGCTTTGCGCCGCAAAGTGCCACAGTGATTCCCGGTTGGCTGATCGTCCAATGGGTCACCAGTTCAGCAATACTTCGCCCCGTTTCATTGGCAAGAGAATCCAGCGCGTCGACCAGTTGCTGGTTTCGTTCAAATTCAGCTCCTTTGAATTGCGGGTATTCAGTTCGCTTGTCGTTTTCCGTGAATTGAAAGTCCCGTCTGATCTTGCCGGCCAACAGGCCTTTCATAAACGGCCAGTAGATGAATAGCGAGATTTGGTTTTCAAGACACCAAGGCACGAATTCGTCTTCGATCTCTCTCTCGATCATGTTGTAAGGCAATTGGATCGCGGAAAGCGGACAGACGGCGTGAAACTGTTGGGCTTGTTCGAGCGAGCAGTTGGAAAGTCCAGTAGTGCGAGTCCGTCCCGATTGTTGCATTTCCAGTAGAGCCCCCGCCGAATCGGTGATCGGAACGGTTGGATCGGGCCGGTGAAGGTACATAAGTTCGACATAGTCGGTTTGCAACCGCTTGAGGCTTTCGTCGCATTCTTTTTGTAATCTGGCTGGTGAACCATCGATCACTCTGTTGATATGTTCGTCCCAATGAACACCACATTTGGTCGCGACAACAAACTCTTCCCGCCGCCCCATCATGGTTTCGCCAAGCAGTTTTTCGCTGATTCCATCCGTCCCGTAGCAATAGGCCGTGTCAAAGAAATTGATCCCGCAGTCGAAAGCAGCAGTTAGAGTTTTTCGACTTTCCTCTTCCGTGACATCGATACTAGTCATCCCGGCAATCGGCCAACAGCCCAAGGCGACAGCGGTCACCTCGATATCAGTACGTCCAAGTTTGCGTTTCATCGAGTTGTTTTCCAAGCGGGACCTTGGCTAAAAATGAATGATCCTTGTTCCTGTTGCGCGCCGCCAGATTCAACAGAGGCTGGACGAATGTTGTTATTTTGAAGTTCAGCTATCCGCCAACGCTACAGAACTAATACTCTAACGATCGAAGACATCGCGAAAAAGAAGAGGCGATCTGAAATAGCCAACACAATCTCTTGCCTTAAGCGAAAAAGGAACATTAGTCGGCACTAATCTTCACTAATGAAAGAACGGGCGAAACGTCCGCTTTGCGGTTTTGAAATTAATGTCAATTAGTGAAGAGCAGTGTTGCTGAATTCCGAGCAGTGTGAAAAACAGTTCTTTGTCGATCTAACAACATTGGCATTTTTTGGGACAACAAAAGCAAGCCCTGAAAAGAAGGATTTCGCTTGCAAATTGGCAAATAGTCGGGCCTTTCTAGTCGTTCATCCGATGCGGGTTCGCAAAATAATCTCAATCGTTTCGTAAGTTAGTCGATTAGCCATCCTCATATACGCAAGTTCAACAATTACAAAAAAACGCCTTTAATTTATAAGAAGCTAATCATGAAACCAATCGCAATCGCAATCTTGGGACTCGCAGTTTTTGCCATGGCAACAACCCATACCTACGCACAGTCAGGCTCACGAGGCGGTGGCGGAGCAGCTCCATCATCGGGCGGAGGTTCTACTGGAGGAGGCGGAGGTGCGTCCGGCTCTGGCACCAGCTCGGGTGGTGTAGACGGGACTTTCAGTCAAAACGGGAGCCTCAGCAGTCGATTCCGAGAAGCCGATATTCTGAGCGGTCAGGCCGATGTAATTCGCTCGATTGGCGAAGCCAACTACAACGCAGCGTTGAGTTCCAAGGAATACGAATCTGCCCGACAGCTTTACATCGAAAGTCAGATTGTGGTGGCTCAAGCTCGACAAGCTGCGAGAGACCGCAAAGAAGCGATCAAAGCGGAACGGAGAGCGGAACGAAAGGCCCGAGTTGCTCAGGAGCGCTTGAAAAACGAAGTGGATCATGCGATGCGAGTCGCGAATGCGTCCTCGATTCAATGGCCGACAACTCTGCAGAAGAACAAGTACAGTAAGTACCGAATCGAAATCGAACAGTTGGCAAGACTTTATGCAGATCTAGAACACAATGCAGGCATCAAAGTCGGGTTGGATACCGCAATTCAAAGTTTAGCCGAGGAAGTCGCTGAGGCCGAACAAGATGGCTTGATCAAAGGAGATACCCGAGAAACGGTTCGAACTTTTGTAGCCGACTTGAGCAAGAACTACGGACAGTTCCCGACTGAAAACCAATTTATGAAAAAAGAGATGTTAGCAGGCATGTAAATCACGCCAGATTTATCTAACCTTAGCGAATGCTCAAACAAAGAAAACGGCCTCAAAATAGAGGCCGTTTTTTTTGATGGCAGATAAACCGCGAATCGATCGGAGAGATTTGCCCTACGTTCATGCCTCTTGAAACCGAGCGTTTGTTTCAGCCAGTTTGTGCAAGACTTGGCTTGGCTTACTTTGGCTTGATTGGCGATGTGAAACGTAACTCAAAGCTGCCAGCGGGAACATCGAATGCCTCCTTCTTCAGCACGACGGATTCTCCAGCACTTGCTTTAAAGGTCGGCGTGAAAGTTTCGTCGCCCAGAATCGCCTTTTTCGTTGTTGTCAGAACGATGTCGCATTGGCCGGGCTGTAAGCGGATGTTGTCAACAATCGACACTTTCCCATCTTTCACTTTTCCTAACACGCTGCCACGGTCTAGATCTTTGGGAGTAAAGTTGACAATCCCTTCTAACAGAAGCGTGTCATTTACATAGATCTCGCAGTCAACGGTGGGTTTCCCACACCCCAGCATAAGACAAACCAGCAGGAGGAACGGTAGTTGTGAAACTCTAGCGCGATTCAACATCGTGGAACCCAATATGAACTCAAAATCCTGGCGAACAGTATCTACTCTAAACCCGTAATCGCCCCGTCATTTCGATTGGCAGAGAGTTGGAGAAACGTCAAATTAGCGGTGATGTTTACGAAATCGACGGAACCATCACAGCGCGCAAAGACGACTCCATTGGGGTGCAGCGATGAAAACGAAGACTTGGCATCTCTTGAAAATATCGGCATCAAACCGGTACCAATCGACCCCAGACAATCACAGGATCCATAGCTTGGATGCGCTCCCCCAGAACTAACGATCCCAGGACTGGTAAGTGTCGCTCCAGCCAAATACTGCAAGCCGGCTCCAGCTTCCAAGAGCTCTCCACCTCGCTGGTATTCACTGGCTCTTTCGCCAATCATGAACACATTTGAACTGCCATCGGTGATCTCGCTGACTTTGATTCCATTATTCATTTGGGCAAATACGCCTGGGAAAACCTCTGCTCCGGGAGACAAGGTGTGTACGGAAGGGTTTTGTGCTCCACCTTCGAAATAGCCGTAACCAGTTCCTCCCATTTGAATTACTTGAACGGCTGTAAGCGTGTTGTAGATTGTACCGTCATTGTTAACACCGATGTAATTCGACTTGGCGACCTCATACTCCGTTTCATCGTGACGACGCCAGTGACTACGCCGAAAAACCAATCTCTCTTCAAAAGCAATGTCAACGTCTGAGGGGCATTGAAAACTGGGGATTGGAGTCCGCAACATGTCTTGGAATGTGGCATAGTTGTTAAGGATATCGTCGGGAGTCTGGCTGCTAGGATCCAGGATCGCGAACTGATTCGCGCCTTCGATGAAAGGCAGAGCAAGTGTTGTCCATGGAAAAGTTGGCGATGCAGAGACACCATCGCGAGACTGTGCATTTGGAGCTTGAAGCTGTGGCGCTCCATACACGCCAGTGCCGACATTATTGCCAAACGTTCCTCTGGCGGAGGGCGGAAATTCCATATTTGCCGATTCGTAATTCAAGACGGCCAGAGAAATTTGCCTGAGATTATTCTGACAGGTGATTCGTCGAGCCGCTTCACGGACTGATTGAACTGCTGGAAGCAGCATGCCGATCAAAATTCCGATAATCGCGATCACGACCAACAACTCCACAAGCGTAAAGCCGCTGCGGGTTCGAGAAGTCTGGTCCGAAAACATATAACACTCCAGAGAGAGAAAGGAAATGGAAGCAATCTGGTTTCGTGTACCTGCCGAAATTTGAATGGTCGGCCACCATCTCAATCAATAAGTAGTTGCAAAAGTGTAATCTGGTGATAATTGTAAGATACGCCAGCAATAAAACAGTTGCAAGACTTTTCTGCAACAGTCGTGGCTTGGGAGAGCGGCCAAAGCCATACAAATGAAAAATGCCTTGGGAAACGATTGTTTCCCAAGGCAAGAATAATGAATGGTGACCCCTACGGGACTCGAACCCGTGTTGCCGGCGTGAAAGGCCGGAGTCCTAACCACTAGACGAAGGGGCCAAATATGTGTCGCGGTTAAGCGGCCCATAAGTTAGCCGTAAGAGGATTGGTTCGTCAAGGCCGAACAGGGCCTGAACCAACGTGATTTTTGGAATTATTAAAGAGAGTGAAAAGAGAGGGTTTTAGAACGAAACGCGGGCTTATTCCGATTCGCTTTGCGATGCGGATTCGCTTTCCTTTTGCTCTTGTTCAGCACGTTTTATCGCATCGTATACTTCACGTCGATGAACAGGAACTTCTTTGGGGGCTTCTACCCCAAGACGAACTTTGTCACCACGAATTTCAACAACAACGATTGCAATATCATCGTTGATTACGATACTCTCGTTCTTCTTTCTGGACAGAACTAACATTCTGCATTCCTTTGATCATTCCAAGACTCAGCTCAGTGAGTCGACAAGTTTCCTTCCGACAAATCTGTCGGGGATGGTGAATTTAAAAACCATCTCGTTATTTACTCTACGTGGTGGAAACCAATAGTCAACAAAAAGCACCAGCCAAAACCGACGAATTTGGGCTATTTTGCCTTCCTATGGTTGCAGTACCCGATTTTTTGACCTATTTTCGCACGATTTGGCCGTTTTAAAGGCTAGGTGCCAGCGGTTTCATCGATCCCGCCCCACAAAACACTAAGTCTGGACACCCGCCAATTTGTTACGTTTTTTTACGGTCGTAACGTGCTTACCTCGCGCTGAGTCCAACCATTGGTCACGCTCAGGCCGAAATGGTTCACGTCTCTTTGCGTGAGCATACTGATACTCAAACACTCGCTCATCACCCCGCTTCTTTTAAACTCTCCAGGCTGTCGACAAAGAACTGCACGGTTCGGTTGCGAATCGCCTCTTTGGTCGGAGCGATCGGCGCTTCAACACTCCGCCAGTTGTGACCCGCATTTTGGATGATCATCGTTTCAACGGGCGCTCCAATATTGTCCGCTTTTTCCTTCATGTGATAAGCGTGCTTTACCGGAATCGTGGTGTCCTTGTCTCCTTGGATCATCAATAGAGGCGGGCTGTTTTCGTTCAAGTAGTTGATAGGGCTCATCTCGCGATAAAGCTCCTGCTTTTTCTCAGGGTCTTTTTGGTCACCAAGAATTCTGGGGCCAAAACGATCTCTGAAATTTGGCCGATCGTTGTGATTGAATAGTTGCATGTTTTCAAAGTCGCAGGGACCGTACCATGATACGCCCGAGTTGATACGAAACGTCTGCGAGCTTAACGCCTCGTCGCCAAGTAGTATTTCGGGCGGAGTCAAAAGCAACATCTGGGCAAGGTGCCCGCCTGCTGAATCGCCCATCACAAAGAAAAGATTGGGATCCAAGCGCAGGGTTTCGCCGTTTTGAGCTAGATATCGCGCTGCGTCTTTGCAATCGATTACACAGTCTCGCATCGTAACTGAGCTTTCGGGCTTACACAGTCGATATTGAACCGAGGCTACGGCGAATCCCTGTTTATGCAGTTCCAGAAAAACGGACTTGAACAATCCTCTTGCAATTCCATGTTTGCTGCCCGCTGCCCAGCCGCCACCGTGTGTGTACAGGATGAGCGGATATTGGACTTTTGCGTCCAGTTGGGCATCGGCTGGATAGTAGAGGTCCAGCATCAGTTCCGTCTCACCCACAGATTTATAAACGACATCCAGCTTTCTAACGCCACCGGTCTCAAGATAGACTGGCGTTGCTTTTGCAAGTTGGTCCATGGGTTGTTGGCGAAGTTCATCCAAGGACAAGGCTTTGTCATTGTTGGTGTCCAGCTTGCGAAACCGTCTCCAAGCGCGGGGGTTTTCGCTTTTCTCGAACTGTCCGTTTTCATCTTTGTCCAGTTTCTTCAACGTCTGGGCCGCCCACGCATCAGCATTTTGCTCAGGCGTATTTTCCTGAGCACACAACGTGAGACCAAAAAACAGAACGATGATGATCGTAAAAATCAGTTGAGCTGCAGTACGGAGTAAAGGATTCATGGGAGTGCGATTGTGCATCAGGTAGTGCTCGACGGTTTAGTAGATTGTTCGCTGAAGTTTGGCTGGAGCGGCTTAAGGAAAAACCTGCTATAAGCTTACTGTAAACGGCTTTGATAATACCCTCTAAAAAATGAAAACGGAATCTCCTGCCAGAACTTTTGCGCTTGTTGTGGTCATCATGTGCGCCTTTGCGGCCAATTCGCTGCTGAACCGTTTGGGTGTGGCGGTTCAAGGCATGGACCCAATGGATTTCGCTACGATTCGCACCGCTGCTGGAGCGGCGATGTTGTGGTTGTTGGTGCTGACGCGAAGCGGTCCCAGGCCCAGCCTTATAAATGCCAAGCGTGTTGCGGGTGCGCTTTCGCTGGCGGTTTATATGATCGGTTTCTCGTGGGCCTACATCACGTTGGACGTCGGTCTCGGTGCTTTGATCCTGTTTGGTGTTTTGCAAATTGTGGTTTTTGGCTGGGCGATCGTCGAAGGTGATAAAATTCATGCGCTACGATGGTTGGGCGCGGTTATCGCCTTGGCCGGGTTGTGTGTTTTGCTTTGGCCATCGGGCAATTCAGCGGTGACTTTGGGTGGCGCACTGGCAATGACTGCTGCCGGCGCTGGGTGGGCTGCGTACACGCTGCTTGGACGAGCTGAGGCCGATCCACTTGGCGCGACTGCCAGTAATTTTTTGTTGTGTTTGCCACTGGTCGCGATTGCGATGTTGGTCAATGGTTTAAATACGATGCCGTTGCCGGGAGTGGTTACAGCAATTGTGGCCGGCGCAATCACTTCCGGGCTTGGATACGCGCTTTGGTATTGGGTTCTTCCACAGATGCCAACTACGGTAGCAGGTATCGCACAACTGAGTGTGCCGGTGATCGCAGTTGTTGCAGGTGTGCTCTTTTTAGGTGAAGTCCTTAGCTTACGTTTGGGTATCGCCGGAGCTTTGGTTTTAGGCGGCATCGCGGTTTCTCTATCTGCCAAACGGCAGAACGGCTAGATCGCATTGCTGCGTTGAACATTTTTGCGAAACGAAGCGTTCAGCCATGGTGCCGCGAGCTGAACGGAAACGGATGTTGCAAGTGCGATGATGCTATGCAAAACGGGACTGAATCCCAGTAGTTGGCTGAATACAACCGCCCATAACCAACATAGTCCGACGGCCGCCAGGCTAATCCGAACAGCGCGGATGGGATCGACTTGCCGCCACCATCGAACGATTGCAAGTATTCCCGCAAAGAAAACCAGGTAACCTGTAAAGATGCCCAACTGTATTTGAGGCAGTGTATGGCTTCCCAGAAAAGAATCGTTTGAGCTCAGGTCAGCAAAGTCGATCTCAAGCAACAACGCTACACCATACGCGAACGCACCTAATGCTGCTCCCATCAGGGCACCGATTAATCGACGAGTCCAGTTTGACCCGCTGCGGGACTCCCAAAGCTTTCCACAGGCCAGCAAACCACAACTGGCCAGTGAGCTGATCAGAGCCATCCAGACAAAAATAGCGATCGACTCGATCGTTGGGTTAGCCGGCGCCCCATCCATCAAAAGGCTTAGCGAGCAAATCACTATCGAAGTGACTGTCGCGATCAGTGTGCTCCCCAATAGCTCTGCCGACTTGTCCCCAAAATCTTTCAGGCCGATATGCTTTCGAAGTTTGGTTTCGAAATCCAGGGCGGTTGCTTCGGAAGATTGTGCTGCGCTGGCCTCTTCTGCGCTTGATGGTTTTGGTTTTTCGGTAAAAACCCGGTAAGCGTAAAAGAGTAGATAACCCAGTCCCGCTACCAACGAAGCGATAATGATTACTTGGGCGTTCTGAACACAGGCGATTGAAAGGCACGCCAGAAGGACAACTTTTACAGGTGTAGGCAAATTGCCTTGCCACCATTTTTTCGTTGCTTGAGTCGCGTATTGATCGACAACGGTCAAAGGTCGCTCATGGGCGACGGTCAAACGAGTGTGAAGGTTCTGATTTTCAGGCACTACCTGAACGTCCTCGACAATTTCGATTGAGCCGTCTGGCCTGTTGCCGGGAGAAGACTGTTGGACTTCGCCAAAGATAATATCGGCGCCCGGTTGGCTGTTGAATTCTTGCCGCAGCCCGAGCAGTGCCGTGTCAGTACCTGCCACGGTGGGCTCGGTCGAATTTGAGTTCGATCCGATTGGGCCAATTGAGTTTCGAGTCACAATTTTTTCGCTGTTCTCGGCGACGTCGGGCCAAGGCAAATCGGCAAGCATTTCAGGAACGTTCGCGTAACGGTCGTCGGGATCCTTCAGCAAACTTTTCTCGATTACAGGTCGAAACTCAGCGGGGACCGTTGTTAGATCGGGCGCGGCGGTCAGGTGCTTCATGATGATTTCCTGACTGCTCTCACCGTTAAAGGGAACATCGCCAGTCAGCAACTCGAACAGGATGATGCCCATCGCGTAGATGTCGATCTGTTTGCCGTAGACCCCCTTGCCGATCTCCGGTGCCATGTAGTGAAAAGTCCCCACGCTTTCAGTCTGCCCGCTGCGACGACTGCAGCTGATGAACTTTGAAAGTCCGTAGTCGCCGATTTTGACGACTTGCTCATCTTCGTCGTAGAAAATGTTTCCCGGTTTAAGGTCACGATGCACGATCCCTTTTTCGTGGAGGTAGGCGACTCCCGCCGCTATCGACGCGAACCAGGTTTTGACTTGGTCTTCAGGCAGCCCTTTTGGGTAGGCTTCGCACATTTCACGCAGGCTACCACCAGGAACGTACTCCATGACAACCCAGCTCTCGCCCGACTCGCTGGTGCGAATGTCCCAAAGCGAAATGAGATTGACGTGTTTAAGATTCAAGCATTGACGGACACCACGTAATTCGATGTCGAGGTTGCGAAGGATTCGTTTGAGCGCGACTTCTTTGCCAGCGTCGTTGATCGCAAAATAGACTTCGCCGAATCCGCCTACACCGATTCCGCGTTTGATAGTGTATCCCTGAAGCGGTTGTGAGCCGCTTGGATACAAAAACTTGGTACGACCTGTTGGCATATTGACTGGTTGCGAATTGGGGCGTGTCGATAGATCTTTAAGCGTAGCCGCAGGATCGTGCATTTGTCTAGCTTTCTGGGTAGATACCGATTTGTTTCAGGCCTGATTCCTGTCAGTACCCTCAAATTTGCAAAAATTCCTCAGCCAAATTTCCCTTTTAACAACCTGACCGGCGCGGCTGGTGCGGTCACCCGGTTCGTTGTTAAACCAATACCTCCGAAATTCGAATACTGTTTCTCATTTTTTGACCGGCTCTAATGCGATCGAAAAATCATCGCTCGCAATGATCGAGTCCAATCGAATTCTTGATTCGTCTTTACGCGGTTGGCCGTCGACTTCGAATTCTCCTGAGGTTCGACACATCCAGTTTTCTTCTCTGCGAAAGAGGATCAAGGTCCTTTCCCATTTTGGGCACTCAATATGATTGCGAGGGCTTGGGCCGATAATGATTGTTTGCGCCATCAGCAGTACCGCGTCGGACCAAGGCGCTGTACGGTTGCCGCTGGAAAAATCCAATCGAGCCGTTTGGCTGAGCGGATGGGGTTGCTTGTATTTTAGTCGCACGCAATCTCCGAACTGCAACTCTTGTCCGTCCATCAAAGGCGAAATTCCATTGCGAGCTTTAATCCCGTCGATTTTAAGGTTGCCGGCCGGTGAGATCAGGTGCTCGCCGCGGTGAAGCTCGATGCAGGCGTGACGACGACGCAAGTCTCCCTGCAACGGAATTTCAATTCCAGCTTGCGGAATCGCCTGCCCTATCCAGACACTTTTGTTTGGACAGACCAGGTATCCGCCAACACCATCAATCCAAATTTGAAACGAAGATTCCCTTTTCGCAGATGGTTTTGATGGCTTAGTTTTCCCCGCCCAAGGATCGAACACGACTAGGTTCCTTTATGTCTGGCCATTCGCATGTTTAATTAAGTCTGTCGGTGAAAAAAGCCCGTACCTCAGATGAAGTACGAGCCCTTTCGCATTACGTTTCTTCCAGAGTAACGTTTTGGTCAGGTCGAAATTCAGCTCAACCTAGTTGGAAACCAGTTCAGAATCATCGCTAGATTTGTCGGTGAAGTACCGATCCATGTCCCGCAGGATATCGCCCTCAGAAACATCTGAGTTGGAAACCGGGATTGAGCCGAGGTACTCAGGAGACATGTTGATCATGATCTCTTCGGCGTCCAAACGGGCACTGATGTCGTTGATCAAGTCCTGGGTCCGTGCAATTTGGCTGTCATCCATGTTGATGTTGGAAGCAGTTTTAGCGACATCAACCATTCGCTCGCGAGCGTTTAGATTGGCAAGTTGAACTTCCAATTCTCGTTGCATCGCTTTTGCGTCGTCCAGTTTGGCGTGAGCGCTTTCCAAGGCTTGTTTGCGAAGTTCGATGATCTGATTCGATTTTTCAACGGTTTGTTCCGCAGTTTGATAAACCGAAAACCGATTTCGAAGATCCTCTTCAACTCGTGAGTTCTTGTAACCTTTTCCATTGGTTGCGACGTAAACGGTATCACCCGATTCGAGGTGATTGCGAAGCGTCATCATTTCGTCGTAGCTTTTCTCAAGTCCTTTTTCCTGAGTCTTGAGTTGGCGTTCGAGCTGAACAATTTGAGCTTTTTCCTTTGCGACTTTGCGGACCATTTCGCAGATTTCAGGTCCGATCTTTTCCAGTTGATTTTCTGCAGCCTGGATTTGAAACTTTACGGAAACGCTATCATTGACAGCTTCCGAAACATTGCTGTACGCGGTCTGCGCGTAAGGGATTAAACGACCGCCGAATAGAACTGCTGATACCAGTAACAATCCTGCACCAGCGATGATGGCTTTTTTAAACATAGAGTCCTCCTGGGAGTGTTTGGGTTTTTTGCCATTTGTGATGTGGAAGGGGATCTTGCAACTCTCCCCGATAGTTAAGGTGGTGTTCGCTGGGAGATTTCCAAGCTTGGAAGGAATTGAAACTTTTTTTTAAAAAGGCCGGATTTGCAGGGAACCTCCTATGCCCAAAGTGGTTTCAGGTAGATCTTTGCGGCTCGACCACGAGCAATAGAATCAACGCAAAGAAGATGGTTGACGCCATGCGGGGGCGGTTTTGCAAGGGGAGCAAAACACGGTAGTTGCTTGGAGAAGTGAAAGGTTGGACGTTAATGCCCTGCCGAGATTGCGGTTTCCCCGAACTCCCGTTGTTTTCGGACTATTTTTGCATTTCATACGGGATCTTTTTTCGTTTCCCGCGGGAACTTGGCGAGAAACATTGACCTAAACGAGGGCAACGATTCTCATTGGGAGCCAATCTCGAATTCCAGTAACTTGCTTTCCCCTTAATTTATTTCCTGAAACATGCCAGATCTCGATACCAGTATTCAATCTGCCAAAGACAAGTTGGACGCACACACTTACGAAGTCGTACAGCGGCATTTCCACGATTCAACCGGCTCGCCGTTTTGGTTGGAGAAGAAAAAAGAGTTCAACTTTGATCCGTTGACTGAAGTTAAATGTTACGACGACTTAAAAAAGTTCCCGCTGTTCGAAGACGAGTGGCTGCGTGGTGGGCCGATCGAAAAATGGCGCCCCAAGGCGCTTGATGGACAACCGACCTATGTTTTCGAAACAGGGGGAACGACCGGTGTTCCCAAAAGCCGTATGGTGGTTGACGATTTCCGAGTCGATTACGAATTGTTCAGCGAGACGCTGCCCGATGAGTACTTTCCGAAAGGTTCCAACTGGTTGATGCTTGGCCCCAGCGGTCCGCGCCGGCTGCGGTTGGCTGTCGAACACTTGTGCCAGTTTCGCGGTGGGATCTGTTTTTGTATCGATCTCGATCCAAGGTGGGTTGTCAAGCTAATCAAAAAGGGTTGGATGGATCATCTGGAAGAGTACAAAAAACACTGCATGGACCAAGCTCTCACGATCCTTAGTGCGAACCACGATATCAAGTGCATGTTCGCTACCCCAAAGCTGCTGGAATCGCTGGCGTTGGGGTTGGAAGAAAAAGGAAGCTCGTTCGCCGAAACCGGAATCACGGGGATCTTTTCTGGCGGGACCGAGTTCACTCCTCAATGGACTCGCTTCGCATTTGAAGAGTTGTTTGGCGGCCCAACCGAAGTCAGTGGAATCTACATGACGCCGACTTATGGAAACACATTAATGGGGTTGGCTTGCAGTAAACCTGTAACCAAAGAAGAAGACTACAAGATTTCCTATTACGCGCCGCAACCGCGAGCCGTTACCGAGGTCGTTGAGTTCGACGACCACAACAGCGTTGTAGGTTATGGTGAAACGGGGCGGGTAAAACTGACTACGCTCACACCTGAGTTCTTTGTGCCCGGATTTCTGGAGCGGGACGAGGGCGAAAGAGAAAAGCCGTTCGAGAAATACCCTTGGGATGGCGTCAGCGGCGTAAGGCCTTATCGCGAATTCGCCGCCTCAACAACGGTAGGGGTATACTAAGCCTCTAAGCCCGGCGATCACCGGCCTGCCCTTTGCTGCCGGCGGACACGACACAATTAGTACAAAAGCACAAAACTAAAATCAGAACCAAACATCGGAGAATAGCGTGTTAGACATTCCAGTCATCCGCTGGGGTGAAGCTTACGACTCACTCGAAAAATCGGAAGTTGTCCACTTTGATACTGGCGAAACGATCGCCACAGTCAGTCAAGCCAACGGCGGGATCGTTGCGCGGGATATGCGGCACGCGCACAAGGCGCGTGAGGCTTTGCGGCAGTTCAGCTGCGAGGATCTTATCCAGCGTTTGGCCAAGGCTGCGGACTTTTTCGAAAACGAAACTTTGGCATTGGGAAACGGAACACAATCTCCTGCCGAATTTGTTCACCACCAGTCGGCTTCGACCGGTTTGCCGGAACACATGTGTGCGGCAAACATGCAAAAGAACTGTTTCGTGATGCGAAACATGCGCGAGATCCTTGAGTGTTTGACTCGAGGGTTAAGTTTGGACATTCTTTCTCGAGGCTATGGGATCGAACAGCGCGGAGTGGTCGTCAGCTATCAAGCTCAGGCTTCCGTACTGGGCGCCGTGTTACCGTCAAACTCACCTGGTGTTCACACGTTGTGGTTGCCGGTGGTCGCTCTTCAAATGGGATTGGTGCTCAAGCCTGGTTCGCAAGAGCCTTGGACAGCCTACCGAGTCGCGTCCGCGTTTGAAAAAGCAGGGATTCCAAAAGAGGTCATTTCACTTTACCCGGGCGGCCATGATGTGGGTGGCACGATCCTGACCAAAGGTCGCCGCAGCATGATTTTCGGAAGTCAAAAAACGATCGACCAGTATGCGGGTAATCCGGGCGTTCAAGTTCACGGCCCCGGATTTTCAAAGATCTTTTTGGGCGATGACTGTGTCGACGATTGGGAAAAGTATCTCGACATGATGGTAGAGTCGGTCTACATCAACGGCGGACGCAGCTGTATCAACTGCAGCGGCATCTGGGCTTCGCGGCATACCAAAGAAATTGCGCAGGCGATTGCAGAACGGATCGGTTCGTACGATGTGCTTCCTCCGCAGGATCCGAATTCGGGTTTAGCTGCGTTTACTGTTCAGGGAACGGGCAAAGCGGTTTGGGAGATGATCGAAAAGATCGACTTGAAAGAAGACGGCGTTACCCACATGACGGCTGACTACGGTCCTCGACTGGTAGAACGGGAGCTCTGTTCTTATTTGCGGCCCGTTGTGGTCCACGCGGACAGCCCTGAGCGAGCGGTGGCTTCCAAGGAGTACATGTTCCCGTTTGTTTCAGTGGTTGAGTGTCCTCAGGAGAAAATGATTCAAGCCGCCGGTCAGACTTTGGTTGGCTCGGCGATCACCGAAAACGAGGATTGGATCTGGGATCTGACCGACGCCACAACGATCGACCGGTTGAATATCGGGCCGATCCCGACCAACCGTTTGAACTGGTTGCAACCACACGAAGGCAACCTGATAGACTTTTTGTTTCGCAACCGAGCTTACCAGTTGCCGGAAAGTAAGTTAGCCGACTTGGTCCAGGCTTGAACCGGAATGTTTCCCCTTTCTTTATCAACCGACTGAGCACGTCAATCGCTGGGAGCTTTATGCTCTTGTAGTAGTTGTCAAAAATTATGAATCCATTTGATTTCCAACCTCTCACTCGCATGGTAGCGGGTGTTGATTCGATTGCTCAATTGGGGGCGTTGGCCGCGGGGTTCTGCGTAAAAAAAGTTCTTGTTGTGACCGATCCCGGAATTGTCCAAGCCGGTCACGTCCAACGTGGTATCGACTCGTTGACCGCAGCTGGCTTGCAAACGCACCTGTTTGATGGTGCCAGAGAGAATCCGACTACCGACGATGTGAATGCTGGTCTGGTTGTTGCCAAAGAGTTTAAGCCGGAGATGATCGTCGGGCTGGGTGGTGGTAGCAGCATGGATTGCGCCAAAGGGATCAACTTTCTACTCTCCAACGGTGGCGAGATGAAAGATTACTGGGGAGTTGGCAAAGCGACTCATGAGATGTTGCCGATGATCGCCGTGCCTACGACTTCGGGAACCGGCAGCGAAATGCAATCGTTTGCTCTGATCTCCGATGCTGAGACACATGTCAAAATGGCTTGTGGGGACAAGAAAGCGAGTTGTCGGGTTGCGATCCTTGATCCGAGTTTAACTTTGACCCAGCCGGAGATCGTGACAGCACTGACGGGGATCGATGCAATCTCGCACGCCTTGGAAACGTATGTGACCAAAAGGCGAAATCCGATTTCGTTGTTGTTCAGTAGCGAGTCGTGGAAGCTGTTGGCCGGGAACTTTCGCCGCGTGCTCGAAGACCCAAGTGATATCGAGGCACGATCCGCAATGCAGTTGGGGGCGGCGTATGCGGGCGTGGCAATCGAAAACTCGATGTTGGGAGCCAGTCATGCTTTAGCAAATCCACTGACCGCAATGTACTCAATCGCACATGGCCAGGCAGTAGGGGCGATGCTTCCTCACGTGATCCGATTCAACGGTCAAAAGTACGAACATTGGTATAAAGAGTTGCTCCTTGTCAGTCAGGGAATTGAGGGTTGCCCGCCCGCCGATGCTGGCACTGAGGGGCTTGCCCAGTTCGTTACTGAGCTGGTTTCAGCGGCTGGACTGGAGTTTCAGCTCAATTCGCTGGGCGTCGATCAGCAACATTTGCCCGAATTGGCCGAAGGGGCCGCCAAGCAATGGACGGGAACGTTCAACCCTCGAGCGGTTGATGCTGAAACGTTGTTGGGGCTGTACCAAGCTGCCTATTGATCACGCCGATTACGGGGTCTGCTTTTTGGGTGGTTTTTCTAAATTTCTGTAACTTTTGAAACCAACAGTTCTTAGCTTGGGTAGTGACGGGTTGGACCTTCGATGGGAGAATTGGGAAGCGATTTCTTTGTTCGGGCTATGCAAGTTATGCTTGTCGTTACGTTGGGGATGGGAATCTTTGGCTCTATGAGCTTGGCTCCATTGCTTTGCGGAAGCAACTAAAATACGATCGTTGGTAAATAATCTAATCGCATTTGGGAAACAATAATGCAATACACAAACAAACCTTTTAAAACGATCGCAATGGCGGTCCTGTGCTTGGCAACATTGGTTGGTCAGGTCAACGTAAGCTTCGGCCAAAGCGATTTGGCAGATGAAGATCGTGCCACTGCAATGTTCGATATTCAATTTAACAAAATGCGCGATGGCGATTTTGCTGAGGAAATGGGCGACGAGTTCGATGAGCTTTTTTCAAGCATGCCAGAAGATGGTATGAAGCCAGAGCAGGTTAATCGAATCTCTGGAATGATGACGATCCCAAATTCGCTTGACGAATTTCAGCAAATGGAATCCTCTCCGATGGCGGGTATGGATTACCTTTTCAAGATGGAGTTCGTGGATTCCGAAGCGGCTGAGACAATGCTCGCAAAAATGAAAGAAGAAGGCGAGTCAGTTGAGATTGATGGCAAGACCTATATCACTAACTCAGAAATCGAAGGGATGCTTGGTCAAAAAGTCAATGATACGACCATCGAAATGGGAACTCAGAAGTACTTGTCACAAACGACTCGCGACTTGCTTTCGGCGAATTTGAAAACTGCATTTTCAAAAACGGAAGACGTTGGCTTCCGATTTGTTATAGATTTGGCAAGCGAAAGCGATTTGATCGCTGAAGCAATGGCGATGGCGACCACACAGTCAGGCGGTGATCCAATGGCTGCTGGAATGATCCAGCTGATGGACAATATGGCCGATCTTCGTTTGACGTTCGATCTGGATGCACCAAAGATGTTGTCTTTGGCAATGACTGGCAAAGACGAAGAGCAAGCTATTGAGCTTCAAGGCGGCTTGGACGGAATCCTGGGCATGGCAAAAATGTTTGGTGGTCAGGCAACACAGGATATTCCAGATCCTGAGTTGGCAAAGGCCGCAAAAGGAATCGTGATGGGTCTTAAAGCAACACGCGACGGAAATAATGTAGCGATCGACATCGCACGGCCTGCGAACTTGGAAGATGCCATTCGAGGTGCGATCGACATGGCCCCTGGCGGTGGATTCTAGATAGCGACTCTGCTCGTTTTCGAGGTAGCTCCGATAAACTAACAGACGACTGATTTTCAGTCGTCTGTTTTTGTATAAAGTCGTTGGGCAAAACGGTCAGGAGTTGCTCGATTGGTTTGTCTTGCGGGCACTTGCTCGTTTTTTGGGTAGAATGTGGCTTTGGTTTAAGCGTTGGATCACGAATGAAAACTTGCATTCTTCAGTTTTGCATCGCCATTATGGTGGGAACTTGTTTGGGGTGTATGCAGCGATCGACAGCCGAAAAGTCTAACCTCGATTCCGGTAAAGAATCTACTGCGGGCAAAGCGAATCAAGAAGAGCGAGCTGTGAGGTCTGACGGTAACGCGTTAAACAACGCTGATGGTTGGTGCTTGTTCCGAGGGAATCCAGAATCGACAGGTGTTGCCAAAGGAAGTTTGCCCGACGAATTGGAAGTGCTGTGGGACTTTAAAGTCAAAAACGGCAGTTTCGAAGGTACTGCTGCGATCGTTGAAGTGGATGGCGAGCTCGTCGCGTATCTGGGCGATTTGGATGGAACGCTTTTCTCGTTTGACTTGGAGACGGGTGATAAGCGATGGGAGTTTAAGCCTGAGTCGGAAATAGGCTTTGGCGCGTCGCCCTCTTATCGAGACGGGTTTATCTACATCGGTGATATCGATGGAGTCTTTTATTGCATTGACGACAAAGGGAATGAAGTCTGGAGTCTTCAGACCGACAGCGAGATCAGTTCAAGCGCTAACTTTTATAAAGACAATGTTCTGTTCGGCTCGCAAGATGCGACGCTTTACTGTTTGGATGCGAAAACAGGAGATGAAGTCTGGAAAATGCAGGCGGACGATCAGATTCAGGGGACGCCAACTGTTATTGGCGGCCGTGCGTTCGTTGCGGGCTGCGATGCGAAGTTGCACGTGATCAATCTGGAAAACGGTCAGGAGGTAGGCAGCGTGGAGATCGACTCGCCGACCGGCAGCACGGTTGCAGCAGTTGGCGATTCCGTTTACTTCGGAACGGAGCAAGCTGGTTTTTTTGCTGTGGATTGGAAGCAACCCGCTTTGAAGTGGCATTACCAGGACGAAAGTGTGGGAGCTATCCGTAGTAACCCGGCCGTGTCCGGGCATCACGTTGTGTTTGGTGCCGGAGACCGAACGGTGCGTTCGCTGGATCCCAAGACTAAAAAAGAAAACTGGGTGCGAACTCTCAAGGCAAAAACTGAATCGTCACCGGTAATTGTAGACCAACGCGTCTATATTGGGTCCGGAGATGGTCGACTGTACGCGCTGGAGCTTGAAACTGGAAAAGTTTGTTGGGAGAAACAGTTCGAAGGCGGCATTACGAGTTCGCCGGCGGTAGCATTTGGACGATTGATCATTGCCACAGATCGCGGCACGGTCTATTGTCTAGGTAAAGGTAAATAAACAAAATCGCATCGTTTAAACGATAATTCTTGATGGCAACAGATTCAAACAAAACCGAGGTCGGTAGTTATTTCGTATCGAATTACCCGCCGTTTTCTCAATGGACCAACGAGAGCCTCACAGAAGTCCACAACGTCATGGCGACTGAACCGCATGATGTTCCGCTGGGCTTGTACTTGCACATCCCGTTTTGTCGCAAGCGGTGCAAGTTCTGCTATTTCAAAGTTTTTACAGATAAGAACGCCAAAGAGATCGAGGAGTACGTTTCTGCACTTTGCCGCGAAATCGAATTGGTTAGCAAACTGCCAGTGATGGGCCAACGCCCGTTTCGTTTTGTCTATTTTGGTGGTGGTACCCCTTCGTTTCTGAGTTCCAAACAACTGACTTCACTGGTTGACCGTTTGCGACAAAATATCAATTGGGATTTGGCAGAAGAAGTTACCTTCGAGTGTGAACCGGGCACACTGCAGGAAGGCAAAGTCAAAACGCTAAAGGAATTGGGCGTTACTCGATTAAGTTTGGGCATTGAGAATTTCTCTGACAAAGTTCTGGAAGACAACGGCCGCGCGCACTTGTCTAAAGAGGTTTACAAAGCCTGGGATTGGATCAAAGAAGCCGGCTTTGACAACGTTAATATCGATCTGATTTCCGGTATGGTCGGCGAGAGTTGGGACAACTGGAAATACAACATCGAAGAGACTTTGAAACTGTCACCGGAGAGCGTCACGATCTATCAGATGGAACTGCCGTTCAACACGGTCTATTCCAAAGACATTCTGGGTAACAAAATCGAAACGCCGGTAGCTGATTGGAATACGAAACGGGAATGGCTGAACTACGCCTACGATCAGTTTCTCGATGCGGGCTACCACGTCAGCAGTGCGTATACCGTGGTAAAGAATCCGGAAAAAGTTAACTTCAGCTACCGCGACAACCTGTGGCAAGGTTCCGATTTGCTGGCGACTGGCATCGCAAGTTTTGGTCACGTCTCCGGTGTTCACTATCAGAATAAACCGGATATGAAACAGTACCTGGAGGATTTGCACGAGCATGGTCAGTTACCGATCAACCGTGCGATGCGCCCGACCGATCAGCAGCGTTTGATTCGCGAGATGATTTTGCAGTTGAAGCGAGGTTATCTCGAGGTCGCCTATTTCCAGAACAAATTTGGCGTCAACATTCTTGAGAAATGGTCAGCCGAGTTCAAACAGCATCGCAGCAACGAATTGTTGACGTTTACGGATGACCGTATCGAACTGACCCGCAAAGGCTTGTTGCGTGCAGATGCAATGCTTCCTGTCTTTTTCGAAGATGAGATGCAAGGGGTTCGCTATACCTAATGAGCGACCACCTGATTTTTATGATGGGGGAATTCGAAGCTCAGTTTCCCACCGATCGTCAATATTGCTCGAACCACATGTGGGCCATGCCAACCGGCGATCAAATTCGTTTCGGATTCACCGCCTATGCGGTTCGGTTGTTGCAAGACGTTTACTTTCTGGATTGGTTGATCGACGCTCCGATTGCGATTAAGCATCAACAGGAAATCGGTTCGATCGAAAGTAAGAAGGCGGAAAGTTCGCTGTATGCTCCGATGGAGGGTCAGTTGGTTACATTCAATGACCAGTTGATGGAAGACCCTTCAGCGATCAACGTCGATAAATATGGAAACGGTTGGTTGTTCGACGTGACACCCGGTCCAACGGCCGAAGCGCAATTGATGTCCCCTCAGGCGTACGTCGATTCGTTAGTGGACGTTTGGAAAAAGACAGAACGCACGATCAAGGGCCAAGTAAATCAAGCCGATTGAGTGTTTCGATTTATCAGTTGATGGGGAAGTAAGATGCCCGACGAATCTCAGTTTTGGTCGACATTCGAATCAGGGTTTATGTCATCGTTTTTGCTTTCCGCGATGGTTTTTGGTTTAGTTGCCGCAATACTCGGCTTTGTTGTTGGTTATTGGTCTAAGAAACATGATTAAATCAATTGCGATCATTCTTGGATTGTTCATTGGGTTGCAGGTTTTTTTGGTGGTCTGCTACCAAATCGGTTTGAAAGCCGGAAAGCGTTTTCGAAAGTAAGGTGAGCGATTTCGCGCTTTGGCCAGTAACAATCTAAATTAGAAACTCACCCCCGCCTGATTTTTGCTAAAATCGAGGCTTGTTATTTCCTTCTTAATTTCGGTTCCTCGATGACTCGAACAAGTGTTGTCATTTCACAAGGCCAAAGCAAAAATCCCGTCAAGCGCAAGCTGGAGGAGGATGTCGTTGCGGCGCTGAAGGACCACACCGAAATCGACGTTATTGTTGTGCCTCATCTTTACGATATCGCTCCCGACAGCGAAGGGATGATGGCGATCAAGGAGATTTCGGGGCACATGATCGTTTGCTCTTGGCTCTTCGAACGCCCACTGCATTGGGTGCTCGATCGGAACGGGATTCAGGGACACACCGGCACCGTGCTGCTAACGGCCGATGACGTGGACGATGATGAAGACGAAGAAGATCAGGAAGAAGACGCCCACAAAGATACGGTTATCAAGTCTCGTTCGATTCCCAATCGAAACATTTACTGCTTGGACCTGAAAGCCTCTACGAAACCTCGCGAGTTTGCTGAAGAGATTCAGCGGATTCATGACGAGACGATTGCCAATCAAGTTACACTCAACGATGTCCTCGCTTCGGGTTCTGCCCCGGCAGGTGAAGCACAACGGTTCGAAGCCAGTGGCGGACGACGTTGGTACCCGGTAATTGACTACGCGCGGTGCACCAACTGCATGGAGTGTATCGACTTTTGCCTATTCGGCGTTTATGGCGTCGACCGTATCGATACGATCCTGGTGGAACAGCCGGACAATTGCCGTAAAGGTTGCCCTGCGTGCAGTCGTGTTTGCCCGGAAAACGCGATCATGTTCCCGCAGCATAAAACACCGGCTATCGCGGGAAGCAACGATGCGGCGGCGAGTCTAAAGATCGACCTTTCGCAACTGTTTGGAGCTCCCACCGATGGACAATCGGCGATCGACGTTGCCGCTGCCGAGCGGGACGAACAACTGCAGCTTGCCGGACGCGAGGCGGTCGGAATGAGTGTTGGAATTCCTAAACGACAACCAGATTCAAACTTGGATGAGAAACCGAAAGATGAACTGGACGACTTGGTCGATCAATTGGATGAATTGGATTTGTAGGTGATGCCTACCACTGCCAAACGAAACGGAGTTCACTACACGCCTGATCGGCTTGCAGATTTTTTGGCGAGTCAACTGTGCGACGAGCTTAAGGGAAAACGGGGTAAGATCTCGATTTTGGACCCGGCCTGTGGTGATGGCGGCTTGCTTGCGGCGGTCGTTCGTCAGCTTCCGTCCCGAGTTCTCACCCGTTTGCGACTGGTAGGTTACGAAACGGACAAGTCAGCCGCGCGGCGAGCTCGAACGCGGCTTTCCAAGGTCGCGCCCGATGTCGAAATCGTAGTCGCTGATTTTCTCGCATCGGAAGTTGCCCCAAATTTTGACGCGGTAATTTCCAATCCTCCTTATGTTCGTACGCAGGTTATCGGAGCCGATCGCGCACAGCAGCTGGGCCGTCAGTTTGGACTAACCGGTCGTGTCGATTTGTATCAAGCGTTCACAATTGCCATGTCGGCCGCATTGAAAGAGGGTGGTCAGTTGGCTTTGTTGACTTCGAATCGATTTATGACAACTCGATCGGGAGCATCGTTGAGGGAGTTTCTGCTGAATCAGTTCGACTTGAAAACGATTTTGGATCTGGGAGATACGCGGCTTTTCTCAGCCGCAGTATTGCCGGTGATCCTGATTGGAGAGCGGCGTGTTGTTGATGCAACGGAAGAAAAGGGAGCTCGAAATTCAGAAGCCGAATTCACAAGAGTCTATTCAGCCCATTCTTCAGTCGGGTCAGTTGAGAAAGCGAATCAGCAGGAGCGCAAATGTGTGCTGGACATCGTCGCTGAGAGATCGGTTGGGGGCGTGTCAGCTGCTCAAGGTGCTTTTAACATCGAGCGAGGCACGTTAGTAACCGTGGGCCCGGAGCAAACTTGGACACTGGTCAACGCTCCCAAACGCAAATGGTTGAAACGACTAAAGGCGTACGAGTTTTGCAACTTTGGTGACGTCGCCGAGATTCGTGTGGGTATCAAAACGACGGCTGATGCTGTGTTTGTTCGCGAAGACTGGAACGAATTGGATTTCGAAATTCGACCGGAGAAAAAACTACTGCGACCGCTGATTACTCATCACGATGCTCAACGTTGGGCGATCGGGCGGCCACTTAAATCGGTGTTGTATCCGCATCAAATGCAAAGTGGGCAGCGAGTCGCAATCGATTTATCGAAACACAAAAAAGCGGAGCAGTATCTTGAGGTTCATCGACAGCGGCTTGAATCACGTAGTTATGTGACCAAGAGCGGTCGCAACTGGTACGAGATATGGGTGCCGCAGAACCCCGCCGATTGGGCCGCGCCCAAAATTGTCTGGCCCGATATTTCCGAACGAGCTCAGTTTTTTTTTGACCGCTCGGGGGCGATCGTCAATGGAGATTGCTACTGGATCAAACTCAAACCGGATACCGATCCTGACTGGCTGTTTTTGATGTTGGCTGTGGGAAATTCAGAAGTCGCATTGGACTTTTACGACACGCTGTTTCACAACCAATTGTACGCCGGCCGGAGAAGGTTTATGACTCAGTATGTCCGCCAATTCCCCCTTCCGGATTTGAATTCGTTGATCGGAAAACGAATTGTCAAGTTAGTAAAAAAGCGTTTACTCGCTGGCGAAGTTGACCAAGTCGCTACTAAGGGCCAGCAACGCAAAAGTATGAAAACGGAGCAAACGATTGCCCAATTGGTGGCCGAAGCTTTCGGCTTTACGCCAAAACAGGGCTTTAGACCCAGACCAGCGGCGAAGCATCGAGCTTGAGTTGGTTGCGGTGGACCCGTTGTCTACAATGTATCGGTGTCCAATTAATCGTTGTGAACACGTGTGAAAAATAGACTCATTGGGAACCAAGATGAAGCGTCGAACCTTTATTTGTGCAACAGCGGCAATGGCCCTTTCCTCTACCACTCTTGCGCGGTCGTTGGCTCGACCCGTTGCCAGTTTTTCGAAAAAGAGTCCGTATCTCGAATCGCTTGGTTTGAATTTGAACTCGATAAGAAACGAGTTGGCGATGGACCAGGCGAACACGCTGCAGGCGGTTGCCGATGCCGGGTTCAAGCAGGTCGAGCTAGCCAGCACGATGGACGGAGGCGAAGTGGTCAAGATCTCACGTGATCTTGGAATGGCTGTCAATTCCGCTTTCTTTAACTGGAAAACGATTGTGGCCCCGGACGAAGCGGATGTTCCTTCGATCGAAGCAGTGATTGAAAAAGCTGCCGAGTTGGAGTTGAAGTATTTGGTGCTCGGCTACATCGGGAAAGGTTTTCGAGAGTCGGTTGAAAAGTTCAAGCTGTACGCAGACGCAGGAAGTGTCGCCGGAGAGAAGTGCCGTGAGGCGGACATTCAATTGTGTTATCACAACCATTCGTTTGAATTCAAACCGCTGGAAGAAGGCGTCTCGGGCATGGATATTTTCATCGAGCGTTTTCATCAAGACCTTGTGAAGTTTGAGCTCGATCTGTTTTGGGCAAAGCTGGGTGGTAAGCAACCGGGTAGATTGTTAGGCCAATTGGATGGCCGCGTCGCTCAAGTTCATTTAAAAAATGTAAAGAAGAAATCTCCTCAACAGTTTGACGAAAACAAAGTTCCTGAGGATCAGTTCGTAGAGTTGGCTGACGGAGCTATCAAGTACGAAGCCTTGTTGCCCAAGTTTGAGGAGATTGGTGTAGAGCATTGTCATATTGCCCAAGACTACTCGCCAAATCCGCTAGAAAGTATGGCGGCTAACCATAAGAGTTTTGCCAAACTGGTTGAGGTCGCAAAGGAACCCGCCAAAAAAGAGGGTGCCGCATGGGAAGGAGAAGAGCACGGAGAGGAACATGAACATGATCATGATCATGATCATGTTCATAAGCCCCGCGGTGGAGTTTTTTAACGGATTGTGCTTAACAGGTATTTCCGACGCATCACAACCACGAGAATTAATAGGGTTAGGTAAGATTCTCGCTGCGATTGTGAATAAATCTTAACCGTTTTCGCCGTTTTCATATTGGGTAAGCCCACTACAATGTTGCGTTGACTCTTTTCTAGCGCAGCCTCGGAAAACACTTCATGAACTTGGGACGGCTTTTTCTTCTGGCACTGTGCCTTTTTACGGTGCCAACCACGGTTTCGGGACAGGACTCCAACGATCTTCTGAGAGAATTTCAATACCGCGCGGCAGAACTGGGAACCTGTGAGTGGGTCCATTGGGGCGACCAACCGGGTCGGTTTTCCAACTGTACCAACCACTCAAATCGACTGGTTCCTGTTTACGCTTTTGGGCTCTCTCTGGATGAAGTCCAAGGCGAGAACAGCATCTACCGTGATGAGCAGCGGCTGGCCGAGCTATACGGGCAATCGACCAAGTCGACGGTGAACGAGAAAGCCAATTATTTTGACCAAACCGAAATCTACACGCTGCAGAAAAAAGCTTGGCAGGCTGGCAAAAAGCATGTGATCCTGATGGTCTTTGACGGAATGGATTGGCAGACCACTCAGGCCGCCGCGACCTATCGAAATCAAAAGGTGCTCTATACCAAAGGGCGTGGAACGGGGCTGAAATTTTTGGACTATCGAGCCGACGGGTTAAACGACTACGGATTTTGTGTTACAAGCCCTCACAACGGATCGACCAAATATGACGTCAATTCCCAGACAGTTACCGATTCCAATTCACAAAAAGGTGGTGGCTACTCGGCCGAATTCGGAGGGCAAACTCCTTGGGCCAAAAGATGTAGTGCAACCTACTTGATTGGTAAAGATAAATCGCATCCCCACCCTCAAACTGATTCAGCTGCATCTGCAACGTCGCTGAATAGTGGAATCAAAACTTACAACTCAGCGATCAACGTTTCTCCCAACGGCGAACAAGTTGAAACGTTGGCTCGTCAGATGCAAAAGGCCGGCTATTCCGTGGGTGCAGTAACCAATGTGCCTTTCTCACATGCGACTCCCGCCTCTTTTTACGCCAATAACGTCAATCGCAGTGACTATCAGGATATTTCGCGAGACATGTTGGGGCTCAAGTCGATTGCACACATGGACAAGCCGTTGTCCGGCTTGGATGTGTTGATTGGTGGCGGCTGGGGCGAAGATAAAAAAGACGATCGCGCAAAACAGGGTGCAAATTTCTCACCCGGGAACATCTACATCGCCAAGCAAGACTTGAAAAGGATTGATGAAAAAAATGGCGGACAATATGTAGTCGTCCAGAGAACGGCGGATGAATCGGGGCCAGAAATTTTAGCCGCGGCTGCCTCCAAAGCGGCTCAGGAGAACAAACGGTTGTTCGGAATGTTTGGCGTCGAGGGAGGCCACTTTCCGTATCAAACTGCTGATGGAAACTATGATCCAACTCGCGGTGTAAGATCTGCTGAGGTCTACACTGACGCTGATATTTCCGAGAATCCCACACTGGCAGACATGACCAGTGCTGCCCTTGCGGTTCTTGAGAAAAACGAGAAGGGGTTCTTTCTATGTGTCGAAGCCGGCGATATCGACTGGGCGAACCACAACAACAATATTGACGATTCGATCGGAGCTGTGTTTACGGGCGATGACGCATTCCAGACGGTTGTCCAATGGGTCGAGAAAAATAGTAACTGGGACGAGACTTGCTTGATTTTGACTTCCGATCATGGACACATGATGGTTCTGGACGACTTGGGTGTGTTCTGCGGTGAATGTGCACTTGAATCCCAAGAGAGGTTTCAAAAATTACTGGAAGCCAAACGAGCCCAGGACGAAGAAGCTCGCAAGAAAAAAGAAGCGGCAGAAGCTCGTAAGAAAAAAGAAGCATAGTAAAACAAAGTTCGCGCGTTTGATGTGGATGAGCGCCGCAGTGAACTTGGTTACTCGTCGAAGAATCCATTGGGCAAACGAATCTGATTTTTCGTGTTTTCGACGTTGCCTTGCATCTGCTGGAAATAATTGAAAAAGTCTGCTCCGCTGGTTAGTACAACGTGGTCCAGTCGAATCTTGTCCTCTACGATCGTCGCGTAGAAAATCCCGTAGCGGACATCGCAGTTGCGAACGTTTTCAATTCCCGCAATAAATGATTCGTCTTGCGGACTAACCAGACCCAAGTCAACTGTCCCTGCCGTTTGCAGCTTGAGTTCCAGCAGTTGTTCTCGAACGTCTGGGAACTGTCCGTCGTCCTCTGCTGCCGACAAACCTAACTGTTTACTGACCGCCTTGTGTAATCCCCAGCCCCTGTTGCGTTCCTGGTCGTTCCCCGGATTTTCAAACTCGGTTCCCACCAACGGCAACAGTTTTTCGTAAAGTTGATTTGTTGACATCAGACGGCTTAACAAATTGTCTTCGTTGTCTTCCTTTGCTTTTTGGATTGCGGCTGAGAGTTCAGGAGTATCCGTTTGTGAAACCAAACAGGAGTCGTCGACGGCGGCAATTGCTCGAGCTTGTAACTTGCGAGTTAGCGTCCCGGTCGTATCGAGCTTGACGAGTTGCTGCCCGGTTACGATTCGTACGGTGGTGACTCGTAAGTCTTCACCAACCCGAACCAAAACGTAACGTCGGTTAGCGCTGAGGTCTTCGTTCCAGATTTGCAAATTGTTTGACTTTTGAACATAGACATCAAAGTCCTGCCCCGGAAACCTGGGTTGAGTTTTGCGAAACGATTTTGGAGTGGGGTAGCCGATCGCATCGCAAATGGCTGACTTGACATGTTTGCTGCGCGTGCGAATCGGCATGTCCAGCAACATTCCTTGTAACGATTCTCTCAAGATTTTCTGCAATGCTTCGGTGGGAATCAAAAGCTCCGGCGTGAGACCCAGTGAATCATAAATCGTTAATTGCGATTGTTCGATTCGTTCGGGGTAGTTGATTGTTGGCTTGGGTTCCTGAGGTTCGGTTTGTGTGCTCTTTTGTACCTCCTCGAATGTTTGTTGATCAGATGGCTCGTTAGGTTGTCTCGTCTGTTTTGTAGCGTTCCGGTCGCAACTTGTTAACAAACTCATCGATGCGATTACGGCAATCCAAAAAGCTCGCAATATCAAAGTGCTTGTTGGGCGCTGACGGCGCTGAGGGCGCTGAGCGAGTTCGCTGTCTGGAGTTACCGAGAGCATGTTAATTGCTTTCACTGTGCGGGTTTTGGTACAGGTCGCAAAATAAAATTGGCCGGCTCTGTAGAAAAGTACAGAGAATTGATGTCCCTTTAGCGAGATTTGTTTCGTATGACTCTCGATGGGTGTTACGAGCAAATCACCGAAAGCCGTTTTTTTGACTCCGTGGAAGATCGCGAAGTCCTCGCTTTGGGCGCACCGTCATCTTAACAACCCTAAGAAATTCACGCAGTATCGGCTTGCATTCTGGACCAGTTTTCGGTGTCGATCAGCTCGACGATTCCCTCGGCGGGGTTTTGGATATCCTACCGCGACATAGTGAGCCGCAAGGCGCTAGCCGCGGGTTCGTAGCGCAACGTTCCAACTCACCATCACCAAACCGGCGGCTAGTGCCTTGCCGCTCACAACTTGACAGTCCTAAGAAATTCACGCACTTTGATTCAATCGATCCACGCGCACAAGCCACCTTCTGCTGAGCAATGTGTC
>CAZDBA010000014.1:0-12475 GCA_964503615.1 uncultured Pirellulaceae bacterium
TCATCGAAGACAACGATACGCTTACCGATCGCGAGACTGCGATCCAAGTTGCCGACCTGCAGAACACACAGGATCGGTTTGATTCGGTTTTGGATGAAGCGAAATTCAACGAGGCGCGTGAGGAAGGGAGCTATCGTTTCTCACACCAGGGGTTCCTGGCGGCGTTGTTCATTAATCTGTATCGCGACGAGCCGATGCTTTACACGCCGTTTCGCTATTTAACTTTGCTCGCCGATATTGACGAACTGTTTACGACTTGGCGACAACGGCACGCTACGATGGTCCAACGAATGTTAGGAACCAAAATCGGAACGGGCGGATCTTCTGGCCACAGTTATCTGGATCGAACAACGCAGAATAATCGAGTGTTCACCGATCTGTTCAACCTTTCTACCTTCCTGCTACCCAGAAACGAATTGCCTGCCTTGCCAGAAGAGTTGACCAAAGAGCTTGGCAATTTCTTCAGTAACCAAAAAGCTTAGCGATTTCTGGGACAAAAGGAATTCTGGCGACTCCCACTACGAACTCTCATACTTCGCCCTGCGATCCCCAGGCCCCAACCGGAAACAGGTTTTACACATCTGCTTCCAGCCCGCCCCCTTCTGATTTCCACCCTCCTACGCCCGCGATTCCCTTTTCTTTGTGGCGTTTGATGGCATTGGGCACCCAATCGTCACAGGTGTACTTGCGTCCACCTGCAATTTTAATAATTTCTTTTTTCGGCAGTGACCCAACGTGTCCGCGCTGCCGACGAAACTGTGAAGCAGAACATATGTTCACTATGCCGCTTGCCACGCCAACACCTCAATGAATGAGATGAACCATGCAGCAATCCAGAGGGATTACGGACCAGTCGACCTTGATCGAGCAGCTGCAAAACCAAATTCGACGAGCCGAAACGACTCGGCGCGTCGACGATGGGACTTGTATTTCCAGCGGTTGCGAAGCGATCAATCGGATGCTGCCCGCGGGTGGTTACCAACCAGGAGCGATTGTCCAATGGCTGACTCACGGTGGACAGGGAGTGGACTTTCTTTCCTTGCTGGCGGCTAAAAATGCTTGCGAGCAAGGCGGTGCGTTGGTCGTCTTTGATCCCCACAACCGATTTTACCCTCCGGCAGCCGCAGCGATTGGGATCAACCTTGGCAACCTGATCATCTTGCGAGCCGACGAAGCCAGTAACAGCAACCACTCACCACACGATTCACAAAGTAACCTGCTCTGGGCGATCGACCAGGCGCTGCGCTGCCCCGCCGTGGCTGCCGTTTGGGGCGCGATCGATTCGATCGGTGAAAAATGGTTTCGACGATTTCAACTATCTGCCGAAACCAGTGGCTGCCTGGGCCTGTTTATCCAACCACTTCGTCAATCTCGCCAGCCCAGTTGGGCAGAAGTCCAATGGACTGTTGGACCATCCTCAAAACAAAGCCGTCCACAAGCTTCCAGCAGCTCTCCCGAGCACTCACTCCAAGCCGGGCGTGAATTGCGTTTGAGCCTGAAACTAACTCGCTGTCGAAACACTCACACGGGAAAGTCAATCGTTCTGTCCATCAACACCATCACAGGAAATGTGCGTCAGCTGCGCTTCGGATCATGAGCAACATTGCGAGAACGGACGATAATTCAAACCGGCGGCTAGCGCCCTGCCGCTCACAGGCGTTTCAGAGCTTTGTACCGCCGACTCCAATGGTCGCAGCCAAGCGGATTTTGTGCTTGTGGTTTCCGAACTGGCCCATCCAGCGATTGGTGGTCCAGCAACCTGAACTTCGTCGGCAGCGGATCGTGTTGTTTCGTCGCGATTCACGACGTGGACGACTTGTTTCCGCTGTCAGCCCTTTAGCCATGCGAGATGGCGTGTGCGTGGGCATGCCGCTTTCCGAAGCTAAATCGTTACTGCGGTATGGCGAAAGTTTTCATATCTTTGAGCACAACCTCAACCATGAGGTCAAAGCGATCGAAGCCTTGGCCGACTCGCTCGACAGCTTTAGCCCCGTTGTCGGCTTGGAAACGATCGACCCCGCCCAGCACAAACAAGGCCGTCGGCCCGATGCGATACTGCTGGAAGTTACCGGAGTCGCACATTTGTTTGGAGACGAAAGCCAACTTGCCTGGCAACTGGTTCAACACTGCGACTCACTAGGCTATCTACCGCGAGTCGCTATTGCTGACACCCCCGGAGCAGCATGGGCCACAGCTCGTTATTTGGCTGGACAACATTTTGTTCAGCATGGCGAAGCGATCATCTTGCCGCCGGGCGAGGAACAAACGATCAAGCAATTGCCAGTCGAAGCATTACGATTGGATGCAAGCTCGACCGAAACGCTTTATCAATTAGGCATTAAAACGATCGACCAAGTCCAGAAATTATCACGTTCCGCTCTAGCGATACGATTTGGAAATTCGATTCACCGCCAAATGGATCAGTTGACCGGCCGGCGTGAGGAACCGGTAATTGCCCGACGAAAACCGGCTCAATTCACCGGCTGTCAGACTTTGGAATATCCCACCCACCATCGTGAAACGATCGAAGTGATCATCGCACGCTTGGTGAACGAGTTGTGCAAACAAATGCGAGTTCGCCAGCAAGGTGCTTTGGAGTGGACGATCAAGATGACTTGCCAAACCGGCCCACCGCTCCAGTTCCGCGTCAATTTGTTTCAGCCCACTTCGACAATCAGCGAGGTAATGCCACTGGTCGAAATGCAACTAGAACAAGCTCTCTCGCCACACACACGAAAGTATCGCAAAAGAAAAAAGCCAATTCGAACAAAGCCCAAAACAACTCTCGAAGATTGGAAAAACAAACCCGAAGCCAAACCTCACAACCAGTTCCACCGCGTCACGACGATTCAAGTTCAGGAAATCGAAGTCAGCGTGACGTCCAGCGTCTTGGTGGCGCAACTACAGCGGCAGTTATTCGACGAGAACCCGCGACTGGATCGGCAGTCTCTGGCCCACTTGATCAACCGGCTAACCAGCCGACTAGGTGTGCAGAACGTGGTTTACCCATTACTACAGTCAGGTGCCCAGCCTGAACATTCGTTTCGCTTAAAACCATTGGCCGACGCAAACCGCAAACAAACACGTAGAAAGCCGCCCCCCTCGAAAACCTCACACATGCTCGCGCGTCCTTTACAGCTGTTCCCAACGCCGATTCGATTAAAGCCGATCTGCCTGGAACCCAACCAACAACGTAACGGCTCAACACTAATCCCATTCAATCAAAACGACTCTGGTCCCAAAAGCCCGCAAACGATTCTATCAGCTTGCGGACCCGAACGAATTGAGACCGGTTGGTGGAGAGGCCGAACCGTATGTAGGGATTATTGGCGAGTCGAAACGGACACCCATCAACATTATTGGGTCTATCGCGATTTGCGAAGCGGTGATTGGTTTTTACACGGCAAGTTTTAATTTGTTTTAGCTCGCGAATCGGAAGTCACAACAGTGCACAACACGAACAACACCACCGCCTACTCAGAACTTCACTGCAAAACCAACTACTCCTTTCTCACAGGAGGTTCCCATGCAGACGAGTTGGTTGAGCGGGCGATTGCACTGGGCTATCACGCGTTGGCAATCACGGACGAAAACACGCTGGCCGGCGTCGTCCGCGCCTACTCGGCGATCCGGGAGATCGACCAAAGACTCTCCCAGGATGGGAGTGGAACAAAAGCTAACAAGCTGAAACTGATCATCGGAGCCGAGATCATACCCAACGACGCGCCGCCTGTATTGCTGTGGGCGACCGATCGAAAATCTTACGGCAACCTTTCACGGTTGATTACGGTAGGACGGTGACGAGCCCCCAAAGGCGAATGCTGGTTGTCGCTGAACGATATCGCCGATCACGCAAATGGATTACTTGCAGGAGTGCTACCCAGCTTTCCCGGCGATCGCTTGCGAACCGAACACATTGATGCAACTCATCCCAGTTTTCCATGGCACGGAGTACCGTCGGAGTCCGTAGCGACCGTGTTTGCGGAGGAAAAATTTTCAGCCTATCAAGAGATATTTGGTGACCGTGGTTACCTGATGGCTGCGGTTTATCGGGGTGTCGACGACTCGTGGCGAATCGACCAACTTAAACAACTTTCACAGACGACCAACCTTCCGTTGGTCGCTTCGGGAGACGTGCTGTACCACGCGCCGGCTCGATTACCGTTGCACGATCTGCTGACGTCGATCAAACATCATACAACCGTTGCATCGGCCGGCGACTTGCTGCTGCCCAATGCACAGCGACATTTACAAACGATCCAAAACCGGACTAACGCATTTGCCGAAATCCCCGCAGCGATCCAGCGGACCCATGAAATCGCTCAACGATGTAATTTTTGCCTCAGCCAACTACGTTACGAATACCCTACCGAACTGGCTCCCGGCAACCAGAAACCGATCGAGTACTTGCGACACCTCACTCGCGCCGGTGCCAATAAACGATACCCCGATGGCGTGCCGGACAAAGTCAAAACGATTCTGAAGCACGAGCTGAACTTAATCAAAGAGCTCAACTACGAAGCTTACTTTTTGACCGTCTGGGACCTCGTTCGCTTTGCACGTGAGCGAGGGATCCTGTGCCAAGGCCGCGGCTCGGCTGCCAACTCGGCTGTTTGTTACTGTCTGGGCGTTACTTCGGTCGACCCTGCGACTTCTGAGCTATTGTTCGAGCGATTCATCAGCAAAGAACGTGACGAAGCGCCCGACATCGACGTTGATTTTGAACACGAGCGCCGTGAAGAGGTCCTTCAATACCTTTACGAAAAATACGGACACGACCGAGCTGGATTGGCTGCTACCGTGATTACCTATCGAACCCGCAGCGCAGTTCGTGATGTCGGAAAAGCACTGGGACTATCACTCGATCGCGTCGATGCACTTGCCAAACACGTTGAAGGTTATTCACCAACGTCAGAGACCGACCTAACGGGCAAGATGCGTGACGTCGGTATCGATCCGGAATCGCAAACGGGGTTGCGCTTGCACCATCTGGTTAACGAACTGCTGGGCTTTCCGCGCCATCTTTCGCAACATGTCGGCGGCATGGTGATCACGCAAGGGAAACTGCACGATCTGGTTCCGATCGAAAATGCAGCCATGGATAATCGGACCGTTATTCAATGGGACAAGAACGATCTTGAGGAGCTGGGATTGCTCAAAGTCGATTGCTTGTGTTTGGGCATGCTCACGGCGATCCGAAAATGTTTCCAGATGGTCCAGCAACATTGGGGGCGCACTTGCACGCTGGCCAGCATCCCGCAAGAGGATCCCAAGGTGTACGACATGATCTGCGCGGCCGACACGGTGGGTGTATTTCAAATCGAAAGTCGCGGACAGATGAGCATGCTGCCGCGACTCAAGCCACGTTGTTGGTACGACTTGGTAATCGAGGTCGCCATCGTGCGGCCCGGTCCGATCCAAGGCAATATGGTGCATCCCTATTTACGACGACGCAACAGTGAAGAGCCTGTAGTTTACCCCAACGAAGCGATCAAAGCGGTCTTGCATCGCACGCTGGGCGTACCGATCTTTCAAGAGCAAGCGATGAAGCTGGCCGTCGTCGCAGCCGGTTTTACGCACGGCGAAGCGGACCAGTTACGCCGGGCAATGGGCAAGTGGCGGAAGACGGGCCTTATCCAGCAATTTCGTGACAAGCTACTCAATGGAATGGCAGAGCAAGGTTTGAGTGGAGAGTTTGCCGAACAGGTGTTCCGTCAAATCAGCGGATTCGGTGAGTACGGATTCCCCGAATCGCACGCCGCCAGTTTTGCAAAACTTGTTTATGTTTCGGCTTGGTTAAAGTATCACTATCCTGCCCCATTTTGTGCTGCCATTCTGAACAGCCTGCCGATGGGTTTCTACGCGCCGGCTCAGTTGGTTGCGGATGCGAAGCAGCACGGCGTCAACGTTTTGCCTGTCGATGTGAACTATAGCGATTGGGATTGCTCGCTCGAAGAAAGTGCTGAAAACGAAAAATCGCTCCGACTCGGGATGCGGATGATTTCCGGATTACGATCAACAACCGCAGAGGCAATCGAAGACGCGAGAGAATCTGGACGCTTCACCAGCATTTCCGACTTTACGCTTCGCACTCAACTTCCCCAATCAGCAATCACGCAATTAAGCAAAGCCGACGCGTTTGGCTCACTGGATCAGTCTCGTCGAGCCGCGTTGTGGCAAGCTTTGGGGCAAGAAAAAAAGCCTCGCGACCAACCCCTGTTCGCTTCGCTCGAAACCAATGACGATGACACGTTGGCTTTACCGGTCTTGGACGTACAGGATGAAGTCACCGAGGACTATCGCTCGATCGGTTTGTCATTGCGAGCCCATCCGTTGTCTTTTTACCGCGAACCGCTCGACCAACTACGAGTCACCACCTGCGCGGGCTTGGCCGAAAAGAGAAACAACTGCCACTTGCGAGTCGCAGGGCTGGTTATCCTCAGACAGCGACCGGCGACCGCCAAGGGGATTACATTCGTCACGCTCGAAGACGAAACAGGCACAGCGAATTTGGTAGTCAAGCAACAGATCTGGCAACGACACTACAAAATAGCCCGACGATCCTCAGGCTGGATCGCCCACGGGAAACTGGAAAACAAAAACGGAGTGATCCACTTGGTCGTCGCCCGAATCGAGGACATGTCCGATCGGCTAGAAGCATTAAAAATCAAATCACGAGATTTTCGATAGTGAGTTAACAGTTTGAACAAGAAAAGGTGGCAGGAGTGTGTCAGGGACCGTTTTGTATACGTAACTTCGGTTAAATGTATGGCTATCTATCGTTTTCTTCTGGCTTGACATCGTCTGGCGCTGCCCCCTGAGCAGACGCCGCAGACGCCGCAGACGCCGCCTTCAATGCCTCATTTTCAACCTTCTTTTCGGGATCGTCGCTGCCATTCTGGGCATGCCATACTACTGAAAAGCTGACGACGGCGTCGCCCATGAACTGCATGAGGCGTTTCTCGACCGTATCGGTGTCCTTGCAAAACCACATGCTGTCACACGTACCAAGCTCCATAAAGACTTTTTCTCCGTTGACAGGGTGATTCATGATCTGCTTGATAGAAAATCTGGCAAGAACGACATGACCTGCGGGTTCTTCGTTTAATCTGGCAAATGCTTGAATAAGAAGAAAGGTTGAATCCTCGTTCTCGAATTCCTTGGCTTCCACCATCGGAACATTCTTTTGGATAAGAATGTCTTTGACCTTATTTGCAAGGGCGTTCTGTTGCTCCTCGCCTACACCCTCTAGATACACATGAACCGCAAAGGGTTGAACTCCGGTTAGGACCTTCTCTTGAGCGAGAACATTTCCGCAGGAGAGTGCCGCGAAGGCAATCAGAATTCTAATCAGCGTAGTCATTTGCGCAAGCCAAGTAATAATAGTGATATTCGATGTGTCGTGATTCGATGATCCTAGTCAAAGCTACGAAGAGTTTCTCAGTGCCGCGGTCACAGATTTATCGCAGTTGCGAATTTCACGATAGCAAATCACTTCGACTTTGGGAATGGACGGAGACCGAGCAACATTTCAGCGCGTTCGGATAAGGGCTTTTTTGCAAGTTCGCTTTCGGCGAACTCAGCCAAGCTGGTTTCGACATTGGCATAGACCGCTTGGCGATCTTGTCCAGTGTCGATCTCGATACATTTATCCTTGCTTTTGAACAGCTCGACTGTGGCTATCGTTTCTGCTTTAAACGTTTCGAACCGCTGCTTCAAACTTTCCAGATTGTCATCGCTGCGACCAGTGTACTTTGCTCGTCCCAAAACTCGTTGCTCAAGAATCGGGAGCGGGCATTCGAAGTACAACATCTTGGGCAGTTCTGAATCGCGCCCAAACACTTCGTACCATGCTTCCAGGTTTGAAAGCGAGCGAGGAAATCCGTCCAACAGAAAATTAACTTTGCCAGTCGTTCGCGTGATCCTCTCCATTGCGTTTTTAAGCACGTCGACCACGATCTCGTCTGAAACCAACTGGCCCGACTCGATCACCTTTTCAATGATCGCCGCAGAAGGACCGCCTGATTCACGTTCGGCTCGGAGCAAGTCGCCGGTCGATAAATGAGTCCAGCCCAATTGCATCTCGGCCAATTCGCACATCGTTCCTTTGCCAGCCCCTGGTCCGCCAAGCACGAAAACGATGTTCGGGGCAGGGCAGGGTTGGCGTGGGTCAAAATGATGCAACACAACCTTTGGCGCGGGTGCAACTCCCTTTTTGTAAACGTGCCACTCTCGATCGGTCGGTGGCAAATCGTCTTCGCAAGTCATGTCGTAAGCAAGATGACCATCCAACCGGCAGATTCGCCAGGAGCGGTAACTGTTGGAATAGGAAAGGGCAGGGCTACGCTCGCTTTTGCCATCGGCGCGATCCCAAGCCATCCGCCCGTTCCAATATCCAGAACTGGATAACGTTCCCGATTCCGATTCCTGAGGAGGAGCTGTCGAAGGCACGAACAACCCGTCGACCTCAGGCAATCCCGCACCGGAGACTTCGATGTAAAACGTGTTCGGCTGAGGAACGTTGTTGTCATCCATGATTTTTTCGTGCCTAAATAGGGGGATAGTTTGATCGTTGGTTTTATTGCACCCGTTATGAAATGGTGGCTGGTCTACCAGTCTCTACCGACCTCAAAATTGGCTTCGCTGGTTCCTTTACGTTCTACTTCAAAACGAAGTTCCGTTTCTGTATTAAACGCTGCGGGTATTTGCTCGCCTTGTCTGTCTTTGTAAAACGTAAACGGAGTCGTCTCTTTGAAGACGGGCAAGAGTGCTAACCGCTGCTTGATTTCATCTTTTTGGGCTTCTGTAACGGGCTCCGTATCCGCCGCCAATTCATCAGGCTTGGCAGTCTTTGTATCATCGGTTTTGTTATTCGACAGTAGTAGGGGTTCCAGCTTGCTCACAAATACAACATGCGACCCGACGACTACGCCAGGGGCCCCACCGGGCATGGATAGACTATAGTGGCCATTTTCGTCCGTTTGCCCGAACGCAATCGGTTTAACGATTCCCTCCGCTGTCGTTGACGGAATGGGCACAAACATCACTCGGGCATTCTCAAGCGGTTGGTCCTCGAACGTGATCGTACCGGAGACTTCCGCGGTTGCGATCCTTTTCCCCTTCTGACATCCGCAAAAACAACTGCAGAGGAAACCAGCAAGCAATGCAAAAACCAACAAGGTCGATTGGCTGCTGAGAATATTCCGCACATTGCAAAACGTTAATCGTTTCATACTTTTTACATTCATAGACTACGATTCGGCGGTCTGGACTTTTGTTGCTGTCGGAAGCGGTGGCAGGCTTGGCTCTTTAACACCTTTTGCTTTGGTCCACACACAAGCTGCTTCGATCACCATCCAGATTTGCAGACCCAATGTGATTATACCAATGCTGCCTAACAGCTTATGCTTCTGAAAGTCCCAAAGGTATCCCGTTTCATTGTTAAACAACTGCCACAGCAATGCCCACGCGGGCAAGATGATCATGATCACCATGGGGATCGCAACAAACCAAACCGGCTTGTTCCTTCGCCAAAGATAAAACGTCGTGACCATAAATGCCAAACCGGCCAACAGTTGATTAGTTGCACCAAACAAAGGCCACAACAGCATACCGCCTTTTCCTCTCACACCGTTCGCATCCGGCAACATCGCGATCGCTCCGCCTAATACGACAGCGATCAGGGTTGAAACATAAATATTTCGCAACGGTGTTACTTTGATCGAGCCGCCTATTTCCTGGATCACGTATCGTTGCAACCTGGTAGCCGAATCCAAAGTCGTAGCCGCAAAACAAGCGACTAACGCCGCAATCATGCCGATCCCAAGCTTGAGAGGAATACCGATCACGGCCAAAAAGTTCGCACTGCCTTCGATAAACGCACCGACTTTTGCATCCAGCCCGAACTTCGCCCAGCCTTTACTAACGTCGTAGCGTGAATCCCAAGCCGAACGGCCCATTCGTTGCTTGCCCTTCTCCGCTCCCTCAGCGTGCAACATCGGCACGTAGGCAATTTGTCTCGTATTGTCTTCCAGCGTTGTATCCTGTCGTTCGAATCGCCCCATCCCCACACCGGCACAACAAGCGAGAATTACGACTACGGCCAGTGCGCCTTCGAGCAACATCGACCCGTACCCAACGGCCTGAGCATCGACTTCGCTGGAAAGTTGTTTGCTGCTCGTGCCGCTACTGACCAGACAATGAAAGCCACTGATCGCACCACAAGCGATCGTGATAAACAGAAACGGCCAAATCGGCGGAGTCCCTTCGGGCAAGTCACCACTTACAACAGCTGGGGCGGAGGTAAACAGATCGGCCTGTCCACTCAGCGTTGCCACTGCCAGTCCCACCAACAACAATCCCAAAGCAATATACAACTGTTGACTGTTTACATAGTCTCGAGGCTGCAACAACATCCAAACGGGTAGAACGGACGCGACAGCGCAATAGGTCAAAAGAATAACGGTCCACCAAACGACCGGATTCTCGACTCCGAAATCGTGTTTCAGGTCAATCGGAAAATAGTAGGCACCGAGATAAACGGCCAGATAAATCACGGCGAGTGATACAAGCGACATTGGCAACAGAGGCACCGAACGTTTTCGATACAGCCACCCAACTACCAACGCGATCGGCAACGAGATCCAAACCGCCAAAACCGATTCTGGATACACAGAAAAGATCCCTGCGATCACCAGCCCGAAAATCGCCAACACCACCGTCAGCGCGAAAAACAGGATAAAAAGGAAAAGCAATTTGGTCCGAGGCGAAATCAAGCGGCCAGCGATCTCACCCACCGTCTGTCCACGATTACGCATACTGACGACAAGGGCACCAAAATCGTGAACGGCTCCGATAAAGATGCTGCCGAACACCACCCACAACAACGCCGGCAACCATCCCCAGAAAACAGCAATAGCCGGTCCAACAATCGGTCCTGTTCCGGCAATACTCGTGAAATGGTGGCCAAACACCACCGACTTTTTCGACGGACAATAGTCCACGCCGTCCCGCATTTGCTTGCTAGGCACTTCCGCAGCAGGATCCAGAGCGAACAACTTTCGAGCCAGCCACCGGCCATACGTGTTGTAGGCAATTAGAAAGCCAACAAAGGAGCCAATGGCAATGAGAAATGTATACATAACGAGGGTGCTTCGAAAGCAATTTGGGACGCACGCTTATTTTAACACTTGACTCTCTGATTACCAATGCTGACCACTCCCCGTGGAGGCGGAAAGGATTTATAATCCGGGACTTAATTGAGAACCTGATTCTCGGTTCGAACAATCGAAGCGGAATTGGTCAAAGCATAAACAAACAGTCAAACAAAACGCCAATAGATTTCGTCGTATCCAATAATGTTGGAGCAGAAATCGAAGTGCGTCATTGACATTAGATGGAGAAAGAAGTGCCAGAGAAAGTAATCATTATTGGAAGCGGACCAGCGGGTTGGGCTGCGGCAATCTACGCGGCTCGTGCAAACCTGAAACCGTTTGTTTACGAAGGTACCTTCAAGCCAGAAATGATCCCGCTGGGACAGTTAGCTTACACAACCGAAGTCGAAAACTACCCTGGTTTTCCGTTTGGCAATGTACGCGCGTTTGTTGAAACGGCCGTCGACCCGTCGCGACATTACAATCTTCCTCCCGCTCCGGACCATAAGCGTGACGGTGAGTACCATTACGCCGTCCAAGGTACCGAACTGATGGAGTTGATGAAGCAACAGGCGCTTAACTTTGGCACCCGTTCGGTACAACAAGACGTTGTCGACATCGACATTAGCAGTAAACCTTACAAAGTAATTACTTCCGAAGGCGAGACGGTCGAAACGCACACGATCATCGTGGCTACCGGAGCCCGTGCGAATTACCTTGGATTGGAATCGGAAGAAAAATATAAAAACAAAGGTGTCAGCGCCTGTGCCGTTTGCGATGGAGCGTTACCATTTTTCAAAAACAAAATCCTGGCCGTTGTCGGCGGTGGTGATTCAGCGGTCGAAGAAGCCAGTTATTTGGCCAACCTTGACACCTGCCCCAAAGTCTACATGTTGGTTCGTCGTGACAAAATGCGAGCCTCAAAGATTATGGCTCAACGCGCTATTGATCATCCCAAAATTGAGATCCTCTGGAACACGGTCGTCGAAGAAGTCCTCGGCGATGAAAAAGAAGTTACCGGGTTGAAACTCAAAAGCACCGCAGACGACTCGACCAGTGAGATCGAGGTCGGCGGTATGTTTGCTGCGATCGGGCACACGCCAAACACTGGCTTTCTCAAAGGCAAATTAGACATGAACGAGAAAGGTTATCTCAAGTGGAGTAAACCTTTCCGTACAAACACCAACGTCGATGGCGTTTTCGCCGCAGGCGATGTCGCCGACGATTACTATCGACAAGCGATCACCTCCGCGGGAACTGGCTGCATGGCCGCTCTGGATGTTGAACGCTGGTTAGTCGACATGAACATCGAGTAACGTGGG
>CAZDBA010000014.1:12575-20827 GCA_964503615.1 uncultured Pirellulaceae bacterium
AACTCCAACCTCAACTCTTAACCTCGCTTCCAAATCGGGATCAATATGGACAACCAAAAAACGTTTCGTGATCGTGAGATCCTGGCTTACGCGCAGGAAAGAGGCCCGATATCAGTACTGTTTTCGTTTTTCAGGCTATCGGGCCCAGGCTGGTTGCAAAGTGCGATTACCTTGGGAAGTGGCTCTTTGATCGGAGCGTTGTATTTGGGGATGCTGGGTGGAACCAGTATGCTTTGGTTGCAACTGGTTGCGATTATCATCGGCGTAATCATGCTGTCGGCGATCAGCTATGTAACGCTTTCAACCAGAAAGCGACCTTATCAAGCGATCAACGAACACGTGAACCCGGTACTGGGAGTTGCATGGGTTACCGCCACGATCCTGGCAAACATGATTTGGATCATGCCCCAGTTCAGTCTTTGCTACGACGCGTTGGACAAAAACCTGATGGTGCCGGGAGCTTTCGATGTGTTCCCAAGTTCTTCCGACAAGGATGAAAAGAGCAAAGATTCCGATTCGAAAAAAGTTGATTCCGAAGGTGAAGCGTCTGACGAACCGAAAGAATCTCCAGAAAACGCAACAATCACGGCGACCAGCCTGAATATCACTAATTCGTCTGTCCAAGACGAAGAGGATTCGACCGAGCCACCCGCGGACGATCCGGATGCGAAAGACACACCAGAAGAAGGGAAAGGAAAAGGAGAAGGCGGTGCCGAAGAAGTTGCTCCTGCCAAGCCATCGGCGCGCAAGATCAATTTCGACTCGCCAACAACGCAACTCAGCATTTCGGTGGTCCTTGGAGCATGTGCATTACTGATCGTTGTTATGAGCTTTAACCCAGGTTGGCTTTCGAAGATTTTTGACCTGATCCTCAAACTAATCATTGGTTTTATCGTCATCTGTTTTGTGGCGGTCGTTTACTGGTTGGCGATCGACGGTTCAATCAACTGGAACGAAGTCTGGATGGGCTTCATTCCGAACTTTGGCAATTGGAGCAATCCTGCCCCCAAGATTCAGGAAATCCTGACCGGATTGGGCGGAGAGCAGCAAAAGTTTTGGGAGGACCAGATCATTGCCAAGCAGCGTGAAAGCATGATCGGCGTCACCGCAACAGCTGTTGGACTGAACATGACGTTCCTGTTTCCCTACTCCATGTTGGCACGTAAATGGGACAAACCGTTTCGTGGCTTAGCTCGATTCGACCTCATTACAGGCATGGCGATTCCTTACGTGGTCGTAACCACCTGTATCGTTATCGCATCAGCACACGCTTTCCATGGAAAAGCGGATGAGAAATTCCTGAGCGATGATCCGGTTGTGATGCAACAATCGGTACTCTTCAAAAGCACCCAATCGACGATCGAAAAGCGATTCAAAGCGCTAGAGACAAACACGCCTGAAGAAATCGCTGCACTCAACGCGGACATCGAGGACGTGAAAAAGCGAATGGCAGCCGCGATCGAAAAAAGCAAAGACAAATTGAGCGAACAAGAGCTTGCCAGTTTTGCCAAGGAAATGAAAGAAGCCGAAGCTGCCAAGAGTTTAACGTTGGCCAAGTTTGCGATTAGCTTGGACGACTCTTCCAAAGAAGAGAGATTCAGACGCGCTGAACGACAGCTTATGCCAACGTTGGTCAAGCCAAACGCGGCTCAACTCGCATCTACATTAACTCCGTTATTGGGCGAGGGAAAAGAGAAGCAAGCGAACTTGATCTTTGGAATCGGAGCGTTCGCAATGGGATTCTCAACGATCATCATCCTTAGCCTGATCAACAGTTATGCTTTTGCTGAGATGTTTGGCAAGCACGACAATAACTGGATCCGATTTGTGGGTGCCTTGTTGGCGATTATCGTTGGAGTTTTATGGTACATCCTCTGGGCAGGTGAATCGCGAACTTATCTCGTCATTTTAGCATCTACCTTTGGCGCAATCCTGCTTCCGATTGCCTACTTGGCTTTCTTCCTGCTAATGAACAGCACTTCGTTACTGGGACACGAAAAACCAACCGGTGGGCGTATGGCAGTCTGGAATGTACTGATGGGAATCGGCGTCATTGGCGCAACGATTCAGGCCGTCGGTGCGATCCAAACCAAGATCGACAGCCCCAATGGATCGTACGTGTTGGGCGGTGTGGCAGTATTCCTGCTACTCGCGCTCGTTGGATTTTCCGCCAGACGGAACTTTAACGAACCCGATCCAGAAGATGAGTATGACTACTAGTCCCGCAACTCACTCCGTTTGCCAACAACCAATCTGGCAAAAGCTCGTGTTTCGACACGAGCTTGTCACCGGACCAAAACGACTTTTGCAAACAGGCTTTTGCCGCTCAGATTTTCCAAATTTACTTTGCCCACAAACTTTAAGAATCGAAAACGGACTTCCAACAGATGTCAACAAAGATCACAGTTAAAACCGCGCGTCAGGAATCCTCTATTGGGCAAGCGGGCACCTTTGAAGGTTGGGTCCGCACACGACGAGATTCCAAAGCCGGTTTTAGCTTTATTGAGCTAAACGATGGCAGCTCACAGGGAAACATCCAGGTCATCGCCGACAAAGACCTGCCCAACTATGCGGATGAAATTCAAAAGCTAACCATCGGCTGCAGTATTTCAGTCGTCGGAGTCGTAAAAGAATCAGGCGGTAAGGGGCAGAAAACCGAGATCCAAGCCGAGAGCGTTACGGTGCTGGGTGGAGCAGATCCCGAAGCGTATCCGTTGCAGAAAAAAGGGATGGCCCCCGAGACCTTGCGAAAGATCGCTCACCTGCGTCCGCGCACCAACGCCTTTGGTGCTGTTGCCCGCGTAAGAAACTGCATCTGCAACTCGATTCACCAGTTCTACCAGGAACAAGGATTCTTGTACGTTCACACGCCGATCATCACCGCCAGCGATTGCGAAGGAGCTGGCGAGATGTTTCAAGTCACCACGCTGGACATGGAACAAATGGCCAAGCGTCAGTTGGACGGCGTAAACTACAAATTCGACTTTTTCGATCGCCCGTCCTATCTGACAGTCAGCGGGCAGCTTTCGGCTGAGACGTATGCCTGTGCGTTAGGAAAAGTCTACACGTTTGGTCCTACATTCCGCGCGGAGAACTCGAACACATCACGGCACTTGGCCGAGTTCTGGATGATCGAGCCCGAGGTCGCGTTTAACGATCTGGACGACAACATGGACCTTGCCGAAGCGTTTCTGAAACGGATTTTTTCAGACGCACTGGAAAAATGCTCGGAAGAAATGGAATTCTTTACCAAGTGGATCGACAAGGACAAAGAGAATCCTTTGATCTCCCGAATCGAAGCAATTCTCAAAAGCGAATTTGTTCGTTTGCCGTATACGGAGGCGGTTGAGATCTTGCAAAAGTCCGGCCAGAAATTCGACTTTCCTGTCGAGTGGGGGATCGACTTGCAAAGCGAGCACGAACGGTTTCTGACCGAGCAACATTTTGAGTCACCGGTGATACTGTTCGACTATCCACGAACGATCAAGCCGTTTTACATGTACTGCAACGAGGACGAAAAAACGGTCCGCGCAATGGATGTACTTGTGCCGGGCGTCGGTGAAATCATCGGTGGCAGCCAACGTGAACACCGCTTGGACGTTCTGGAAAGCAGAATGAAAGAGATGGACCTCGATCCGGAAGAGTACTGGTGGTACGTCGACCTACGACGCTTTGGCACCGTCCCGCACGCCGGATTTGGTTTGGGCCTGGAGCGAGTCGTCCAATTTGTAACCAGCATGAGTAACATCCGAGACGTAATCCCGTTTCCCAGAACAACAGGCAGCGCCGAGTTCTAACATTCTTGCCTTTTGGCACGTAAGAATAGTGAGTTTTGGTTTTGTGATCCGTACCGTCTGATCCGTAGCATCTACACGACTTGCATCGCTCCAGCTTCACGATCACTTTTTTTAAATCTGGGCTTTCCCTGAAGGTTACAGGGTTAAAAAGTCTATGGATTCGCGCAAAGTTAGCTAGAATCAGTGAGCGATAAACAATCGCGATTCGGCTAACCCGACGCGCTAGCAAGGACCGTGCTGATCTCCATTGTCCCTCGTTTAAGACTACCCAACTCAACCATCGAAAGATTGGTCCCCATGAACCTTGAACAGAACCATATCGCCTTAAATAGACTCGTTGGTCACCTAACGATAGTTCGGCACGTTCGCAAAGGCCTGCTGATTTTGTTACCGGTCCTTACCGTTTTCATGGTAGCTCAAGTTTCAGTTGCCCAAGAGCCTGCAGCCCAACCTCTTCCCAATATTGTTTTGGTCATGGCTGATGACCTTGGCATCGGCGATGTTTCACCCACAAATCCTGAATGCAAAATCAAAACACCTAATTTACAGAAATTGGCTGGGCAAGGGTTGGTATTCATGGACGCGCACACTCCCAGTTCGGTTTGCACTCCGACACGATACGGACTGTTGACCGGACGGTACAACTGGCGATCAAGGTTGGCCAGAAGCGTTTTAGGTGGCTCTAGCAAACACTTGATTCCAGCCGACCGCCCCACTTTGGGGCACCTGCTGCATTCGTCCGGTTACCACACGGCAATGATCGGCAAGTGGCACTTGGGTTGGGACTGGGCCAAGGAAGGTGGCAAGATTGATTTTTCCAAACCGGTTTTAAATGGCCCTGACATAAACGGTTTTGACCAGTATTACGGACACTGTGGTTCATTGGACATGGCACCCTATGTGTGGGTGGATACCGGCAAGCCGACTTCGATACCCACGCGCGAAGAGGGAGTAAAGCGCAAAGATGATCGCTATGGTTGGTACCGCAAAGGCCCCATTGGCGATGATTTTGAAATCGAGAAAGTCCTTCCTCACTTGTTCGAAAAGTCGATCGAATACATTGGCCAGAGAACAACGGATGAGAACAAAGCCCAGCCATTCTTTTTATACTTGCCACTGCCCGCACCACATACTCCTATCGTGCCCATCCCACCTTTTAAAGATGCGAGTGGTATCAATCCCTACGCCGACTTTGTCGTGCAAGTCGATCATCATATGGGCGAGCTGATCGCAAAATTGGAAGCCGCCGGCGTAGCCGACAACACGATCGTAATTTTTACCAGCGACAACGGTTGCTCACCCGAAGCCAACTTCGAACTCCTTGAGGAGCATGACCACGACCCCAGCGCTGGGTTTCGTGGACACAAAGCCGACATTTTCGAAGGCGGACATCGCGTACCGTTGATCATTCGCTGGCCTGGCAAAATCGTAGCCGGCAGCAAGACCGATGCGGTTACCTGTCTGACCGATATCTACACCACTTTGGAGTCAATCACCCAACAACCCCGACAGCCAACCGGTGGCGAAGATGGGTTTGATTTGTCGCCGCTTTTCCAAGACCCGAACGCCAGCCCAAGAGACTCACTGGTTAGCCACAGTATTGGAGGCTTTTTTGCGATCCGACGTGGGCCGTGGAAGTTGTGTTTTTGCCGAGGCAGCGGAGGATGGAGCCAGCCTCAGGAAAAAAAAGCGAAAGAGCAAGACCTGCCGACGTTGCAGCTTTTCAATCTAGCTGATGATCCTGCGGAAACAACGAACGTTGCCGATCAGCATCCTGAGATTGTCCAGCAGTTGAGTGATCTAATGGACAAGCAAGTAGAGCAAGGCCGATGCACGCCAGGCCCGCAAGTGCCAAATGATCGCGAAATCGAAACGCGTATTGAAGCCCAGGAAGCCCAAAGAGCAAAACAGAAAAATTAGCCAATAGTTTTAAAACTAAGAACAGTTACATGTCAGTAAAATCTTTAACTCGCCGCCTGCTGCTTCAGATCCTGTCCCGTTCAACGTTGTTCGGACTCTTTGTTGGTTCCAGCCAAAAAGCGGGAAAGGCCTCGCGCGACGCTGAAACATCCAAAACCGATTCGGAAGTCGAACAGGTCAGCCATTGGCACAAGACACATGATAGAGTCTGGTTGGGTGAACAGTTCTGGGCCAATCCGATGGAAGACTGGCGCGTCTCCGATGGCACTGCTGAGTGCCTCAATGGCGGCGGCAAACGGAGCATCCACTTGCTGACCCATCAGCTGACCAACACGCGTGGTACGTTTGAGATGTTGGTGAAGATTCAGCAAGTTGCGGAGGACGCGAATAAAGCCGGAGCCGGCTTCAAGATCGGAATCCGAAGCGACCTGAACGAATATCGCAGCAACTGCTTTGCCAAAAGCGGAATCCAAGCGGGCCTGATTGGCAACAAACTTACTCTTGGCAAACGAACCTTGGTCCTCGATTCAACACCGAAAGAGTTCGAGCTGAAGCTCAGTGGCAAGCCCGTCGACAACCAATACGAGTTGATCCTTCAAGTGATGGACAGCGACAAGCAGGAAATTGGCGCCGTCCGATTGCAGCTAATCTCTGAAAAGATCCTGGGCAACGTTGCCGTGGTCAGCAATTTTGAGAGCCAAAAAGCAAAGCGAAACATCCCGCAGTACCGGTTCAGCAACTGGCGGGTTGGCGGCAACGCTTTTACGAAAACCGACAGCAACCGTTTTGGTCCAATCCTCTGGTCAATGTATACGCTGAGCGATACTCGCACTGACGAAGGTTTCGTCTTAAAGATGAGTGCTCTAACAGGACCACTGGACAACAACGATAACCAGTCAGTCGAATTGCATGTCGAAAACGAAAAAGAAGGGAACTGGGAATCGCTGGGTACCGCTCAATTGGACACCGATGCGTGGGTGGCAACGTTTCGCATTCCAAACTGGGACGCAACGATCACAACATCCTACCGACTGACTTACGTTGAAAGGCATCGTGATGGTTCGGAGACTGAAGCGAACTGGACAGGTACGATCCAAGCTAACCCAGTAGGTCGACCGCTACGTTTCGGAGCACTCACCTGTCAAAACGATTACGGATTCCCCTATGCGCCAGTCGCCGAAAATTTGATCAAGTTGGCACCGGACATGCTTTATTTTTCTGGCGATCAAATCTACGAAGGGCATGGTGGTTTTGGCATCGTTCGCGAACCGGCTCCGGATGCAATCCTTTCTTACTTACGAAAATACTACATGTTCGGTTGGGCGTTTGGGCAGGCGATGAAAGACCGCCCGACGATCGTCTTGCCAGATGATCACGATGTCTTTCAGGGCAACATCTGGGGCGAAGGCGGCAAGCCTATGACGAAGAAAAAAGGCGGAACATCTTCCAATGGTGGATATCGCGAACCGGCCCGCATGGTCAACGCCGTTCACAAGACTTGCGTTGCTCATCATCCCGATCCGTACGATCCCAATCCTTCCTTGCAAGACATAAGCGTCTACTTTGGCGATCTAGTTTACGGCGACGTCAGTTTCGCGGTCGTTGCAGATCGCCAGTGGAAGAGTGGACCGAAAAATGTGAAAGTTGACGGCCCTCGTGCGGACCACGTTGTCAGTGCAGAATTTGATTCTTCTAAATTGGATGTGCCGGGCCTGGTTTTGCTTGGACAACGACAAGAAGAATTCTTGAAGGTTTGGGCTGCGGATTGGAAATCGCACTCGATGAAAGTCCTATTGAGCCAAACCGTTTTTGCAAATATTGCAACCCACCACGGCAAATACGACGGCTATTTGAAAGCAGATTTGGATTCCGGTGGATGGCCACAAACCGCCAGAAACAGAGCAATTGATACCGTACGTTCCTCGATGGCTTTGCACATTTGCGGCGATCAACACTTGGCAACACTCAGCCAATACGGGGTCCACCAACAACGCGACAGTAATTGGTGCTATTGCACGCCCGCGATTTCGGCTGGCTATCCGAGATGGTGGCGACCGGACGAAGTCGACATGGACCACAACAACCGCCCCGAACATGGATTGGACAATACGGGCGAATACATCGACGGATTTGGAAACAAAGTCTACGTCTACGCTGTTGGCAATCCGGAAGTCGGCAAACTAAAGCATCGATACGAGCGAGCCCACCAAAAGGGCAGTGGTTTTGGCTTGGTCACCATCGACTCGAAAACCAAGACCTACACAATCGATGCCTTTCGATTTTCGGTAGACGCCACCGATGGCAAACTTGAAAACCAATTCCCCGGCTGGCCAGTGACGATCCACCAAGCCGAGAACCGAGGCGAAAACAGGCTGAATTAAACAAAAAAAGCGGCGAGCCAACGGCTGCCGCTTATTGAATTCTAAATTTGTTCCAACTTACTTTCGACGGCGGCGAACGACCATCGACAAAATTCCGGCTCCCAAAAAACAAGCCGTAGACGGCTCGGGCACAGAAAGCACATTAAAGGCTCCC
>CAZDBA010000014.1:20927-24353 GCA_964503615.1 uncultured Pirellulaceae bacterium
CATTGTTTTTTAAGGCATTTTTAATCAGTGATACGGGTAAACGGGTTTTTGGCGCAATATTTGGCACGCCAATATCTTTTGAATTGCCTAAAAAATTGGCAACAAGCCGGTCAAGTTGAGGCATTTGCTGCTCTTCCCAAAGAGAACATATTGACGCACTAAGGGGTGATTGCTTGAGCCGAAGTGATGATACTTTCCACTAACTGATTTTACGAGTTTGAATTTCCATACAAACGATTTCCGTTTTTAGGGAAAAACTTTTTGGCACACAACCTGCATACTTCTTTGGAACATTGAAAAGTGGAAAAGCTCCACTGATAGAACAAGTTCATTTAAGCGAGCTCTGAACAAGCCGTTTGATTTTGCAGTTGAATCACTGCAACAAGGGAGAAAAAGGCATGTCCAAAACGATCATAAAATCGCACGAAGCACGAAGAGCGAAGCTACTGGAATGGCTACCTCTTAGTCCACAAGCCGTTTTCGCTTATTGCATACTATGCATTTTGTTAGTTTCGATCTACGACAGTTACATGGTCGTCCTTTATCGAAAGTCAATATTATCTATCGAGCGAAATCCGATTTGTGAGTTTTTAATTCGACAAGATCCATATAGTTTAACTTGGTTTCTGGTCGGCAAAGTTCTGGGAAACGCAGGCGTAATCGGAACACTTTCTTTGCTTTTTTGGTGTGGCTATCGACATACAATTTTGATTGCGAAATGCTTGGCTTTTTTCCAAATTTTGCTTTTGGTCTACCTGATGTTTTCAGACCCCTTGAGTGGCTTTTTGCATTTTGATGGTTTGCATTCAGGAAACGCGACTCATTTTCGGAAAGGAATGAATTCGGCTTTGATTCACCTCGCGATTTTAGGCCCTGTATTGGCCGCATTTGTGATTATGAAATGGAAGCGACAAGAATCTCGCCAGGCCTCTCTGAGGTAGGGTTTTGCGGGTTACCTAAAGAATATTTTTCTATCAATCTATTGAACCGTCGCCACGTGTGGAACCGTTGAATCCATCACTACACAATAGAATGGTTTAAACCTTGCCGTTTGTTACGACTCTTCGGAAAACTCTTGTCTGAATCTTCCGGTCGCACCGTTTGGTGTAGTCCAATTTTACGTTCTCTTAATGCGTTACAGGTCCGACGATACTGTCTCTAAGTAAAAGACCAAATTTTCTGGTTTAGACCGTCAATGACTCGGCGGCATCGTCGCTACGTATTGGGAGTAACATTTTGAACAACAAGATTCTAATACCGGGTATCCTGGTTTGCTTGGGTCTAGCGAACTTGACTTTTGCGCAAGACGCACATTCCAATTATGCTTCACCCGGCTCCGCATACACACCGGTATGCACTGATTGCATTGCTAATTCGAATAAAACAGAACGTTCTCCTATCCTTGGTTTTTTGCGCGATAAACAACCCGCGCGTAATACCGAGGGACGTTACAGAAGCTTTTTCGGTGGTTGGAATCTACTGGAAGATCAGGTCGGTGACGTTTCTCAATCTCGATTTCGGGATGGATTTATTGCTGGTTACGCACGTGGGCGCCATATCAAGAACAACAATCGTTTGGAGCTAGAAAGCACTTGGCAGAACACCTCGGGAAGCCTTACGCCAGCCGGCTTAGGATTCGACGGTCACTACTCCAGTTTGACGACGATGGTTAACCTGCTGCATGATTTTAATCCAAACGGAGCTTTGGGTTTTTACGCCGGTGGCGGAATCGGACTTGCTCGACAAAACGCTGATTTCATTTCGAGTGGAGTCGAGTTGGAATTGGATGAATATGCTTTCGCCTATCAGGGCATCGCTGGAGTCAATTACCGAGTCACCGATCATGGCTCCGATCTTTATCTTGAATATCGATACTCGGGCAACACTGACACTGATATTGAAGCAGCGGATGTCTTTTTCGACACCTTCGAGTTCTCAGCCCAAAACATCGTGTTCGGGATTCGTATCAAAAGATAAGGCAAGTTGTTGAGACTCACTTAGTCCTAATGATCTTTTGCCCGTATCGCGTAAAATAGGCGCTGGTCAAAATCGCGATTCGGAAGGTTCATGTGAGCACGCTGAATGAAAAACTAATTGTCGGATGCGGCTATTTAGGGTGCCGGGTCGCCGCGCGTTGGGTTGCAAAAGGGCACACTGTTCATGCGGTAACACGATCTCAAGAAACGGCTAAACGATTTCGCGAGTTGGGCCTGACGCCACTAGTCGCCGATGTAACGCGCCCTCCGTCACTGGCCGCACTAAGTGATTTGACCAATGTTGACACCGTTTTATTCGCGGTCGGTTTTGATCGAAGCGTTGGCATCCCGATCCAAGACGTCTACGTGGCTGGGTTAAGCCATATATTGGATGCGCTGCATGCAGGTATCCAACGTCTCATATATATCAGCTCGACCGGTGTCTATGGCCAGACCGATGGAAGCTGGGTCGATGAGGACTCGCCCTGCTTACCAACGCGTGACGGTGGAAAGGCATGTCTTGCTGCTGAACAACTATTGAGTTCCAGCCCTTTTGCTGATCGCGTGGTCGCCCTGCGATTGGCAGGGATCTACGGCCCAGAGCGAGTCCCGCGGAAATCAGATTTACTTTCCAACAAGTCGTTCCCGCAAGACGGTCACCTCAATTTAATCCACGTCGACGACGCAGCCTCAACCGTGTTGGCAGCAGAACAACTCGCAATCTCGCCTTGTACCTATGTCGTCTCCGATGGCAATCCAGTTTTGCGTGCCGACTACTACAAGGAGCTAAAACGGTTGCTTAACGTCACACCCACTTCAGGAGACCAATCGGCAACCGCTTCCACAGACGGAACAACTCGAAATGAGCGAGCTCGGGCAGACAAAAAAATTCGTGCGGACAGATACCTTGCAGACCTAAAAGTCGAACTGAAGTACCCCGACTATCGAACCGGCTTGGCCGCAATAGTGAAATCAGAATGAGCGTTCTTACCACTCAGCTGCGTCACTCTTTCAAATCGTAGTTTTTAACAAAGTCCAAGACGCGAGGACCATAGCGATTAATTTGGTCTTTGTTGGCGACAATCCACGTTAAATCATCGTCGTCCAAAAAACTAAGTGTGATTGTTAGCTGGCGTTTCTCTCGTACCGTAACCAGCGACACAGATTTTTCATCCACACCGATCGCAAAACAATCGAATTCCTGCCTGCCAGTTTTGGTGCCAAAGGTACGTCGGTAGGTTTGCACCGCAATTCGTGCTTGAGCGATTTTCTGTTCGCGCGATTGTGATTCTGGCTCAGGCTGAGGCTGAGCTTTAGGCGGTTTGCTGATTGGTTTCTCAACAATCGGGTCAGCATCGCTCAGCAGAGTAGGCTCTTTGGTGACCAGCTCTTTGGTGACCGGCTCTTTGATGACCGGCTCCTTGATGACCGGCTCCTTGATGACCGGCTC
>CAZDBA010000014.1:24453-46426 GCA_964503615.1 uncultured Pirellulaceae bacterium
TGACCGGCTCTTTGATGACCGGCTCCTTGATGACCGGCTCCTTGATGACCGGCTCTTTTCGCACAATAACAGGAGTGCTGACTATCTCCTCACGATTCGGACGAAGTGGACTGGTCTTCGGGCGAATTCGTTCGACGGGCTTTTCGAATTCAGCTCCCTCCAATGCATCCTTAAAGCTCAAAATATTGTTGGGCAGTTTTGCAAATGACGGTACATTGCACGAAAGACAGTGCAACGAGCCCTCCAGCTTGCCCATTGTCGAAAAGTTGATCGTGTCGACATGGTGGTTGGGTAACAAACGTTTGTAAACGCGTATCGCCTGTTCTTGATAGCCTCGTGGATCGGAATCCAATATCGGTATCAAAACGATACGATCAGTCAAAATCACATTTGTGTAGGGACTCCAATGCTTGCCCCGACGAGGAGGAACTTGTATCCGCTCGACCCGTAATGGCTTTCCGTTGACTTTGAGTTTTGCCAGTCTGGCCGCGTTGGCATCCAGGATTTGCGCATTGCGAGGATCGTTGCGAGGATCGAGCTTTGCCATCAAAAACAAGTCTGAGGCCAAAAAAGTCCCGAACATGTCGACGTGACGAGTCGATTCGTTTTCCAGAGGTTGTAGTACTGCCAACTCTTTAATGTTGCAAAATTTTTGAAACTGCTGCTTGATAAATTCGCGGCCTTCGTTGATCGCGCTACTACCCGAGGCACCCAAATTGACATGGTTATCGCGAAAAATTTGCGAGGTGGTGATCGAAAGCCCGTTTCCGTTACTGAGCAAGTTGCCGCCTTGCAAAGTCCAAGGAACGTGATTGAATTCGGTCCCGGAAAATTTAGACCAATCTTCAGGCAGAGCATCATCTTGAGGGCGCATGCCGTCGTAGTAGAAATCAACGGCCACGGCTGATCCGTCCTGGTTCTCAGCGAATTGAGGGCCAAAATCACGTAGCCAAATCGTGTCCAACTCGTTGTGCATAAAATGAAGGTGCGGATAATCGACACCGTCTTTTGCCAAAGCCTTAATCACTTCGACGATTTGAGTTTTGTCGTCGTACATATTCTTACTGTTGAACAGCACGATTAAATTTGCATGTCCGCGGGTCTTCTCGACAATCTGCTTGAAAACGCCAAAATGATGGGGTTGCCAGTCACTGACGCTTAACACAATCGCTCGCTGTTTCTCAAACTCTCCAACCAACCGAGGATAAAGGCTTTTGTTTTCTCCCGCGCTACGGATTTCTGCCTGACGTTTCTCCGCTCGTATTTGACGTTGCCGATCTCGCTCAGCCGACTCGCGTTTTTGTTCCGCTGTAAACGGAGTTATCGTAACCATCGAACCCGGTGGAAGATCATCGAATCCGAGTTGAGATGCGGGAAGAGTTCGTTTTTGCGATGGCTGGAAGTTCGTCGGCAATTGATTTGGCACACCTTGGCTTGGAGCAGTGGGCGCCTGGTTGATGATCACTTGGCGGGGTGGTTGATACTGGCCCGGATAACTCTGTTGACGGTATTGCTGAAACCGATTTTGATAAGGATTAAACTGGGGTCGATTGGGAACGTAGTAACGATTGGGAGATCCGAAATATCGTTGACCTTGAACTTGAGAAGGCCCAAAACAAAACAGAATCAGTATCAGTAAGGCAAGAAGCCAGCGGGTAGACTTTGGCATTTGGCAAAAACGAAGCTTGGAAGGAACAAGGGTGGTATCGGCAACCGGCAAGTAGTGATTTTAAGTTGCACCACAAAAATCAGTTTCGAACGACATTAAGCGCGATAAACTCGACTTGAAAAACACATTCAAAACAACTGTAAGTAATCCGCGCGAAGTTGTACTTATGATGCAACTATTTTTGCTAAATTCAATCCTACAAAACTCAAATTCGGCGAATACACTCGCCAAAACCTTTAAGCGCATTGGCATCCCAAGCTGGGGACACCTGAAACTCGGGAGAAACCGAATAGAAATGGGAAGGAAGCACTTTTCCTGATCGCAATGGTGAAACAACCAACTGTCCTGCAAAAGAGCTTGAGGCTTAGCAAGTCGCAAAAACTTGAAGGGACACCTGATTTTTTTGGGTTTCCAGCTCAGGGTTGGTAGCCCTCAATTTCTTTTCTAATATCGGACATAAAATTCGCAGCACCCACACCATTGGCCACACGATGGTCAAAACTGAGTGTCGCCATCACAGTTGTTCGGAATTTGAAACTGTCGCCATCGGGAACTGGCAACGAATAAGTTTGCCCAATAGCCAAAGTTGCAACCGCAGGCGAGACAACCGCAGGTATCCCCATTCGCATGCCCGCTTTGCCAATGTTGGAAATAGTGATCGTTGTTGCACCGTCCGCTTGGTCGTTTCCTTCACGCGCTAATTTGATTTGCTGGTACAACGTTTCGAAAAAAGTCGCCGCGTCCATCTTGTCCGCTTCTGGCACCACGGCCGTAACCATTTCATCACCTGGCAGCGCAACCGCTACTCCCAAATTCACGTGGTGAAAAACTTTTAGTGATTTCCCATCAGCTGAAAGTGCGCTGCGGAATTTTTCATGCTTGGCAATCGCTTTCACGATACACCAGCAAGCCATACCAAAACCGGTCGGGCCGCCTCCTGCCTCCTTGACCTGCACCCGCGCCGCAGCAATCGCGGTCCAATCGATTTCGTTCATCAACGTGACCGGCACGCAAACTTGAGTACCGCGAGCCAAGCGGTAATTCAAAGTGATTTGCGATTTCGGAAGAGGTTGCAATTCGTACTGGTCGCTACCCACTTCATCGCCAGTGCTCACTAAATAAGCGTCCACATCCGCAGGCATCAGCTTGCTGCCCGTCGCCGGAATCTGGTCAGCAACCTCCAACAACCCTTTGTCTTTTAAATACTTGCGAGTCTTCGGGGGAATCAAAACCTTTCCGCTTCGTACGGGTTTAGCTTTGCCAGAAGTAGTCTCACTACCGGAAGCAGGTGTTGCGGATTCGGTATCGGCGGGTCCGTGACCGACGGGCATTTCTTTGACGCCTTCGGCAACCTCGATCCGACCAATTTCGGAACCGATCTCCAGTACGACTCCCGATTCAACGGTCCACTCAACGATCGTGCCGTCATAAGGACACTCAACATCGGTGGTCGCTTTGTCCGTCTCCATCACATAGATCGGTTCATCACGCTTAACCTTGTCCCCGGGCTTTTTCAGAAAATCTTGCAAGAGCGCCTCTTGCAGACCTTCACCTAACTGTGGAATTCGGATTGATATAATAGGCATCGTTTCTAGTCCTCCATGGTCAAACGGATCGCATCCACTACTTGTTGAACATCAGGCAACGCTGCATATTCGTAGATCGGGTTGTAGCCAATGTGCACATCGGGCTTGGACACCAACTGAGGGGCACTGACAAAATAGCAAAAGCTCTCTGGATTTCCGGTAATTTCCTGAATAACCATTTGGCCTACGCTACAAGCTTGCCCGTCTTCCTGAACCACAACCAACCGTCCGGTCTTTTCGACTGACTCAAGAACCGTGTCTTGATCCCACGGCACGATCGACCTGAGATCGATCAGTTCAACAGAAACTTCGTCCTCGATCTTGTTAGCAGCCAATTGAGCAAGTTCGACGCAGTTGCCCCATGCCACAACCGTAACGTCTTCGCCTTCCTGCCGGATACGTGCTTCGCCGAAACCAACTGGAGGCACCTCCTTGGGCACGTCCATCTGCTGGCGAAACATGTGCTTGGGAATCATAAAAATCGTTGGGTCATCCGCAGCCATCGAGGTCCACATCAATGCTGCAGCATCCTCTGGCGTGCTGGGCGCGACGACTCTCAAGCCCGGTGTATGACTGAACAGCGCTTCATTGGACTGTGAATGCCAGATCGAGCCACCGGGCAAATATGCTCCGAAGGGTGTGTAAAAAACAATGGGGCAAGTCCAATCACCAAAGGTACGCCAACGCATCGTACTCAGGTTTTGGCTGACTTGATTCCACGCAGGTCCCACAAAGTCAACAAACTGAAACTCGAACACGGGGCGTTTTCCGTAGCATGCCATCCCGATCCCGACACCCGCAATGGTCGCTTCTGCCAAGGGTGAGTTAAAAACTTGCTCAGGAAACTCGTCTGACAAATCAGCTGTCAGCCCGAACACTCCACCTTTGGGGGCTTCAATATCTTCGCCAAAGAACACATGGTCCTTGTTACTCGCCAAAGCCTTTTTGAATACATGATTCAATGCGTCCACAATACGCCACTTCCGTCCACCTTCCAGCGGTGGAGCCGTTGGAACCGGCGGATCGGCAAAGTTGTGAAGCATCACCTCTTCGGCAATCGGATCTGGCTCCTTCTCCGCAGCGATATACTCCTCATCGACCTGTTTGTTGATCGAAGCTTTGGTTGATTCCCAATCTGATTCCGTGAGCTCCCCGGAAGCGATTAGCTCTTTAGTAAGCACTAGAATCGGATCGCGATCCGTCATTTCGTCAATTTCATTTTGAGGTCGGTAGACGCGATGATCGTCGCTGCTGGTGTGACTACAAAGTCGATCCAGTTCGCAGACCATGATCGTCGGACCGCCGCCCGAGCGAGCTCGTTCAATCGCCGGCGCGCTAGCCTCAAAAACTCGATCCGGATGCCGTGCGTCAACATGAACGAGATTAATATCATCGCCAAACACGCCCAACTTGAAAGGATTGAATTTTTCCGTGTTGGTACTAATGCCGTAGTTATTATCTTCAACAATCAAAACAATCGGCAATTGTCTTTCGACAGCGAATGCGACCGCTTCGTAAAACTCACCTTGTCGGCTGGCTGCATCGCCTACCGTTGCCACAACAACGTTGTTCTTCCCATCCAATTGCATCGCCCACGCAACCCCGCAAGCAGGCAAGGCGTTCGCGCCTGTAGGAGTCGGAACACTCCAAATGTTCCTCTTGCGATCGGAATAGTGACCGGGCATCTGTCTCCCGCCACTGGAACTTGTACGCTTCGCAAAGTAAGCGGTAGCGAGTTCAGCATTGGTCACCCCTCGTGCCAAAACCATCGCTCGGTCACGGTAGTAAGGAAAAAGGTAGTCGTCATTTTCCATCAACTGAGCGATGACACCCATCGCCTCATGGCCCATCCCAGCGACTTGGAACCAGCCTTTACTTTGCCGATGAAGCACCCCCTCACGTCGATCACCTTCGCGGCTGAGGTACATGAGCTTTAGCAGGTCAAGTCGGCTATACTTCAATTGAGCTTGTTCGGTCATTTGCATTTTGAGACTGTTAAAAACGACACAGCTTTTTGTGGCGCTGTCAGGAAAAGAACTTGTGAAAAAACAGAGCAGATTTGCACGGTAAAGAGACTAGCTTTCACGTCGGCATAACATGCCAAACTCGACCGGTTTACCTCAATCTGCGAATACGCGAATCTTATCGTTTCTTGCCCCATTCCCGCAAGGTAGGCATCTCAAGCCTATTTTTGGTCAAAGCCTACGAGGGCATACCCCAACTTCACGGTTGATTTCGATCCCGTAGATTTGCCTACGTATCAAAATGTGAAAACCTCGCAACATCAAACCCCTAGTTATCCCTACCTGAAAAATGTTTTGGAAAGTCCGTGACGCCGCCATGACTTATTTGATAGATTGTCAGAACAATCACGCAGCAGAACCCAACTCAATCCAGGAGAAATCTGTGACGAACAGAAACGTCAGCAACTCGAGGCAATCACCCCACAGTATCAAATTCGGTCTGGCATTTTCGCTATGCCTAGTGAGCCTGATCAATGTTAACTCGTTACGTGCTCAATCCGATAGCGACGCGGAAGCGCTGGAAAGAGTCACTCAACATATCAGGTATCTCGCTTCTGATGAACTTGGCGGACGCCAACCAGGTACACCGGGTATGGAACTTGCCGAAAAATATATTTTGGACGAGTACAAAAAAATCGGGCTCAAACCATTCAGCGAAGAAACGGGCTTCGTTCAACCGTTTGGAGTCGGCAAAACTCGCAAGCTGGATAAAGAAGGAACTTCACTGGTTTTAAATGGTCCCGATGGCATGACCATGGAATTGGAACTGGACGAGCAGTTCAGGCCACAAACTAGCCGTGAGGATTTTGATGTAACCGGTTCACTCGTATTTGTCGGATATGGAATCAAAGCAACCGAGCACAACTACAACGAATACGAAGACGTCGACCTGGAGGGAAAGATTGTCGTAATGATTCGCATGGAGCCACAACAGGACGATGAGGATAGCGTTTTTGATGGCACCGAGAACTCACGATACGCGTACATTCGCACGAAAGCCAACGCCATGCGACGAGCTGGCGCCGCCGGAATTCTGATGGTTAACGATTCGCGCTCCGCTCCGAATGCAGAACAAGACGAACTTCCCGCTAGTGACCTATTCGGTAACCAGAGAGTTCCTTTTGCAGCGATTAATCGTGCAGTACTGGATAAGGTACTTACCGCAACACCGCTGCTGAAAGGGGACGGAACCAAGTTCTCAACTCTTGCTGAGGCAGAAGCAGACATCGATCGAAACCTGGAACCGCTGTCTCAGGACATTAAAGGCTGGACCTGTGATCTCAAAGCCGGTTATTCCGAAAACGAAACGATCGCCAATAACCTGATCGGTGTCATCGAAGGAGAAGGGCCGCTTAAGGACGAAGTAATTATTCTGGGTGGACACCACGATCACCTCGGCATGGGCTCCTATGGTTCCCGATCCAATCGGCGCGAAATTCACAACGGCGCCGACGACAATGCGACCGGAACCGCGGGCGTAATGGAACTTGCAAGACGTTTTGCTGCCAGAGACACTCCGCCCAAACGAACCATGGTCTTTATCTGCTTTAGCGCCGAAGAAATGGGGCTATTGGGTGCACAACATTATTGCAAAAACCCCGTTTATCCTCTGGAATCAACCGCCGCCATGATCAACTACGACATGATAGGCTGGTTGCGCAACAAGAAACTGACGGTCTTCAACTGGAATTCCTCAGCCGCATTTGGGCCTGTTCTAAAGTCGGCTAATAAGGGCTTCGATTTGAATTTGGATCTTCCCCCCAACGGATTTGGAGGAAGCGACCATCTACCATTCTTTCAACGGGACGTTCCAGTCATGTTCATCCACACAGGACTGACCGACACCTACCACACTCCCGAAGACGATTTTGAAACGATAGATTGCGCGGGTGCGTTGCAAGTCATTAACTATACAGAGGCAGTTCTGGACGGGCTGGTCAATCTCGAAGCGGCTCCTCAGTTCGCCGACAGAGATGAGCGGGTCGAAATCAATAAAGCGATGGCCGAAGACTCAACCGAAGAGGAAGCAACACCTACTACACCTGCTCGAGTTCGTATTGGCGTCAAGTGGGACGACGATTGGGACGACGAAATGGAAGAAGAGATTGGTGTTCGAGTCGAAGCCCTGATGGACGATTCGATAGCCGCCGCTGCCGGTTTCCAGGAAGGTGACATTTGCACCGAATTCGCTGGCGAAGCGGTAACGACTCGTCGACAAATCGTAATGGCCGTTCGACGCAAGACAGGCAAGAAAGTCACAGTCAAACTGCTACGAGACGAAGAAGAGCTCGAAATCGATTTGATGTTGGCAAATTAGTTTCCACGGGAACCACAACTCAAGATAACCAGACGCCGGCAGGTATTTTAAAATTCCTGCCGGCGTTTTTTAATGACTCAAACCCACAGTCGGCTATAGGTCGCCTTTCGCTCCGCTTGGAGCGAAAAGTGCAAAGAGTAACCCGACGCGTTAGCGAGGAACGTCGATGATCCTCGCTAACACGTCGGGTTTCCAATAAAATGTCAGCCTCCGCAAAAGATGCGTAGCAATCCCAACAGGCCCCATGCAATGACAAAAGAGCTTTTTGATCAAATCATTGAGAATCCCGCTGACATGGATTCTCGACTGGTCTATGCCGACTGGTTAACAGAAAACGGGGAGCCCAGAGGCCAGTTAATTCATGTTCAGTACGAACTGACGCAATCGCCATCCCCAAAGCGCCAACGACTTTTGAACTTGAAGGAGAAGGGACTGCTGAGGTTAGTCAGTGCCAAAGATGAAGTTCCTAATCAACTACGCGATCCAAAGTACCGAAATGGGTTTATCGAAAGGGGACGGATCTTTCTCGCCGATTACCTCGAAAAAGGGGAGGAGCTATGCAAAAAGTTCCCTTTGCGCTCCCTTCGCCTTCAAATCCACGACGATGAAAAGCTACGAGAAATCAAATCCTGTCCAGCGTTTAAAAACATCGAGGAGATCGAATATTGGCCCTACGACCATTCGGTTGAGAACAGCCATCTCAGGCTGATTGCGAACTGTCCTCACCTCAGCAATTTGAAATCACTCCACTTTATCGGGCACGAAGATTTTACTTTGAGTGGCGTGAAGGCGCTTGCAAATTCGGAGTTCACTACCGATTTCATATCGTTTGTATCTAAAAAATGGGATGATGCTTGCACAAAAGTGATCTGTGAATCCTCCAACTTCAGGAATCTGCAAAGGCTAAGCATAGGAGGAGGCACTAAGAGCTGTGTTCATTTGCCCGATTCCGAATTTCGTAATAAGCTGCGAGAGCTTTCCTTAGGTTATATTGGTGACAAAGGAGTTGAATCATTGTTTCGGTCGGAAAAGCCGTTTGAGCAACTTCGGACATTGCGACTTTCAAATTGCAATTTAAGCACCGAGGCGGTCAGGATCTTAACCACGCAAAGCCACCTTCTACCGAACTTAAAAGAACTGGCGGTGGATCAAAATTCAATCAAGGATAAAGGGGCAGAACTACTTGCCGAATCTCCGTTTCTGTCACAACTGGATGTTGTTAACCTGCAAAACTGTGGTCTCAAACTCCCCGGCGTTTTGGCGCTGGCCGAATCTGCGACCCGAAACAAAGAGACTCGAATTGAATTGAGCGGCAACAAGATTCCGGGCGAAGAAAAGGCCGAATTGATTTCCAGGCACCCGGAATTCGAACAGACATTTCGCGAATAAGTATCCGCGATTTTATCTCATCAACTAGCTGAACTATTTCGACCTATCGTTGGAAAAACTAATGAGACTTTTTGCTGGAACGGAGTGGGACAACCCAGTCAACTGTGAAACCTGCGGAGAACTGGAATCGGATTGCACTTGCCCGCCACCCCCTCCCAAACCCGTCGCACCCGAAAAACAACTGCTCAGATTGGGTGTAGAAAAACGAAAACGCGGAAAGACCGTAACTGTGATCCGAGATCTGGCAGAAGCGAACGATCACTCTGATCTGTTAACAAAGCTAAAAAACCATTGTGGCGCCGGTGGAACGATCAAAGAAAACACAATCGAACTCCAAGGCGATCATTCGACTCGGGTTCGAGCGTTTTTGACTGAAGCAGGTTTTAGAATTAAGAAATAGTTGACTTGGCAAATCCAGCCAGTCGGCAAATCAGTTCGACTTCTTCAAACGACGCCGATCGAACCAGCCGATGAAAAACAGGACGACCGTCAACATACCGAAACTCCATGGGATCCAATCGCCCATGAACCGGTACAAGCTAAACTGATCCTTCTCGCGAACAGCGTTGTGGAAAAGCGTTCCCACTTGCCTACGCGGACCGATCCCTTTCAACTGCCCAGCTGAATCTACGATCGCCGAAAATCCCGTATTGGCACACACCAACATCGGCTTTCGAGTTTCGACAGCTCGAAAAACGTTACAAGCAAGGTGGTGATCTAAACACGCAGTGCCGTAGAACCAACCATCATTGGTAATATTCAAAAGAATATCAGGCTCTTCTCCACGAGCCCCAGGTTCATTTACATGCCGACGAATCAAGTGCGGAACCGTGCTCTCAAAGCAAATATTGGGAGCCAGCTTGAGCCCACCCACCTCAAAAACATTTGGGCCATCTCCACGATCAAGCCCAGCACCGATCGGAGTCATCGACTGAAGCGCCGGGAACATCCTAGCCAAAGGCACATACTCGCCGAACAAGACCAACTCCTGCTTATGATACAAATCAGCGACCTGACCCTGAGCATCCAAAAATGCAGCCGAGTTAAACCTTTCCTGAGTCACTGGGTTGCTTGAACCACAACCAATAATCATCTCGATCGGCTCCCACCTCCCTGGAGGTACCGCGTCCTCGATCGGAAGCAACCCCTGAGAGACCGCCCAGAGATGACGAAACGATGCGCGATAGTTTCGCCAAGTCTCTTGCTGCTCACTCGGCTGCAGCGACTCCTTGGTATCCGAGATCACAAGATGTTCGACAAACGATGATTCAGGCCAAATGATCAAATCCAAATCGGGTACCTTCGCACGAGCCGCCCAAGTCAACTCGCGGTATTGCTCCGCCTCCCGATACGCATACTCCGCTGCCTCTTCCGCCGATGGAAAGATCGTATCTATCGAACCTTGAATTAACGCCAGTTTTACTACAGGCGAGTCAGGATCAGCTCTTTCCACCCCCAACTTCCAAAGCCCGTAACCCACGGTACCGCCCAACACGACCACTGCCAGCACGATCGAACTCACCGTTTGCGCATTAATCGCACGCTGCGACCAAACCTGTGCCACACAAGCCGAAAACATCGCAATCAAAAAACTTACCGTGTACGCACCAAACAGATCGGCCGTTTGAATCAACACGGGAAATTCGAACTGGGTATGTCCCAACAAGATACAACCAAAAGCAACGATGTAGTTAGACCGCAAGAATTCGATTCCCGTCCAAACCAACGGTATCGCAACCACCGTCGGCACACGAAACTTTCGGTTTAGAACACGACTCAACCCAATGAACAGCGGCAAGAACAACGATAGATAAAGTGAGAACACAACCCACCCACCCCACAGCAGCCAATGCGGGATCGGCAAAAAGTAAAGCGTGGCCAACCAATATGCCAGCCCAGCCAGCCAAATCCAAAGATAGGGTCGTCGTCCTTGCAAACGATCCGTTCCTACAAGCCAACACCAAGGCGTAATCGCAAACCAAGCCAACGGCCAGCAAGACACCGGTGCAAACGAAAGCCACAACAGCAAAGCGCCGAGCGAACTAACCAAAAACACACGAAACCCGGAGCCAGTAACTGGCGCGGAATCGGAAGAGGGTGGAGAGGCAGATTGAGTTTCGATTGACGGTTTGTTCATGGCCGACAATTTAACGAAATAGCTCCCAGTAGAGCTAGACCGAACCAAGTGGCTTCGATTTGGACATCCGCTCAAACGATCGGAAAACAGCAAGACTGCCTACCAATCAGAGCGTTTGCACGTTGGATTAGGACCAAACCCTACTTTTTCTTGACCACTACCAATTTATGGTTGTCAACGTCGTACTGATACTTGGCTCCACCTGGAAGTTTCGGCAGCTCAATTCTGTTTGGCTTGATCACCCGCTCCATAAACTCTTCAAAGTCGCGCGGATACCGCCCCTCTTCTGCATGAAAAAACATTAGAGCCCTTTGAATGTGCTGCTTCGAAATTTGTTCAACAGCAGGACCGTATGATTTCATAGCTCCCAATGGATTCAACGGATTGGCTGGCTTGGCCTGGGAATCACTGATGCGGTCGGCAGCACTCGGATCAAACTCAGAAACCTTATCCTTCTTTCCAAATATGCCCTTTGCCGTCGGAACAGGCTTTTTCTTTGCGGTCTTACTCTTCGGTTCCTTACATCCCAGCGTAGCAGCTAAAACAGCAACAACACCCAACAGCAAGACCCAATTCCAATTCGCTATTCGTTTCATCTCTCAACCCGCGATACATTCAAAAACAATCAAACCCTACCTGCCGACTCCTGATTCATAATAGGCGTTTTTAAGTCTCAAGGCGAGTATTACATCAATCTGCATTCGACAAACACGAAAAACTGGTTACGCTAACTCGAGTACTTAAAGGGAAAACTTGGCATGGCCAAAGACAATTTTGATGAACTCGTTTCGGCATCTATCACTGCTCGAAACCGTGCGTACGCTCCCTATTCCAATTTTTTGGTCGGGGCAGCATTGTTGACCACCGACGGAACGATCTTCACTGGATGCAATGTTGAAAACGCTTCCTATGGCCTAGCCATTTGCGCGGAACGAACAGCAATTTGCAAAGCGGTCTCCGAGGGACATCTGGACTTTACCGCAATCGCCGTTGCAGCCGTTCCCTTGGCGACACCTTGTGGAGCCTGCCGCCAATTCATCTTCGAATTTGGGACGGAAATAAAGATCATCACGGTCAACGCAAACGATCCCAGCGACCAAAAAATCTGGACCAGTGGCGACTTATTGCCAGAGGGCTTTGACGGCGACCAACTAAAATAACGCCAACTATTTCAAGATGCCGTACATCAAACCGGCGACGCAGGCTGTCATGCAACAGGCCAACATTCCCCCGATCATCGCCCGCAAACCGAGCTGGGCCAGATCCGATTTTCGATTCGGTGCCAACGGCCCGATTCCACCTAATTGAATTCCGATCGCTCCAAAATTCGAAAACCCACAAAGTGCATAAGTCAAAATGATCTGGGTTCTTTCTGAAATCGTTACCTGCTCATTGCTGCCAGCGATGACATTGCCCAAGTCGGAATAAGCTACGAACTCGTTGACCACCATTTTTGTTCCCAATAATTGACCTGACATCAGGCAATCTTTTGTCTCGATTCCCATCAGCCATGCAAAAGGCCAAAAGACATATCCAAACAGCCCCCTTAACGACCACTGCAAATCAACCGCCTTGCTTGGGTCCTCAGAACGGAAGAACAACCACTCTACCATTTCGCCACATCCATAAAGGATCGCATCCATCATCGCAATCAAAGCCAAAAAAGCGATCAACATTGCGGTAATGTTGATTGCCAGTTTCATCCCATCGCTGGCTCCATTGGCCGCAGCTTCGATAAAGTTCGTCGACTGTTTTTCAAATTTGGTTTTGACCAATCCCAACGTTTTTGATTCCTCAGTCTCCGGCTGTAAGATCTTGGCAATGATCAAAGCGGCCGGCGCAGATATAATAGAGGCCGTTACCAAATGGCCCGCCGAAACCCCCAGAGCAACAAAAACCGCCATCAAACCACCCGTGATCGTGGCAAACCCACCGACCATCATTGCGTTCAATTCACTACGCGTCATCCCTGCAATATAAGGTTTGACCACCAAGGGAGCTTCAGTATGCCCCACGAAAACGTTCGCCGCAGCTGCCAGACTCTCACTTCCTGAAGTGCCCAGTGTCTTTTGCATTACCCAAGCCATCGCTCGCACGATCGGCTCCATGATTCCAACGTGATAGAGCACCGACATCAATGCGGCAAAAAAGACCACAGTAGGCAGCACCCCAAACACAAACGTCTTAAGCAAAAAGAACGGGGTGGTCGCATAGAATGCGTTCTCGCCCTCGACGGGAACAAACGCGCCGAAAACAAAGGTACCGCCTTCATCCGCCCACTTTTTGAGCAAGTTAAAAAACGCATCAAAGGCGTAGAAGAGAATCCCACCTTCAAACCGACCGCCGAACGTCCAAGTCTGCGAGTTAAACAGCAAAGCGCCCAAAAACAGTTGCAGCAAAAGTCCCATCGCAACCAGCCGCCAATTCACTCGGCGTTTATGGCTACTCATGCACCACGCCAACCCCAACATGGTTAACAATCCGCAAAAGCTGACTAGATTCAGTAGCGATACGTTTTCAAACATTGGGTTTCCAATCGATTAACAGCCGTCTTGATTCACAAAGTAGCACGCCTCTCCGAGGCTTTAACACTCGCTTCAAAGAGGCGAGCTAAGTAACTGGCAACCCAAATTCTTAGCTGTCTCGTTGTACTAGTCCCCGGTTTCAGAATCAGGACTTGATTCGTCAACTGGGCGGGGCGTTTGCACTTGAGGGATACCATTCTCGTCCGATGCCAGCGGTGGTAACTCAAACGTACGACGTTCGTCCGTCTGATAGATTTCGTCCATCTCCGATTCATCGACATCGAAACGCAACAACAAGTAGATCGCCGAAGCCATACACCAGAACAGACCATACAAAAATGCAGCAGCAACTGTCTGAGCAAACGAAGTCCAGAAATTAATCAGCCGCCTTCCCATCTTCAAACTTGGCGAATTGATCGGCAGGCGTGTGGTTGCTTCGATCGGTTCATCGTTCAAATTGCCGTCTTCAGATGGCACAACTTCTGGATTAGATACCTGCTCCTGTTGTCCGGCCCCTTGGATTTGTCCACTTGCGACTCCCGGAGGAACCACCTCGTGCTGAATACCTTGTTCCCCTTGGCCAGGAACTTGTTCGCCTCGCATCAATTGATCGCGATTCGACTGACTTTCATCAGGCTCTTCCTCTACGTTCTCATCTTCGATTTCCGAAGAATCGGTCGTTGTAAGAACCTCTTTTGTTTGTGAAAGCTCGCCTCGAATGATCTTCATTCGATCAGGGCCAGCTGTATTAGCTCCCCACGATGTGGTCCAGAACCCCAGTCCTATCACTGCGATCGCCAGCTTGGAGATAATCAGCCAGCAAAATCCACCAAACAAAACAGCCACAGCTGAGTAAAACAGATAGTTAAGCGGCCGTTGAAAGGTGTAAGCAAACGAACGTGTCATCGCATCCAACGCATTCTGGCCTTCACAACTGACCGAGGCGACCATCAGTGGCCAACCGAACATCAATCCAAGCAACAACACCGACATACAAAACGAAATCGCCAACACGACACACCAAATCAATCCGCCAATTACTGTTCCGATATCGAAGCCCAACATCAATCCGATGAAAAAATTGGGGATCGTCAACAAAGCCACCGCGCAAAGGGGCATCAACAGCGCGCCCAGACAGGTCGTAAAATTACCGACCGCGTATTCGAAACCATCATCCAACCCCGCCTCTTCATCACGACAAAGTCGCAACAAACACACCCGAGTGATCGCCGTGCCAAAGAAAGCCCACACGAGCAAAGTCCACACGCAACCGGACAACAGATATCCAAATTTTTGAAATCCCAAAGAGCCTGAGAACAATTGTCGAAACGGCTCAATGAATCTTTGAAAAACCAACTTGGGTCCACTCAGCGTGGCCCCCAGAATATGGAACGCCCCTTCCTCTTTTTTTCCGGCCTCAAGCAAACCGAGAAACGGGCTACGATTGGCTTCCATCACCTCAGCAAAGAAAGGATCCTCTTGGGCGATCGGCTCCATGCGAAAGACGGTTTCGGCAACCCCCCAACCCATCGGAGTAGCAAACACCCCCAGAGTAGCAAAAATCAAAACAGTGAAGCTTGCCGCAATAGGAAGCGTCTTGAAAATAATCGTCCAAGGAAAAACTTCGTCCCACGAGAACTTGCTGACCATTACCGGCTGGTCTGACATGATGTGGCTCAATTTTGAAATGAATCTGAACTAACAAGGTGGGCACAAGTCACCACCGTGCCGCATAGTATAAATTCGCTATTGGTTCCGATAAAGCCAGATAGGAGCGATATTAAGCAAAAGCCAGAATAACACCAACCCAACCAACCGCTCGCCGAATTCAACAACTACACGCAGACTTCGCAAGATTCAAACCATCCAAAATCAAATGCGATTGGGCCCCCAAATTAATAACCCATAGCTTCTTCCGCCGGTAGTTTTTGATGCTACGAATATTGGATCCAAGCGTAGGGCATGCTGTGCATGCCGATCCTGTTCATTTCGTCAGGCACAGCCTGACCTACACCAGATCGCCAATGCTAAAACTGTTCAGTTTTAGTAGCTAGGGAACACACATCACCTCCCAGCCCCGAATGGTCAGCAGCGTTGGTGACCAAGGCTATTTTGAAAAGATCGTTTTTGCCAGAGGTTAGATCCTGTCCCACCGCCTTCCTTCTAAATCGGAATAACCGATCCAAGCCAATAAATTTCCCTATTTTTTGCAAACGTCCCATTTATCTGCTTGAAATGAGACAGATATAGTCCATATTGTGATGGAATTCGTTCACTGAATTGGAGATTTCTTCCATGTTAGCCGTTGAAAGTCGTCGAAATCGTTTGCTCGAACTGGTTCGAGTACGTGGTTTTGCTGCTCTGAACGATCTGGCAATGGAACTAAACGTCTCTGAATCCACGATTCGCAGGGATTTGGAGTCCTTAGAGGTGGATGGGACCGCGAAAAGGACACACGGAGGTGTGTTTTACACCGGACCGAAGCCAAAACTGCAACATTTTGACAATATTCAGTCACGAAAGTTCACTGAGAAGCAAGAAATTGCAAGATTTGCGGCAACGCTGATCGAAGATGGAGACACGATTTTGTTGGATGGCGGGAGCACAACCTACGAATTGGCCAGGTTGCTGGTAGGGCGAGCGATCCAAGTGATCACAAATTCGCTACCGGTGGCCAACCTTTTCATGGGCAGCGAAACGGCAGATTTGATACTCGTTGGTGGATACATCCATGCAAAAACGGGCGTCGCTCTGGGTCCCCATGCCAACGAAATGCTGAACGATTTGAATTGTCGTCAAGCGTTTTTAAGCGTGGCAGGCATTCATCAAGAGGGCTTGTTTAACAGCAACCTGCTTTTGGTAGAAACCGAACGGACCATGATGGATTCGGCGGACCAGGTTTTCGTACTTGCTGACCGTTCCAAGTTTGGTCGCAAGAGCCTGTCAAAACTGTGTGATTTGAAAGATGCCCAAAACATCGTCGTTGACGCCAGCCTCGATAACGAATGGAAACACAGGATTTCTGATTCAGGAATTAAGTTGCACGTTGCCGTGAGCGAAACGAATTCCCACAACACAAAACAAAATGGTCAATGAAAGATATTATGTCCAATCTATCTAACACAATCGACCGCGGTACCGTTGAGCAAATCGTACAACGTATCATTCAACAGGCCGGTGGCGCTTCAACTCCTGCGCCGACTAGTCCTGCCCCTACCAACTCAAGTAGCGATCCCAATCTCGTAGTCAGTATTTCTGCGCGTCACATTCACTTGACCGACGCTCACGTCGAACAGTTATTCGGACCGGGTCGAACATTGACTCCCGGCAAGGACCTGTATCAGGACGGATTTTACGCCGCCGAAGAAACCGTAATGGTGGTTGGCCCACGCAGACGAATGTTACCAAACGTGCGAATCCTGGGTCCAACTCGTGACTTTAGCCAAGTCGAACTAGCCAAGACCGATGCGATTTCACTGGGCATCGACGCACCCGTTCGCCACAGTGGTGACATCAACGGAACACCAGGCTGCGTTCTGGTCGGACCTGCTGGCGCAGTAGAACTGAGTCAGGGAGTGATCCGAGCAGCGCGGCACGTACACATGAGCGATGAAGACGCAGCAAGATACGGAGTGGCCAAAGGCGACTATATGAACCTGAAAATTACCTCCAAAGACTGCAGCGTCATTATGGAGGACGTTCTGGTTCGCCCCGGTCCTAATGCCAAACTCGAAGTTCACATTGATACCGACGAAGGCAATGCGTGCAACCTCGATGCAGCGACCTCAGTCAAACTAACCAAACAGGAAAAGGGAGGTGGCTGCGGATGCAGTTAATCCACCCTCAATTACTTTAAATCATCTTGTGAAGTGCAACCTTTAACCCGCACTTCAAATAATTTTGAACCTCTAACTTTTTAACTATTCACTGGAGTAACAAATGGCAAAAGCACTCGAAGCGCTGGGAATGATCGAAACAAAGGGTTTTATCGCCCTTGTTGAGGCGACCGACGCAATGCTGAAATCAGCAAATGTTGAATTTATGGGCTGGGACAAAGTCGGTGGCGGAATGGTCACTACGTTTGTCAACGGCGACGTCGGAGCAGTTAAGGCATCGACTGATGCTGGAGCAAACTCAGCCGGACGCATTGGCGAAATCATCAGCGTTCAAGTAATCGCTCGTCCTCATAGCGATTTGATCAAAGTGTTGCCTGGAGCAAAGGCTGCCAAAGCCAAGTAAGCCCCAACACAACGTAATCAAATAGATTTTCAAAAACCAAAATCAACAATAGAAACGAAAGAAAACGATGAATACTGCAATCGGATTAGTTGAAACCAAAGGCCTCGTTGGCTTGATCGAAGCGACAGACGCGATGGCAAAAGCTGCTAACGTCGAGATCGTCAAGCGAGTCGACATCGGCGGAGGACTGTCAACCACAGTTGTCAAAGGCGATGTCGGAAGCGTTCGCGCAGCCGTAGAAGCAGGTGCTGCTGCAGCGTCACAAGTTGGCGAGCTGGTCGGTAGCCATGTGATTCCACGTCCTGCTGAAGGTTTGACCGAAGCGTTTTTCAACTAAACGCATTTGGTTGGTAGGCAAGTTGCCTATCGCACTGCGGCTGGAAGCCGTAGACATGGACGAAATTTGGATACGGATTGAATAAGGAAAAATCGGAAATGAAAATCCTGGTCGCAAATCTTGGCTCAACCAGTTTCAAGTATCGACTGTTCGATATGGACAGCGAGCGGCAATTAGCCCGAGGGGGTGTCGAACGTATCGGCTCACCCAACAGTGATTGCTTTGTTGAAATCGGCGATAGCCACAACGAGATTACGGCAGAAGTCCCCGATCATGGAGTCGCGGTTCAGCAATGTCTGGATCAACTGACTGACCCTGAAACGGGATGCCTCCAGACCAGTGACGAAATTTCCGCAATCGGATTCAAAGCCGTTCATGGTGGAAGAGTCAGTGGAGTACAGCGAGTAACCGAAGATGTTTTGCAGGCGATGACGGAGATGAACCAGATGGCTCCCGCTCATAACCCGCCTTACATCGCGGCGATGCGTCAGTTAGGGGAACGATTTCCTTCGCTGCCACTTGTCGCTGCTTTCGAGACGGGCTTTCACGCCACGATCTCAGAAGCGTCTCGCCACTATGCGATTCCCAAAGCATGGTCGGACGAGCTAAATGTTAAACGCTGGGGATTTCACGGTGCCAGTCATCGTTTCATCGCCGGCCGCATAAATGAACTGTCGAAACAACCCAAGCCATTGAGAACGATCTCGATGCACCTGGGGGGATCAGCCAGCATTTGTGCGATCAAGGATGGAAAGAGTGTTGCAACCACGATGGGGATGACTCCTCAAACCGGATTGCCGCACAACAATCGTGTCGGTGACTTCGATGCGTTTGCGATTCCACTAATCATGGACAGACTTGGCAAGACACTGGAAGAAGTCCTCGATGACTTGTCCAGCCAAAGCGGTCTGTTGGGGATGAGCGGAGTCAGCAAGGACTGTCGCGATTTGGAAATTGCGGCCGCCGAAGGAAACCAGGACGCTCAACTCGCCCTGGACATGTTCATAGCCGAAATTCGTCGGCATGCTTCAGGCATGTTGTTCGAACTGGGCGGACTGGACGCGTTAGTGTTTACAGCGGGGATTGGCGAAAACGGATCGTTGATTCGCGCGGGCGTTTGCCGCGACTTGAAAGAGTTTGGTATCGAGTTGGACGAGTCGTTAAACGAATCGGCCAAAGGCGAATGCCAACTGCAAACGGCCGACAGCAAAGTTGAAATTTGGGTCATACCGACCAACGAAGAAATTGTCGTTGCCAGGCAGACCAAAGAGTTATTGGAAACCAGTTAATCGTCACCCATCCAAGGGGTAGGTAAATGTTCGTTGCAAAAGTTACAGGCTCAGTTGTTGCCACGCAAAAGGTCGAAGAGATGGTCGGTAGCAAGCTGATGGTCGTCGAGCCTTATCGGCTGGAAGCAAAAGACCGCAAAACCCTGTCCACAACCGGACGGACTTTTGTCGCCGTCGATACGATCGGTGCCGGCGAAGGCGATTTTGTTTTGATCGTGCAGGGTTCAAGTTCCCGCTTGACCCCTCAGACCAAAGGCATGCCAATCGACGCGTTGATCATCGGAATCGTTGATTCCGTTCACGTCGAGGATAACTGCGTTTTCGACCGGAATGAAAATTAGTCAAACATCGAGAGTCAAATGACGGCCGATAACACGGCGACCGTCACAAAAGAAATCGAGATCAAAAATGGCAATAAACTTTACTGAAGAAATGATCCGCAGTGTCGTCTCCCAGGTGCTGTCCGAAGTTGGACCTCCACCAGAGGTCAACTGTAACTGTTCCTGCGACGGAACGCCTACCGACGGAGCCAAGTCAGCTTCAACGGCTGTCTATGCTGGTCGCAATGGCGTTTTCAATGATGCCGACGAAGCGGTTGCTGCGGCCAGCGAAGCGTTTGAGTTGCTTTCTCAGGCCACCATGGAAGATCGCAAAAAAGCTATCGATCACATCCGTCGCATTGCCAACGACCAAAGCGTCGAACTGGGGACGATGGAAATGAACGAGACAAAAGTCGGCAAGCTCGAACACAAGATCGCCAAGCTGCAAGCTCTTGCTGAAAAAGCACCCGGCGTCGAGTTCATGAGCAGTCAGGTTTATAGCGGCGATCACGGCTTGGCCGTCATCGAGCACGCTCCCTTCGGAGTTATCGGCGCGATCACACCGGTCACCCACTCACTGCCAACGATTGCCGGAAACGCGATCAACATGATTGCCGGTGGCAACACCGTCGTCGTCAATCCACACCCGAGCGGCAAAAAAGTTGCGGCTGAAGGTGCTCGTCGTTTCAACCAAGCCATTCACGCCGAGATTGGAATCGACAACCTGATTTGTGTTGTCGCAGAACCGACTTTGGAATCAGCTGACGCCATTTTCAATCATCGTGATGTAAAACTGATTTGTGTCACAGGTGGTCCAGCCGTTGCCAGAGCAGCTTTGAAAGCGGGTAAACGAGCGGTCGTTGCCGGACCAGGAAACCCACCAGTCGTCGTAGACGAAACTGCTGACCTAGAACACGCGGCTCGTTGCATCATTGAAGGTGCTTCGTTCGACAACAACCTGTTATGCATTTCCGAAAAAGAAGTCTTCGTTGTTGCTGAAGTTTTCGACAAGATGATGAGTGCAATGGAACGAGTCGGTGGAGCAGTTCGATTGAACACGGGCGAAATCGAGCAGTTCACAAAAGTTGCTATCGTTCAAGTCGGTGACGACAACCATGACGCCCCAGCCAAAGAGTTTCTCGGCAAAGACGCCGCGGTCCTTGCTCAAGGGATTGGCAAAACCGTCCCTGCCGACACCAAATTGCTGTTTGGCGAAACGAGTGAGTCCAGCCCATTTGTTAGCGTCGAACAGATGATGCCTTTCGTCCCGTTCGTACGTTGTCGCGACGTCGACGAAGCGATCGCGAAAGCTCAAAAGTACGAGCACGGCTTCCGTCATACCAGCATCATCCACTCTCACAACGTGCGAAACATGACACGCATGGGTCGCATCATGGACACCACTCTGTTCGTCAAAAACGGCCCTTGCATGGCAGCTTTGGGACTTGGCGGCGAAGGCTACATCTCATTCTCAATCGCGGGTCCGACGGGCGAAGGCGTTACAACGCCGTTGACCTTCACACGTGAACGACGCTGTTCACTGGTCGACGATCTCTGCGTATTGGGAAAGCCAAAAAAGTAGACACCAACAGCCACCTTTGCCCCATCTAACTCAACAACAAATAAACCATGCAACGCGCACTTGTCATCGCCACAACCAACGCTTCTATCAAGCACAGCAGCCTCGAAGGCAGCAAGCTGATGGTCGTACAGCCCTTGAAGGCAAGCGGCTCGGCTGACGGTGATCCGCTTATCGCGGTCGACGGCGTCGGAGCCGGTTCAGGGCAAACGGTCATGATCAGCAGCGATGGTCCTTATGGACGAAAACTGCTGAACGCAAAAATCAACCCAGTTCGCTGGACAATTATAGGAATTGAAGACTGATGTCATCAGTGGTTAACCAACAATTCGATCGAGTTGCAATCGAAGCGATTGTGCGCGAAGTGTTGCGCCGCTTGACCGGTGTTGGCAGTACTGGCAACGTTGCCAACAACCAATGCGTGACATTGAACTCAATCCAAGCCCAGCAGAAACAACAAAGTTTCGAATGTAGCGACAAAGTGATCTCCACTGAGACGTTGCGGGACAAGCTGAACAACATCAAAACGCTTCGAGTCAAACCGAAAACGATCGTGACGCCT
>CAZDBA010000015.1:0-45117 GCA_964503615.1 uncultured Pirellulaceae bacterium
TAAAGTTTGACGCTTGTGGTCGGGCTCGATAGACTTGAATTGAATGGGCTAAATTCGAATTCGAGAGAGCGATATGCGACGTTTGTTACGGTGTGTTCTTGGTTCACGTTTTCTGGTTGGGGCTTTGGGCTTAATACTGCTTTCGAGCAAAATGGCTTCGGCCCAGAACGCCCAGCAGGACACTCGAAATTTGGTTGTTCTGATGACGATGCCGCTTGCCGGCGGCGAGCCTCAACCGCTAGTCCAGGATCCAGATTGGAATTGTGGTACGCCCGTTTGGTCGCCCGATGGTAAATGGATTGCCTACGACGCAATACCTTCTAGGGACTCGACCAATTACCATGCAGGTAAAATCATGGTGGTCAGTGCGGACGGCTCAAAGAAATTGCTTCTTGGATCTGGCGGCAAACCGTCTTGGTCGCCCGATGGGAAAAGTCTGGCGTGGAATCTTTACGATCCTTACGAAGTTGTCGTCGGTAGTTTCGACGCAGACAAAGGCGAAGAGGCGGTCGGCATGGAAACGGTTGCCCAACACTGTGGTGCTCCTGTTTGGTTGAGCAATCCTCGCTATCTGGTCCGGATCTTCAATAATGCACTGAATCGTTGTGACTTGCGCAAAGGCGAGGAGACGGTTTTCTTTCAACCGCTTAGAAGAGGCATTGTCCACGGCTACAGTGTTAGCCCAACCGATGATCGAATTTGTTATGGGACCCTGGCGGGTGATTTAATATTGGCCGATATTGCCGAGGATGGCTCGGTTACCGAAAAGGGACTACTCTCGGGTGGCGTTAATTTTTCGAGTTGGACGCCCGATGGCCGTACGTTGGTCGTTAGCTGGAAAGGTCCGAACAAGGACGTCCATCAGCTTTATACAATCGATCTGGATGATGTCGACAAAATCGAAGTCGCTGATGATCCGTTGGCTCCATTTGAAAATGTGCCGGTGACCCGTATCGAAGGTCAAGATCCAACCAAGGAATGCGCTCAACCCAACCTTTCTCGCGATGGGAAGCAAATCGTGTTTGCGATGACCGTTACAGTGCCGAAGAACGAGTAGCGGATGACGGAACCGAAAACCAAAAAACGTTTTTCGCTAAAACGCATCAGCCTCAGTTCTTTGCTGGTCTTGATGACTGTGTTTTGCGTGTTGGTTGCGATCTGGGCCAGTCAAGTGCAGCCGTTGATTGATCAATACGCGGCGATGAAGGTGGTCAAACTTCGTGGTGGCGGTTGGAGAGCGCGACCGATCGAGGCGACGTTCTGGCAAAAATGGTTTTTGGAGCCAGAAGCGTTTCAGGAAGTTTACAGTGTCAATTTAAACAAGGCCAAGTTGGAAGAGGACGATCTCCCTAAGCTTGGCGCTCTTCGAAATTTAAAATCGCTTTACCTGGAGGGGAGCAATTTTTCTGACGAAGGCATGGGAGCACTGTCCAGTATTCGTGGCTTGGAAGAATTGGACCTTCGCTACTGCTCGTTAACCGATGCGGGAATTAAGCGGCTGGGTGACAAGCCGCAATTGCGTATGCTGAATCTGAACGGTAGCGATATCAGTGACGAATCGATCGAACGGCTTTCCAGCTTTTCCCGTTTGGAGACTCTTTACATTCGCTGGACGCGGATCTCAGCTGAGGGCTCAAAGCAGCTTCAGGAGAATCTGCCAGATTGCCAAGTTCACTATATTGGCTTACAGGATTAAGAACTCAGCTATGAGGCAAAAGGAATTCTGGCGAATCCCACTACATCCAGCGGCTTCGCTTTTGAGCTTTCTTGGTGCGTGGGGTTTTACGCCAAAGCCTGGGTCAATGTTATTGGCTAAGGTGCCCAGTTACATAGCTCGCTTAATACTAACGCCTCGGAGAGGGCGTGCTACTTTGGGAGCACGCTTAGGCGATTGCCGGGGTTTCGGGAGCGCCCATCTCTTTTAGCCAGCGATAGTGTGCTGCGACGGCTCCACCTACCGTATCGTAGGTGTTGTACTCGACGCCGTATTTTTCGCAGACCGACGCGACGACTTTGGACAGCTCAGGGTAGTTCAGGTGACAAATGTGCGGGAACAAATGGTGCTCAATCTGAAAGTTCAATCCGCCGGTGTACCAATTGACCAAGCGATTATCCATCGCGAAGTTCACTGTGGTTTGGACTTGGTGGACCGCCCAGGCCGCCTCCATTCTCATCGAGTCCCCTTCAGGCATTGGGAACTCAGCATCCTCAATCACGTGAGCCAGCTGGAACACCATGCTCATTACAATCCCTTGCAAAAAGGTGGCCAGAAAATAGACGCCCGCAACGATGTACCAGGGAAACCAGATCATCGGGATCGCGAACGCAAGTGAAAAGAACAGCGCCTTGCCACCCAAAAAATAGAACAGGTCTTTGCCTTTGGGACGTGGAAAACTGGTCTCACCGATCTTGCCCCGAATGACGCTGTTAAAGTCGTCCATCAAATGCCACTTTGCCGTAACGAATCCGTACAGCGGCCACAGATAAAAGTGTTGATACTTGTGAAATCCAAGCCGAGGTTGGTGAGGTGTCAGCCGTCCCAGGAAACCGAGATCGACATCGCCGTCGTGGCCGGTGATGTTGGTGTAGGTGTGGTGAATAATATTGTGACGATGTTTCCAGACGTAAGAGCTGGCACCGATCAAGTCCATCGTGTAGGCCATGATCCGATTGACCCAACGCCGCTCAGAGTAAGCCGAATGTCCGCCATCATGTTGGATGTTAAATCCGACGGCAGCCATCGCCAATCCAAGCGAAGTAGACAACAGACCGATCTGCCACCAAGCGGTGAACCAGAACATGAGTAGGTATGAGGCAAAAGTCCAACCCAAAATCACAAACGATTTCAGATACATGCCCGGAACATCTCGCGCGGTGCGTTCGGGAGCTGCGAAAAAGTTTTTGACTTGAGCGCGAAGCTCGCGATGAAAACCTTCGCAGTCTGCAAACTTGATTCGGGCTGTTCGTTTTTCGGGCAGAGGCTTTTTCGATTCGCGCTGATCTTTAGCTTCCGGACTTTCCGCCTGAGTCGTATTGTTTTCAGTAATCGGCTTGGGTCGTTTAGGACGACTGTTTTTTTCCGATGTGCTGGTTGGCTGCATGTTCGTTCCGTGAATCTCAGAAGGATTCAAAATGTTGGTAAGGGTCGCTTACAAGTTTTTGGCTCGACATACGAATTTGAATTGGCTGATCCTAAGTGCCGCATTGGGTGCGGTATCGAATTGGCTTTCCAAGCTCTGGGTGTCAATATTGTCCTTAACCGCAAGTGGAGTCAGCAGACAACGTTCTCGCAGGGAGGGGACATTGTATTCGCGCTGGTCATTCCACAAAAGAGAAAAAGCATCTAAAAAGAAACTGAACTGCACTTCTAAATGCTCAAAGTCATGCTTTTCTGGCGGCAATGCGGGTCGCGTAAAGATCTCAAGCTAATCTCACGCTACCAAGTGAATCGTTTATGGGCCGAACTGTGTTCGAAACTGTTGAATGAGCGGTATCTGATCCAACCAGGGTCCAGCATCCGCTTTTGCATCATCGACCGGACAGATTTCTCCGGCGAATCCAGTAGGGATTTGGCTGTAAAGCTCCAAACCGTTCTCGGTTTCTTCGTAATGGTGATATTCCCAACCTGGAACGAACAGATCATCATCGGCTTGCACGTCGATCGTCCGCACACCGTAACTGGATAGCTGTGTTGTCAGAGCTTGTGGGGGCAAAATCCACACGTGTCGGGTACCTGCGATGAAATAATATTGAACCTTTTTGTTGATCGAGAGAATTCTAAAGCGGCGAAGTTTCCCTTCGTATAACTTGCTTTGGGAATGACTTGTTTCCAAAACACCGTTCTTAAAATCGGGCTCGAATCCGGCGATGATCTTTAGAGAAGTGGGATCGTTCGGTCGTTTAAAGACGGCGATAGAGCGGTCTCGATTGATCAAGTTCCGTTTATTGGACTGGGCTTTTTTGCGAGGTGCGACAAAGTCCTGATACGGCTCGACCCGGTCGTCGGGGCTACGACGCAACACAGCGGAAATGATTCGCTGCGAGCCTTTGATCGTTTTGCCAGATCCGATCAGGCTGTCTACTGCCGTTTGCATTTCATGCGGCAGGTCGGTCGTCGACTCGTTGGAGACCACCATTTGTTCGCCCCCATTGTTAACTTCCTGCACATCTCCCTTGCCGATCCAAAGCTCTCCATCCTCAAGCGTAAAGTGCGAGGCAACTCGCCAGGAGAGTGATAGATCTTTGTAAAAGATCCGGGCGCTAACGGAAGGACTCGCGGTCGGCGAAACGGATTGAACCACGTAGCCAACAAAGAACCGCAGTTCAGGAATCTGGATGACGTTAGTAAAGTAAAAGCGGGTCCCAAACAATTCGATCTTATGCTTAGGCGCCAGCTTGCTGGACAGAAGGGACTTCGGGTTTTTTCTTGACTCGCCCGCAACATGAAACCGTTTGCAACTGTCGACAATCTGATTGAACTCTTTGCTCAACGCTGACGGTTGCATCGAGCTGGGTTGCACGCTGGGCACGATCCGGGTTGGGATGGGCAAGTCAACTTTTTTTGTCACAGTCGTAATCCGTAGAATCGTTTTGGATCGTTTACCGTTCGGGCGGTATAGCGAACCGTCGCTTTATTATGCGAACGATACAGTCCTGATCGATTCAGGTCGATACAGTTAATCCAACTGACGGTTAAGAGTTTGTCGGGAGGGAGAGGCTCCCGCTATTTCGGGCTTTTAATCGATCGTGATCGTAATGGTGTCGATCACGTCGGGCTCTATGGCTTGCCCCTCTGCGGTTGCCGGATCTCGGAATGTCAAGTTATCCAACACTTCAAAGCTGGCTAAATCATCCGCTTCGATTTCACCAAAGATCGTAAAGTTACCATTCAGGAACGTTGGTGTCCCGTAAGTGATAAAGAACTGGCTGCCGTTGGTATTGGTACCGCCTGAATTGGCCATCGCCAACAAGCCAGGTCTGTCGAAGTTGATACCTTCAACGATTTCGTTCTCGAACGTATACCCTGGGCCACCAGCCGTGGAGTCAGTGAATGGGCCACCTGCCTGCGCAACAAACGGTTCTCCTTCTCCATCGTTTACGACACGATTAAAAAACAAATTGTCGTACCAGCCGTCTTCGACCAAGTTGACAAAGTTATTGACAGCCACTGGTGCGATATCGGAATACAACAACAAACCGATCTCATCACCTGATTCCAATTCGATCGTGGCACGGAAGGTCTCGTCCGCTTCGATATCAAATTCGGGTGCTTCCTCGTAAATTCCGTTACGATCTTCTGGCGGAACTTCGGACAAAGCTCTTAAACCTGCAAACGGTTGGAACCCGTCAACCACCGTAACCTGAACGTTGTCCAAGTCGACGTTTGTGCCAGTCAACTCGCCGGTCGCTGATTCAGCTTGACGAAAAACCAGCCGTGAAAAGTCCTCGACTGAGTTGGCGTCTAACAACAAACCGAACCTTTGCCAGTCGGCTGTGCCTGTATAAGTACCCACCCATTGATTGTCAAAACGGATTCGCAGTTGATTGTCTGCATCGGTCTGACCGTCGGCGCGGAGGTCAAACGAGACGTATACACTTTGCCCTGGAGTGGTCTCGATGTTTTGAAAGACTCGATCAATAAACGTGCTGCCCGTGTCCAGTGCCAAAAACTGGTCACCTTCGGAAGCGTCGGTTGTCTCGATCGCAATCAGGCGATTGGCGGGGTCGGCTGCGACCGCATTCCAGCCCTCTACGTTGCTCGATTCAATCAACTGTCCATCTCCAGTCGTCAATTCGAATCCGCCGTTGATCACTTCGACATCGGCAATGCTGACCAACGAAACGTTATCAATCAGTGGGCCACGTCCATCACTGGCTGAGGTGCTGACCTCGCGGAACTCCAATCGGGTCGACTCGTCAGCACCCGTAACCACCAAAGCAACCGATTGCCAATGGTTCACTCCGGAGTAGATGCCCAAGCTCTCACCATCCCAAAATAGTTCGAGCTGATTCGTGTCGGCGGTAGCGTTTCCATTGACCGTACGCTCGCGAAACTCAAAACTCAAAATGTAGGTGTCACCCTCAAGAGTTTGGATGTCTTGGTAAATTGAGTCGAATTGGCTAGCTGTAGAATCGAGCTCCAAAACGTTCAAACGATCGCTGGTCGCTGGATCGCCAAAAGTAAAGATATTTAGCCTTTGTCCAGAGCTCGAATCGGCCGCGATCCATCCGTCTACGTTGGAATCGACGAAGAAATTCGCATCGTTGCCATCGGTTGCTCGCTCGAATCCGCCATTAGTTACTAGATCGGTGGCAATGGGCAATGAGGTCGGCAAAGTTGCCAACAATCGCTTGTCTTCAAATCGTTCGTAGTGGGTTTGCGTGCCAGAACGTTGTTTTTTGCGAAGGTTTTGGCGGTTTGAGCTTTTCTTAAACGGGTACAACATTTTTGGCGATCGCGCTAAATGAATTTGGGTAAGTAGCCATGGAGTTAAGCCTTCCAGTGTAGCCAACCGGGTAGAATCCCACCAAATGAGTTTTTGGCTGAAAGCCGAACACCCCACAAACCACTCGATACATGCCCGAAAAACCACTTTGCATACACCCCCCAAAAGTACTGCGACGGTTTTGCCTGTCGACATAAGTTGTTGTGGTGGTTTAAATTTCTCTGATAAATAGGTGGGGGATACGTATGTTTGGACCTGATCAAACAGCCGTTTTACCTCTCGATACTGTTCTTTTTCCTAGTGCAGACTGTATGCGACATCGCTCGCAATGGTGAATTAATGCAAGACTTTTTTTTCCCGAACTGGGTCAACAAGTTTGTTCTCTGTTTGGTTGGCGGAGCATTGTTGGTAGGTGGATATTTGGCAACGTGTTTGTTTGCTGCGATCCATCCTACGATCGTCAATGTGGGGCACAAACCAAAGCAGCCCGTTCCATTTAGCCACAAGCTCCATGCTGGCCAGCTCAAATTGGACTGTCGCTACTGTCACAACACGGTTGAGAAGACAGGTCATGCGGCCGTTCCACCGACTGCGACTTGTGGAAACTGCCACGGTGGCAATCGGACCAAAGAGGGTGCCACCTTGGGTATTGTTCATGGCGAAAGCACATTGCTGGAACCGATTCGTGACAGCTTGGAATCTGCCAACTTTGGCAAGAGTGATGGTGAACCGGTTCGTTGGGAGCGAGTTCACGACTTGCCCGACTTTGTTTACTTCAATCACTCGGCCCACATCACTGCGGGTGTGAGTTGCGTATCGTGCCACGGCCGTATCGACAAAATGGAAGTTGTCACCCAAGTCGAACCACTTTCTATGAAGTGGTGCCTGGACTGCCACCGGAACCCGGAAGAGCACCTTCGCGATCCGGCGCTTGTGACCGTACTGGACTTTGTTCCTACGGACGAAGACGGTGAACCAATGAGCCTCAAAAAATACGGCAAGCATTGGAAAGAAAAGAACAAGATCAATCCGAACGTCAGTTGCGGTACCTGTCACCGCTAACCAGCTGAAGCACGGAACCTGAATACAAAAAAGCGATAAACAACGCGAAATCCGATGAACAACTTTAAAAGCCAAAACACAGACGATCTACAGTTCTCAGAGCTGGAAAAACTGGTTGCTTCGCCCGAAGCTCAAGCTGCGATCGAAGAGCAATTCGGTGCCGCAACCGAGGAACTCGATGGCGTATCTCGCCGACGCTGGTTACAGCTGATGGGTGCTTCGCTGGCGCTCGGTGGCGCAGTGGGTTGTCGTTTCCAGGAAGAACAAATCGCACCGTTTGTTTTCCGACCCCACAATCGAATACCCGGTGAAGCAGTCAAGTACGCCACCAGTATCGACTTCGGTGGCGTTTCCCGCAGCCTGTTGGCAACATCGTTCGATGGCCGCCCGATCAAGCTGGACGGTAACCCGGAAAACCCTGATTCACTTGGCGGTTCAGACGTTTTCATTCAGGCTCGTGTGTTGCAGTTGTACGATCCGGATCGTTTGCGAAACCCAGTCAGCATCAAAGACGAAACCATTACCGAAAAGAGTTGGGAATCGTTCTCAGAGGCAGCTCGCGAGTTGCTGAGTGGTAGCGATCTTTCGAAAGTTGCGATCCTGTCCGAGCCGAACAGTTCTCCAACGATGGCAGGTCTCCGCAAACAGTTCGAAGACAAGCAAGGAAAGTGGTTCGAGTTCGCATCGGTCAGCGACGACAACACTCGAGCAGGTACCGCACTTGCATTTGGTTCTGTGCACCGCGCTCAATATGACTTTACAAAAGCTCAAGTGATCGTGTCGTTGGATAGCGACTTTCTCGGCTTGCATCCTTGTGGAATTAAAAACTCACGACAGTTCGCAGATGGACGCGATGCGGATCACGGCAAAATGAATCGGATGTACTGCGTTGAAACTCAGTACACCACTACGGGTGCTTCGGCGGACCATCGCATGTCGTTGCCGTCAGGCAAGATCGCCAGTTTCGCAGCGGCATTGAGCACCGCAATTAAATCGGCTTCAGCAGATGGGCACATCGATAAAGAGCTGCGGTATCGTGAGCGTTTGTTGGCGGCGATGGCTCAAGACTTGAAAAAGAACAAAGGCAAAGGGATCATCCTTGCTGGCGATTCACAACCACCCGAAGTTCACGCTTTGGTTCACCAGATGAATCAAGAGTTGGGCAACAATGGTAAAACCGTCAAGTTCACCCAACATGGCTCTGTCTCCAATTCGTTGGAATCGCTCAAGGCGGTTTGCGATGGGATCTCTGATAGCTCGATCGAGACGTTGATTATCGTCGGTGGCAATCCGGTTTACTCAGCTCCTGCGGACTACGATTTTGCTGACAAGCTGGGTTCGGTCAAAAACTCGATTCACCTTTCGCTTTATCGCAACGAGACTTCGCTCAAGTGTGGTTGGGTTTGTGATGTCGCTCATCCGTTGGAAGCTTGGGGCGATGGAATTTCTTATGACGGTACTTGGTGCTTGTCTCAACCTTTGATTCGCCCTTTGCACGGTAGCAAATCGGAAATCGAGATTCTGGCGTCGCTGATGTCCGACTCGGATGTGGAAGGCTTGGAACTGGTTTCTGCTTCGGCCAAAGGCGGACTTTCTGGTGACTTCGAAGATTCGTTCGCCCGCGCGGTTGAATTGGGCTTCGTAAAAGACTCGGCTCCTAAACCGACTGCGGTTTCTGTTTCCGGTTCGTTCGAAGCGCCTGCTGACGATGGCGATTGGCTGGAGGCGCTGTCTGGTGAAAAGCTGGAAATGAGCTTTGTTCCTTCTCGAGCCGTTTACGATGGCCGCTTTGCGAACTTGGCTTGGCTGCAAGAGTTACCGGACTTTATTACGAAAGTCACTTGGGACAACGTCGCTCAAGTTTCTCCAAAAACAGCCCGCTCATTCTCACCACCACTCAAGCAAGATCAGTTGTGCGTGCTGAAGATCGATGGCAAATCGGTTGAGATGCCAGTCAACGTTACGCCGGGTACAGCCGAAGGTTGCGTCGTTGTCCAACTTGGTTACGGTCGAACAGCAGCCGGTCGCGTGGGTGGTGATGAACTGCGTGGCATCGATACGGTCGGCCACGATATCAGCTCACTGCGATCAGCATCTGGATGGCATTTCGCTCCCGATGCCGAAGCACTGGCCAGCAAGACAACTTATAAACTCGCCAACACTCAAGAGCCTTGGGATATCGATACAACGGGTCGGGATGAGATTCAGGCCCGTATGTTTGTCGACAAAAAAGGAAACCGCAGTACGTTGCTTCGTGAGGGAACTTGGGCCAGCTACCAGGAGTTCATGAAGAAGCACCCACACGGTGACGGTCATCATGCAAAGGCAGAGCCCGTAAAACGAAACCCGGCTTCATTGCCCGTCATCAATAACGTCTCGTTGGAAACGGGTCCGAAAGAGTCAGATGATGGCCATGACGACGGCAGTCACGGCACCCACTCGTGGCCCGAAGTCTTCCACTTGCACCACCAAAACAAAGACCTCACTCCCGGCGTTCGCCGCATGTACACACAGCAGGATCCTTCGATCACGAACGTGTGGGGAATGGGAATCGACCTCAACAAGTGCAACGGTTGCAACGCATGTGTGATCGCTTGTCAGGCAGAGAACAACATTCCTGTTGTGGGCAAGTGGCAAGTCTGGCGTGGTCGTGAAATGCACTGGATGCGTATCGACCGCTACTTTGGTAACAACTTGTACAACAAAGATGCCGCCGAAGATGACGACAAACAGGTCATCCACCAACCGGTCACCTGTCATCACTGCGAGAACGCGCCTTGCGAAACGGTTTGCCCGGTCGCGGCGACCGTTCACTCGCACGAAGGCCTCAACGACATGGTTTACAACCGCTGTATCGGAACTCGTTACTGCGGAAACAACTGTCCTTACAAAGTTCGTCGTTTTAACTTCCTGAACTACTCGGACGCTCAAACGTTCCTTGGCTATCCGGGCGACATGGGCCGCAGTGATCTCGCACCAAGTGTGATGATGTCTCAGGAAGACAAGCAGATGCAAAATCTGATGATGAACCCCGAGGTCACCGTTCGCAGCCGTGGTGTGATGGAAAAATGCACCTACTGCACGCAGCGAATTTCCAAGCACAAGATCAAGGCAAAAGTCGAACACCGCGATTTGGGACCGAACGAGATTCGCACTGCTTGCCAGGACGCTTGTCCGGCCAACGCGATCACGTTTGGCGACTTGCACAATTCAGCCAGCGACGTGGCTCATGCTCATGGCAGCAGTCGTGCCTACGTCATGTTGGAAGAGTTAAACAACTGGCCACGAACAAGATATTTATCACGCGTTCGCAACCCGCATCCTGACATGGTCGATTTTGACTATCAATTGAAAAGCGGGCATGGCGAAAAGGGCCACGGCAAAAAAGAAGGACCCGATCACTAAAACGGCGACCTTGATCTTTTGCGATTCGACGACAAAACAACAACTAACATTTTAGCGTTACATAACGAGACGATAACCAAATGGCTACCACTGATCCTGTGATGGACAACACCTTTGACGACGCGGAGAAAAGAGCTCCGTTGGTCCTGGGTGGATTGGATTACACGGGCGTAACAGAAACGGTAACTTCCGTCTGGGAAGCAAGCAAACCACCCAAGATTTGGTATGTGTTGCTTTCGATCAGTATGGTGTTACTGGCAATTCTGGGCGCTTGCGTGGGTCACCTGTTGATGAAGGGGACCGGCGTTTGGGGTAACAACAATCCGACCTATTGGGGTTGGCCGATTGTTAACTTCGTTTTCTGGGTCGGTATCGGACACGCGGGAACTTTGATTTCTGCGATTCTGTTTCTATTCCGTCAAGATTGGCGTACCAGTATCAACCGAGCGGCCGAAGCGATGACGATCTTTGCGGTTGTCTGTGCCGGTCTGTTTCCAGGCGTCCACATCGGTCGCGTTTGGGTTTTCTACTGGTTGTTCCCAGTTCCCACCGAGCACCTTGCGATGTGGCCAAACTTTCGTAGCCCGCTACTGTGGGACGTGTTTGCGGTTTCGACTTATGCGACCGTTTCACTGTTGTTCTGGTACATGGGAATGGTCCCCGATATCGCAACGTTCCGTGATCGTTGCACAAACAAAACAAAGAAGTTCATCTACAGCTTGCTTTCATTGGGCTGGACCGGTTCGGCTCGCCACTGGCATCGTTACGAGATGGCGTATGTGATCTTGGCGGCATTGGCGACTCCGTTGGTACTTTCGGTACACACGATCGTTAGTTTCGACTTTGCGGTTTCCCAGTTGCCCGGTTGGCACACGACGATCTTCCCACCGTACTTTGTTGCCGGTGCGATTTTCTCCGGATTTGCGATGGTGGTAACGCTATTGGTGCCGGTGCGAAAGATATTGAAGCTGGAAAACCTGATCACGATCAGGCACCTTGAGAATATGAACAAGATCATTATGGCCACCGGTCTGATGGTCGGTACGGCATATGGAATCGAATTTTTCATCGCTTGGTACAGTAATGTGCCTGTCGAAAGTTTCGCGTTCTACAACCGTGCGTTCGGTAATTACAGCTGGGCGTATTGGATTATGGTGACGTGTAACGTGGTGATTCCTCAGTTATTCTGGATCAAGAAGGTCCGCACGACGCCGTTTTTGATGGTGATCGTTTGCATCTTCGTGAACATCGGTATGTGGTTCGAGCGTTTCGTGATTACGGTAACGTCGCTGAACCGTGACTTTTTGCCGTCCAGCTGGGATTACTTTCACCCGACGCTGGTCGACATTTTGATGCTGATCGGAAGCTTCGGACTGTTTATGACTTTGTTCCTGATGTTCTGCAGGTTCCTGCCAGTCATCGCGATTAGCGAAGTCAAAAACGTGATCCCACACGACGATCACTAACCAACGATAGACAAACAACAAACGAATTTAGTGCGGATCGACGATTCGCAACCGATTAAACAACGAGTTATAGTTATGGCTAATAACAACGGATCAGGCGAAAAATTCCTTGGGTTGCTCGCGCAATTTGATGATCCCGATACGCTTGTCACTGCGTGCGATAGGGCCCGGACCGAAGGCTACGTAAAGATGGATGCTTACAGTCCATTTCCGGTTCACGGGATCGATCCCGCAATCGGCATCAAGCGAACGTTCCTTCCGTTCATCGTCTTGTTCGTCGGTCTCAACGCATTGTTTGGGGCGTTGTTTCTACAGTGGTACACAAACTCGGCCGATTGGTCTCCGATCTTTCCGGGTTACGCATTCAAGATCAGTGGTAAGCCACTATTCAGCTTGCCTGCCAATATTCCAGTAACGTTTGAGATCATCGTTCTCTCCAGTGCCTTTGCTACGTTCTTCGGCATGTGGATTTTGAACAAGCTACCGATGCTGGCAAATCCGCTACATCGTATCTCTCGATTCAGCCGGGCAACGAACGATCGTTTTTTCCTGATGATCGAAGAAGGCGACGAGAATTTTGATCGCGCTGCGACCGAAGCTCAATTGAACGAGTGGGGTGCGACGGCGATCGAGGAAGTCAACGAAGATCAATCCGATCAAGAGATTCCCAAGATCATCAAAATGGTTGTAGCTCTGGCAGCTTTGTTGTTGCTCGTTCCACCGGTCATGATTTTTCGCTCGGCCGGTATGACCAGTCGCCAACCGCGCTTGCACGTGGTACCCGATATGGACTGGCAGGATAAATCTAAAACACAAACGATGGGCCCTATGGTCGATGGTAAGAACTACTTGTTCACCAACGCCCGTTCGATGCAAAGTAATATCCCTGGCACCTATGCTCGCGGCGATCTGGAACTCGAAACTGAAATGTTCGGTGGGTTCGTAAAAGGCTCCGGGCACGGTGGACACGGCGAAGGCCATGCTGCCAACGGTGACCACGAGAGCACGATTCTGACCAACGATGACGATGAGCATGCTGCGGCAGCTGACGGCGAAGCGAAAGAGCCTCAATGGATTACCGGTTTCCCAAAAGGGATCAAAGTATCTGAAGAAGCTTTGCTGCGTGGTAAACAACGATTCGAAATTTATTGCTCCGCTTGCCATGGCTACTCCGGAAACGGTGATGGCTTGGTGAATCAACGAGCCGTCTCGTTGAACGCGGCAGGCAAAGCGGCTTGGACAGAGGCGAAGAGCCTTCATGATCCGGAAGTCAAAAAGAACGCTACTGGGCGCATCTACGACACGATCACCAATGGTCGTGGCACGATGGGTCCTTATCGTTCTCAGATTCCCGTCGAAGATCGCTGGGCGATCGTGATGTATGTCAAAGCGCTGCAGGAAACAGGTATCCAGCCCCAAGCGTTGGTTGTTGACGAAGCGGCCGCTGCTAAAACCGAATAAGGTCCGCCATCGTTTTCGATGGCAACCACTAGAACACAAACTGAACTTTTAACTACAGAACAATTCAATGCACAAACGTCGACCTGCGAAAATAACGTCGCCTGTTACCTCGCTGAAAGCTGACTACTCCCGCGTCATGACGCTGGCAGCCATCGTGGGTGTGGTGGGTGTTGGGGCATCGTTCCTGTTGAGTGGAATGAGCTACAGATATTTCGCGCACGCTTATTTGACTTCGTTCTGCTTTTTGTTGTCCATTTCGCTTGGCTGTCTGTTCTTTGTAACCGTCCAGCATCTGGCCAAAGCAGGTTGGAGTGTGACGGTTCGACGAGTTGCCGAGATCTTTGCGACTTGCTCGTTCCCGATGTTGATTTTGTTTCTACCGATTCTGCTCCCGTTGGTTTTGTTTGGTAACGACGCGCTTTACGAATGGAGCCAGCCCGGTTGGACGGGTGAAGCTGGCAGCCCGATGGAAGAATTGAAAGCTCAGTATCTGGAACCCAAGTTCTTTGGAGTTCGCGTGGCGATTTACTTCGTAGTCTGGGGCTTTATCAGTTGGTACTTCCTGAGCAAGTCAACCAAGCAAGACGACTCGGGCGATCCCAAGCTAACACTCAAGATGCAACGCAACAGCACATGGATGATGATCATGTTCGCGGGCACAATCGTTTTTGCATCGTTCGATCTGGAGATGTCGCTGGCACCCCTTTGGTTCAGTACCATGTTTCCCGTTTACTTTTTCGCAGGCAGCATGGTGGGCGGTTTGTCTTCCATGATTTTGGCTTGTTTACTGATTCAAAATAGCGGTCGATGCACGGACGAGATCACCGTTGATCACTACCACGATTTGACCAAGTTGTTGTTCAGCTTTGTGTTCTTTTGGGGATACATCTCGTTCAGCCAGTTCATGTTGATCTGGTACGCCAATATTCCTGAGGAAACCATTTGGTTCGATTGGCGAATCAACAATGGCGGTTGGGCCTGGATCTCACTGTTGTTACTGTTCGGTCACTTGATCATTCCGTTTTTGGGTTTGATGTCTCGTACCGCACGTCGCAACAAAACGTTCCTTTTCTACGCCTCGATTTACATGCTGTGCATGCACTGGCTGGATCACTACTGGATCGTTATGCCTCAGTTGGAGCCGGACAACTCGTTCGTCCCCATGCCACAGGTTCAGATTCCGTGTGCTATTGGGATGATCGGATTTTACATCGCCTTTTTCTGCTTTATCGCTCGCGACCGTTCTTTGATTCCGCTCAAAGACCCGCGTTTGGGAGAAGCACTTAATTTCCAAAACCACTAAACGTTCATGTTGCTGTTGCAAATCAAACAGTCAGCAAATTGACAAACCATTAATACTTAAACTGTTAATACCATGGCAGATAATCAAGAAAATCAAACGAGCAGTGACGAATCGTCAGCCGACGGACATCACGGCCACAAAAAAGCCAGTTATGATGACGTCAACACTACGGCTGTAGTTGTGGTGGGATTGATTTCTGCACTGTTTACGTTTTTGACGATCGCATTCGTTCAAGGGCTGTACTATCAGTGGAACAACGCCTACGTCCGTGATCGGTCTACTGATTACGTCAACGCACCGGTCAAAAAAATCATCGACACACAAAAGGCGGCTTTGTTGGGTGACGAGCAAGCCGGCACGATTTCGATCGACGAGGCGATGAAGAAAGTTCTGGAGAAGTACGAGACCGTAGAAGAGGACGAAACTCCAACTGCCCACTCACCAACGGTGGGACACTAACTAAGAAATAAGCCGAGAAACAAAAGACAAAAACGTAGAACCATGAACATCCCTACTCTGACAATTCGGAACTTGATTTGCCTGAGCGCTTTCGCGCTAGTGGCTTGGGTTCCCGGTGCAGAGTTGCGTGCCCAGTTCCAAGAGCGAATGGGCAACAACAATCAGATTCCAGAAGTCTCCAAAGGGATCGACGTCATTTCCAAACTCGGCGATATGATCGACCCGGATCTGACCTTCACTGACCAGGACAACAACTTTGTCCGCATGGGTGATTTCTTTGATGGCGAACGACCGGTGATCCTGTCGTTCAACTATTCAAATTGCCCAAAGCTTTGTGAAGTTCAACTGAAAAACTTAACCACCGCTTTGCGGGATGTTAATTTTAATGTCGGCAAAGACTTTCAACTCGTGTCGGTCAGTATCGACCCGCAGGAACGATTGTCTCGCCTGCGTGCGATGAAGGACCGTTATTCGGGTCTCTACAACCGTGAAGGTAGCGAAGACTCTTGGCACTTTTTGCGCGGCAGCGATTCGACAGCGACCAAGGAGCTGGCCGACCTGTGCGGTGTTAAATATCGATACATCGCTCGGCAAAAGCTCTACTCCCATCCTGCGGTGTTCCTGTTGATTTCGCCCAATGGCAAAATCGTCCGTTACATCCATGGATTGAACTACGAACCGGTTACGGTTTACGGTGCGTTGGTTGAGGCTGCCGAAGGAAAAATCGGTTCGCCTATTAATCGGTTGAAGTGGGTAACCGGTTGTTTCCTGTTTGATGAGACGACCGGAAAATACGCGATGCCTGCGATGTACCTGATGCGAATCGCTGGTCTTTGTACTGTCTTTTGCTTGGCAATTACGATCGTTCCGTATTGGTGGATTCGTAAAAAGCGAACCGTTGATGTGAACAACGAATCAATTCCCGATTCTGAGTTGAATTCAAAATCGGACGAAGAAGAAAAAGAAGTTTTTTGAAACGAACTGTAGATATGTTTCCACAATTAAACAGACTGCTCGCCGTGTACGACATCCCGATGCCTGAAGGTTCGGGAGATATTAATTTGCGCAAAGGTGACTTTTGGTTTCCCGAACAGGCTTCCTCGTTCGCCAAAGAAGTCGACTTTTTGTACTACGCGATCTTTTGGATCTCGACGATCTTCTTCATCGGTATCTGCTACTTCATGTTTTACTTCGCTTGGAAGTATCGCAGGGTCGGCGGACTGAAAGGTGAGATTAAGCCTCAAAAGAGTTCGTCGCACAACACCGCCCTGGAAATTTTCTGGTCGGTTATCCCAAGTGTTATCTTGGTTTGGATTTTCTATACAGGTGCAAAGGGATTCTTTGAGATGCGAGTCCCCACGGACGACTGCGAAGAGATCCACGTAAAAGCTCAAAAGTGGAATTGGTCGTTCACTTATCCCAATGGTGACCAGACCACCGAACTACATCTGGTTTTGGACAAGCCGGTCAAGCTCGTGATGCAGTCTCCGGACGTTTTGCACAGTATGTACATTCCGGCCTTCCGCCAGAAAATGGATATCGTTCCTGGTCGTTATACCTACGCCTACCTCACACCGACTCGCGAAGGTGAATTCCGATTGGCTTGTACCGAGTATTGCGGTGACGAGCACTCGCGAATGCGAACCACTTGCGTTGTTCACGAAACAGAAGAACTGCGTGAAAAGAATACAGAGTGGATTCGATCTTCGAAGAAGTACTGGGAAAATGGCGAGCGACTTTACAAGATGAATTGTTCCGGTTGCCACAAGGTGGATGGAACGGCTGCAACGGGTCCAGCGCTCAACAAAATTTGGGGCGAAACTGAAAGGTACATCGTTAAGGGAGAGACAACGGTCACAGAAGGCCTAGTCGACGAACAGTACATTCAAGAATCAATTTGGTACCCCGAAGCGAAGGTCGTAGAGGGTTATCCAGATCAGATGCAAGCGTTCGCGGGTAAGCTGAAACCAGATGACATCAACGACATCATCGCGTATTTGAAATGGTTGAAAGATCCAGAAACTTATGGCAATGACAATTCGGTTATCGGTTTGCCAGGTGGCGGAGATGCTGCAACTGAGCCGGAAGCTGATCCTGAAGTGACTGAACCAGAAACAACGGAGCCGGCGCCTGAAGCTGGCACGCCGGAACCAGCGGCCGACCCAATTCTGGAATAGATACCTAAGTCCACCGACTTTGAAGAACATTAAAAGACAAGCTTAGAAAAGAATTAATAAGGTTATCAACATGGCCACAGCAGAAGTAAGACAAGAGTTATTTGGTCACGCCGATCAAAAGAACTTTTTGAACTGCTCTAAAGGCATCAAGTCCTGGTTGTATACGCTTGACCACAAGCGAATCGGAATCATGTACTTGATCGGTGTTACATTCGCGCTGTTCCTGGCAGGGTTTTTCGCGCTTTGGTTGCGAACTCACTTGTGGTACCACGGAACGGCGATCGAAGGCGAAATGGCTGCCGGTACAGATGCGTTTTTTCGAGTCACCGATGTCGCGTACAACAAATTGTTTACGCTGCATGGTGCGATCATGGTCTTTTCCTTCATCATCCCCAGTGTTCCTGCAGCGCTTGGAAATATTGTGTTGCCCATGATGTTGGGCGCCAAAGACGTTGCCTTTCCTCGCATGAATCTGGCCAGTTTTTACTTGTGGGTAATCGGGACCGGATTTCTTTTGTTCGCTTTGGTCAACGGTTCGCTGGATACCGGTTGGACGTTTTATACGCCGTACAGTATTCAATCGAGTACAGGAGTAATTTACGCCACCTTCGGCGCATTCATTCTGGGTTTCAGTTCGATTTTCACCGGGATTAATTTCCTGGTTACGATCAACACGATGCGTGCCAAGGGACAGACTTGGTTTCGTATGCCCTTGTTCCTCTGGTCACTTTACGCGACAGCGATTATTCAGATCCTGGCGACTCCAGTTCTGGGTATCACACTGTTGCTGCTAATCTGTGAACGGGTGATGCATATCGGAATTTTCGATCCGGTTTACGGTGGTGATCCCGTTCTGTTCCAGCACTTCTTCTGGTTCTACTCGCACCCTGCGGTGTACATCATGATCCTGCCGGGTATGGGCGTGATCAGCGAATTGATTGCCGTTTACAGTCAGAAAAAGATCTTTGGTTATTCATTCATTGCGTTTTCCAGCGTTGCGATCGCTCTGCTGGGCTTTTTGGTCTGGGGCCACCACATGTTCACCAGTGGACAATCGCCACTGGTCAACGTCGTATTCAGTGCGATCACATTTACGGTCGCGATTCCTTCGGCGGTAAAAGTATTCAATTGGCTGGCGACGATGTACAAAGGCTCGATCGTATTTACGACGCCGATGTGCTACGCGATGGCGTTTATCTTTTTGTTCGGTATCGGTGGTTTGACTGGCTTGTTCCTGGCAGCCCTGTCTACCGACATTCACTTTCACGATACTTATTTCGTCGTTGCTCACTTTCACTACGTGATGGTGGGTGGAACGTTGACCGCTTTGTTGGGTGGAGTGTTCCACTGGTGGCCCAAGATTTTCGGCCGCCTGCCAAACGATACACTCGGCCGTATCGGATGCTTGTTCGTATTCTCCGGTTTCAACATTACGTTCTTTCCACAGTTCGTAATGGGAGCCCGAGGCATGCCACGTCGCTATGCGTCCTACGATCCTGAGTTCGAAATTTTCCACCGTTGGTCAACAGTCGGCGCGTTTATTTTGGGAGCGGGTGTCCTGCTTTCAGCACTGACATTGATCTACGCCGCGTTCAAGGGAACTCGTTGTGGCGGCAACCCATTCAAAGCCGCTTCGATGGAATGGCAATCCAGCTCGCCACCTGATTTCCACAACTTTGTTCACAAACCGATCGTCAATGATCCTTACGATTTTGATTCGATGGTCTACGACGAAACAGTTGACTCATATGTTCTTCGTGAATTCATGGATCCCAAACAGGTTCCTGAGCGCACTGAGAAAGAAGCTACACACTAGGAACGTTTGTTTACAACCAATCGCTTCCGACCCAGTCGCATGAAACAGTGATTGGGTTATTTGCGTTTTAACAACCTTTTAACTCGGAGCATTTATAGACAACTCGATTTGGCTGGAGACCTACTCTCTTGACCAACCGTTTTTGTTTCAGCTCTTTTAACTTTGACAATTTGGATTCAGTCATGGCAGTTGCCGATCCACATAACGATGCCGCTCACGACGATCACCACGACCATGGTGAGTTCATCGCACACCACTTTGATTCCGCCGAACAACAGTTCGATTCGGGCAAGCTCGGTATTTGGGCTTTTCTGGTAACCGAAGTCCTCTTTTTCAGCGGTCTGTTTGTTGCTTACATCCTGTATCGCAATCATCACCCTGAGATTTTCGAACAAGCTCACGTGTTTCTGGACAAGTGGCTGGGTGGTTTGAATACGATCGTTCTCCTGTTCAGTAGTTTGACGATGGCATTGGCCGTTCGCGCTGCTCAATTGGGCGAGAATAAAAAGGTCGCCAAACATGTGTTGATCACCATGGTTTGTGCTGCGGTTTTTCTCGGAGTTAAAGCGGTTGAGTACAGCCACAAATGGGACATTGGCATCTTCCCTCGCGAGTGGTTCGACAAAGCGACTTTGGCCAACTACATAAATACTCATGCTCATCCTCCCGAAACGATGATTAGCGGATTATCGGATCGGTTAGTCATGTTAAGCGTGATTCCGTTAATCTTGCTGGTGTTGTTTCTGGTTGGTGGCTTTGTTGTCAAAACAATGAACAAACCTGTTCTCTCCTCATTCCTGTTGGGAATGGCGATCACTGTCGGTGGATACTTCCTCGGTGCAGGCGGTGGAGTGATCTACCAAAAAACGTTGGATGCCAATGGTGGAGGAGGTGCTCATGCCTCTGTGGTTGCACCCGACAACGGGCCGATGGTACTGCTGGCCTCCACGGAGGATCCTGCTGAAGAAGATACGGGACACACACATGCTGATGGTACCCACCATGGTGATGATGAACATCATGGTTCAGGCCATGGCGATGTAAAAGCAGAAGACTTTGACCGTGACATCGGTATCTTTTTCAGTATCTATTACTGCATGACCGGTTTGCACGCGATTCATATTATCGGTGGAATCATTGCATTGGCATGGGTTTTTTACCGAGCACTCGCAGGACACTGGCGACCGGATTACTTTGGCCCCGTCGACTACGTGGGGCTTTATTGGCACCTGGTCGACTTGATTTGGATCTACCTGTTTCCAATGCTATACCTGATTGACTGATCAGGCCGCTTTTGAAACTGACGACTTTTAGAACTTAAAACAAAACGAAGACACAAACGGCAAACGACTGATGGCAGACAATCACAACCACGATAACGAATCGTTCGCTCACCCAGCTCCAGTCAAGATGTTGTTGGCAGTGTTCTTTTCACTGATCTTTCTGACCATTTTGACTGTGGTTACCGCGGGACAGTTTCCGTATCCATTCGGGATTATACTTGCCTTTGCAATCGCATCGGTCAAAGCATCTTTGGTCATGTTGTTTTTCATGCACATGTTCTGGGACAAAGCGTTCAACAATATTGTGTTTATGTCATCGTTCCTTTTCGGTTTACTGTTTGTGTCACTGACGCTGATGGATACCACAGCGTATAGCAACAACATCGATCAGTTTCCCCGTGAGGCTGAAGTAATTGAGGCACCGTCGACTGAAACCCCAGCAGCTGACGAGAAACATTAACCTGATTTCGATTGTCTAACCCTGGCGATAGCAGTGCTTAAAGAATCACTCAATCTGGTTTCAGCACGACGCGATCACCACAAGGCAACCATCTTTTTTTATTGGTTCATGGCCTCGCTGGCGATGTTTTTCATTGCCAGCCTGATAACCTACATCATTATTCGCACTCAGTCGTTTCAACCAATCCAGCGCGAATACGTCCCGCTATCGATGCCTCAATCGTTCTGGTTGAGTACGATCTTTCTGTTTGGAACCAGCATACTGCTGGAACGCGCCGTGTGGTTGGTGCGGAGACAGAAACCTGCATTTCGAAATTGGCTGATCGGATCGGCGGTCGTTGCGGCGCTGTTTGTTGTTGTCCAGTCGTTCGCGCTGCTGTATTTGCTTGACCAACATTACATGGCGACCGATGGTTCGACCAAGGTGTTTGGGATGTCGTTCGTGTTGGCTTTGCTACATGCACTTCACGTGATCGGTGGGTTGGTCTATATCGGCTACGTCCTCGTGAACGCCTATCGAGATCGCTACGATCACGAACGGTTCTGGGCCATCAAATATTGCGCCGGTTACTGGCATTTTCTGGACTTGGTTTGGCTGGCCATGTTGCTCACTTTCGCGATTACGCGGTAATCGTGTTGGTTTTCTCCCTTGCCCTGTGATTTGAACTCCTCGTATTTCCGGTGCGGCGAAGGTTTGTTTGTCTGAGGGACTCCTAGTGTTGTACAATTCGGTTTCCAGATGATCAGTCTGCCTAACCGAGCACTCAACTCATGTCGCTTTTTGAACAATCTGAACGAGCGAATTTGGATCGGGCAAAACCTCTGGCGGCTAGAATGCGCCCTCGGAACCTGGATGAGTTTATTGGTCAGGAACATATTCTGGGCGAAGACAAGTTGCTCCGGCGACTGCTGAAGGCTGATCGGCTTGGCTCAATTCTTTTGTTCGGACCGCCTGGTGTCGGCAAGACCACGCTGGCTCGAATTCTGGCTGACCAGACCAGCCGCCGGTTCCGCCAGTTAAGTGCAATTATGCATGGTGTCAAAGACCTTCGAGCCGTCTTGGCCGAGGCGAGGGACAATCTGGCGGTAGGGGAGGGTGGAACTCTATTGTTCATCGACGAGATTCACCGTTTCAACAAAGCTCAACAAGATGCAATGTTGGCCGATGTCGAAGATGGAGTGGTAACACTGGTCGGCGCTACGACTTCAAACCCTTATTTCGCGGTCAATAACGCGTTGGTCAGTCGCAGTCAGGTTTTCCAGTTCGAACCGCTGACTTTAGACGATATCACGGAGTTGGTAATGCGAGCAATCAACGATTCCCAGCGAGGATTCGGAGATATGCAGATCGAAGTCGAACAAAATGCCATCGAGTACTTGAGCAAAGTCTGTGATGGTGACGGCCGTCGTGCCCTTTCGATTCTGGAAACGGCGGTTCTGTCTACAGACGCTCCGGTGTTCCTAACATCCGAACTGATGCGTGAGGCGACCAGTCATCGCTCGATCCAATACGATGGGACTGGCGATGAGCATTACGATTGTGCCAGCGCATTGATCAAAAGCATTCGCGGAAGTGATCCCGACGCAGCTGTTTACTGGTTGGCTCGGATGTTGGCCGGTGGAGAGGAGATTCGTTTCTTGTGTCGCCGATTGATTATTCTGGCCAGTGAAGACATCGGTAATGCGGACCCACATGCATTGCCCCTGACAGTGGCGTGTAGTGCCGCTTGTGAGCAAATCGGATTGCCAGAATGTCAACTGACGCTTTCCCAAACGGTGACTTATCTGGCAGCGGCTCCTAAATCCAATTCTGCCACCGTGGCAATTGGCCGCGCAAAATCAGATATCGAAAACGGACGCGTTTTGCCGGTTCCTCGGCACTTGCGTGATGCTCACTATGGTGGGGCGAAAGAATTGGGGCACGGCAAAGACTACCAGTACAGTCACAACCACCCCGATGGATACGTCGAACAGGATTATTTGGGCGTGGAGACGACTTACTATGAACCGACCGATCGTGGTTATGAGAAAACGATCCGCGAGCACCTCGATCGCTTGAAAAATCGTAAGCCAACCACAGATAAACACTGATGAACGCAGATAAATGGCTGCCATGTCATCTGTGTTTATCTGAGCCCATCTGTGGTTCTAAAACCCTTCCGCTAGAACGCTAGCACTAGCGAGACGGACCCGCTTGCTACAAACGACCCCTTCTGCGGTGGTTTCAAAAATGACCTGTTCTGAGATTAGCCATTCACGTAATCTCTCGGCAAGGTTTCGGGTTCAGCGTAGCCATCCAGCCAGGATGGGCAGTACTAACCCGATCAGAGTCAAAATGGCAATCACGATCATTAGCTTTTGAAACCAAACTGGCTTGGAAGCAAATGGACCAGCCGTCGCGACAATGTACTCGCCGCAGTGAGGGCATTTCTCGGCGTCTTCGTAGACATCGTGACCACAATTCGGACATGCAACTGTGTAGGTCTGATCGTCATCCCAATCGTTTTCGTAATCTTCATCCCAACTCATCGATAATCCTGAAAATTCAAATGCATTGAACGCAAATGGCGTGCGGACTGGTTTTAAAACGCTGCCTACTTGTTTCAAATCACATCAACTGATTATCGCTGGTCAAGGAGGACCGACGTGCATTCGCTCAAAAACACTTTTGTCGCCGTAGTTTTGTTAGGTGTATCTTATTTCGTATACGACGGAATTACCAAGCCTGACCAGCCGCTCAATGCTGCTCCGGGAGAGGGCATTGATCTCGAAATTCCGGATGTCGAGCAATTGGCTGAGATGGCGAAAGAAACCGGAGCGAACTACGGTGCCAAAATCGGTGATCTCATTCGTCCGATTTCTGAGAAAGTCTCAGAGCTAAAGGTGCCGAATTTGGGCGACTTTAGCGATCGACCAAGCTCGTTCAATCCACGCTCGAATTTGTCTGGTGGACAAACGACCCCTCCCCCAACACGAAATAGGGGTTTCAAAGCTCCACCGCTTACAGCCTCAACAACTCCAACGGCTCCTCCACGCGTTCAGCCCAAATTGACTGCGCCCTCGTTCCCGACACCGAATACTGGCAACCAATTCAGGCCCCGCGCTGACTTTCAAAGTAACCCGACAACTTCGGCGCCGATCCCGAGACCTGAAACCAAGTCGAATCCTGATTTCATCGCTCAAAGCGAATTGACCGCTGTGGCACCCCGTGCGTTTCCAGCCAAGCAAGCTTTTCTGCCAACTTCACCCTATAATCCGGAGAACGAGATTCAGCAGACTGGAAATTTTGTCGCCACCCAGCCTGCTCCGGCTGCCACTGCGCCTGTTATGACTCCAGCTGATTTGAATTCAGCTTGGCCAAAAGTCGACGAACTTGTTAAACAAGGTCGTTATCGAAGTGCGTTGGAAACGTTGTCTCCGTTTTACAACCTAAATGGAATCTCTGACGCGGAAAGTGCCAACCTGTTGGAATGGTTGGACGGATTGGCAGGTAAAGTCATTTACAGCTCGGAGCACAATTTGGCTCGAATCGCTTACGTTGTTCAACCGAACGATTCATTGCAGTCGATCGCTGAACAATGGAACGTACCCCCGCAGTTGATCTACAATATCAACCAAGAAAAGATCGCCAATCCACTGACTTTGATGCCTGGCAACGAGCTAAAAGTTGTCCAAGGCCCGTTTCACGCACAGCTGGATACCCGCAGCAATACGTTAACGCTGTTCCTGAACAATATGTATGCGGGACGGTTTTCGGCAAAGGTTGGTACGGCCAAACCGGGTAACTATCAAGTCCGCTCGAAAACGGCCTCGGGTGATCCTTTAGGCAGTTTTCTGCTTTCGCTGTCCGATCCCTCTACGGGCAATCGTAGCAGCATGCATACTTCATCCGGCCTTCAAGACAGTATTGGGCTCAGTGCTTCTGATGCCGAAGATCTCTTCGGAATTCTATCTGTCGGATCCGAAGTGACGATCAAATAGCTTCCCCAGCCTGCTTCGGATACGAATGCAGGCTCACCGCAGCGAAGTCAGTTCATTTTGGAAAGTGACGGCAGGACGAAATAGAATCGACTGCCTTACAGCTTCGCGGCGAAAGGCGTTGTGAACTTGGCCACCTTCGCTTCTGCGCCTCTTGCTCACCTGCAAAGTAGTGTAAAATCTGTGCGATGATGTTTGTGTGAATATCAAAGTCCAGTTTTTCGATTTCGCTGCCCCGGGTTCTGATGTGAAAACTCCAGTTACTACTTCTTCGGTCATTCTTCCGCTCGCTATAAAAACGGCATTGGTAGGATTCGTTTGTCTTTGCAACTTCAACTCTGTAGCCCATGCTCAGCAGTTGGATCGTCGCAGCTACATCCGGGCGAACTATGTAAAGAATGAGGTCAAGGTTCCGGCTCGCGATGGCAAACTGTTACATACTGTCATCTATGCACCCAAGGATCAGACCAAAGACTATCCGATAATGATGATCCGATCGCCCTACAGTTGCCGGCCGTACGGCGCTGAGATGGCGGCTCGGATCGGGCCCTCGGAAACGATGGAGCGTGAAGGATACATCTTTGTCAAACAAGACGTACGAGGTCGTTGGAACAGCGAAGGAAGCTATGACAACATGCGACCGCATGTACCCGGTGATAAGGCAATCGACGAAAGTTCGGATACTTATGACACGGTCGAGTGGTTGATTAAAAACGTGGCCCACAACAACGGCAAAGTCGGACAGTGGGGAATCTCCTATCCGGGCTTTTACACTGCGGCAGCTTTACCCGAACACCATCCGGCGTTAGTGGCCGCTTCGCCTCAAGCGCCCATTAGCGATTTTTACTTTGATGACTTTCATCACAACGGAGCTTATTTACTGAGCTATTTCTCAGCCACTGCGGTCTTTGGTTACCAACATGATGGACCAACCACCGAGCAATGGTACCCGATGATCCAGCCCAGTTCGCAAGACGCTTGGCAGTTCTACACAATGCTTGGCCCACTCAGTAACGCGAGCAAGTATTACGGTGAAGACAATTTCTTCTGGCAGCAACTGGTAGAACACCCTAACTACGACGAGTTCTGGCAAAGTCGTTCGATTCTGCCCCATCTCAAGAACATTAAAACGAACGTAATGACCGTGGGCGGCTGGTACGACGCGGAAGATCTTTACGGCCCTTTGAACATTTACCGTGAGATTGAAAAAAACAATCCGGACACGTTTAACTGTTTGGTGATGGGACCTTGGTCGCACGGCGATTGGGCAAGCAAGACACCCAACGCGGTCGTCGGCAATCTTGGTTTTGGACAAAATGTTTCCGAGTTTTATCAGACTCAGGTCGAAGCGCCCTTCTTTCGGCACTTCCTCAAAGGCGAAGGCAAAGGGCCTGAGTTCGAAGGTTTGGTCTATGACACTGGAAAACGGAAATGGGATGCGTTCAAACATTGGCCACCCGCCACTGCCGAAACGAAGAAAATGTACCTTCGCTCTGGCGGAAGGCTGTCATGGGATCCGCCGGCAGCGGCCGAAGTAGGATCGACCAAGTTCGTTAGCGACCCGAACGATCCCGTTCCCTACCGCGAGCGTCAAAATATCACAATGCGGTTCACACCTCGGCCCTATATGACCGATGACCAACGGTTTGCTTCTCGTCGCGATGATGTGCTGGTGTTCGAAACAGAGGTCTTAACTGAAGAATTGACGATCTCAGGTGAGATCCTTGCCAATCTGGTTGTAGCGACCGATCAGTCCGCCGCCGACTGGGTCGTCAAAGTGATTGATGTCTTTCCCGAAAACCAACCTTGGATCGCCGGTTCGGCTCCGGGAACTCAGCTAGGTGGTTACCAGCAAATGGTGCGGAGTGAAGTGATTCGCGGACGATTCCGCAACGGCTTTGAAAAACCAGAGCCGTTTGTACCGAACGAAGTTGCTCAAGTCCCGTTGCCGATTCAAGATATTCATCACACGTTTAAACCGGGCCACAAGATGATGATTCATGTGCAAAGCACCTGGTTCCCACTCATCGACCGCAATCCACAAAAGTACGTCGACAACATCTTCAAGGCCAAAGTGGAAGACTTTGTCCGCGCCAACCATACGGTTTTCCATGAACCTGATAACGCATCAAACGTTGAATTTAAGGTGTTGAAAAAGTAGTTCCGGATAGAATTGCGTTCTATCTTGACAACGGACGGAGTCGGCAGCCAAGCTGACTCAGCCCGCTTACTAATTATAACTTCAACAATTCATCAACAAAGTTCGGTACGATATTGGTCGCTGGTCCGTACCGGCCTTCTTGAAAACTGGATCCGTTGTTTGACTCTTCAAGGTTCAGGGTAACGGTTCTCGCGCCGACTGCGTTGGCTACGCTGACAAAACCAGCAGCGGGGTAGACTGCTCCGGAAGTTCCAATCGAAACAAATAGATCACAGCATCGAAGCGCCGTTTCGATTCGCTCCATTTCAAACGGCATCTCGCCAAACCAAACGATATGAGGACGCAATGAGCCCGCGTGATTGCAATTGCTGCACGGGGTAGTTGATAACAGATCTGCTCTGATTTCTGAAACCTCGCCGCATCGCTTACAGCGCTTCTTCAACAACTCGCCGTGAATATGGATCAAATTGGTACTGCCGGCGCGTTCGTGCAGGTCATCAATATTTTGAGTTACCAATAGGAATTCGCCGGGGTATTCCCGTTCCAGCCGCGCGAGAGCGACATGCGCTGCGTTCTCTTTCACCGCGTCAGAAAGTAACTGCTGCCGACGTTGGTTGTAAAATTCCAGTACTAAATCAGGATTCCGATCAAAACCAACGGGCGAAGCGACTTCTTCGATCGCATGGTTCTCCCACAAACCGTTACTATCGCGAAAAGTCTTAATCCCTGATTCCGCTGAGACTCCAGCTCCCGTCAAAACAACGATTCGTTCGTATTTACTCATGCGTAGGTGTGCCACGTTGTGAAGTGGTTTCTATCTTCTTCTACTCGACCAGTGAATTGTAATGGACACAACCCACTTGGAACGGTTCGGGTGCAATTTTAATTGGAAACCCGACGCTTTAGCGAGAACCGGCTTGCCTTCGTCCTTGCTTACGCTGCGGGTTACCATTTCAAAAGCTCGCGCATATAAGGATGTTTCCATAGGCTCATGGCTATAGCTAGATGCTGTCGCTCCTTCGGAGCCTAACCAGGTTCTAGTATCCGACACTCAGTCGGTTTGGTTTGATAGCGCGAACAGCTTGAACTCCTGTTTCGTCATGGTGATATTCGCCATGTTGCGCATCACCAAAGCACTATCCGATACATCATCCTTTTTGCCAATTTGAAGGATATTGTTAATGTTCAAGGCGAGCACGAACAGTACGAATACCAAACACAGACCTTGGCAACCGCGTTGGAGACCCGGGTTTTCCTCCAACTGATCGACTTCAAATTGGTCTGGACGCCCAAGAGCCATATTCCAAACTAAACTTGGAACAAAAATGATCCAAACGGCCAAGGATACGAAAGGGAAAATCCCGGTGGAGAACATAACGGCGATTGAAATATGGGTTACTAAAATAAACGCCACCATCACTCCGCGCCAGAACTGGTGGACGTAGGGGACGAACAGCAAAACTGTTCCGAGAATCTCCACAGCCAATACCAGTGGAATAAACCAGCCCAGTACGGTCGGTTGCTCGACCACCGAACTTCCGAACCAGTCATCCAGCCTCAAAGCGCGAGCAAGACTGGTACCATCCCAGCCGGTGAACAACTTGGTAAGGCCCGAAAAAAAGTAGACATAGGCAAGTTGAAGCATGATTCCAGCGGTCCCAAACGAGACCACAGACCATTTGGCCGGACGAGGGTCGCGGTATTGCGAAGTGTCTACCGACCAACAACTGCCCCAAGGCAAAAACAACCCCCAGAACAAAACCATTCGTAAAAGGTCATATCCTGGCGCGGATCCTAATGGATTGTCGACCTGAAATGACCAAGTCAAAACGAGACAGGCAGCGGTTGCAAAGAAAGTCTTGAAGCCAACCAACAAACAAATTGAGGCAACGATGTTGATCCCTGCGCAAAACCACTGCCAAATTGAACCATGGCCTAACCAATAAACCGACCACAGAGTCCCTTTATTTGGGTTATTCCAGTGGCCTCGTCGGATCGAATTCTCAACGGTTTCCGGTTCCTGCAAAGCATAAATAGCAACAACGAAAACGATCGCTGCAATCAAGATGCGAACAACAGCCAATGCGCGGGCATCGATAGCGAATAGGTCACGAATAAATCCGTACGTTTGAGTGCGTTTGAATTCGTTGGCCATCTGATCGATTTCGAATGGAAGGGCGACTTCCGATTAATGTAGATTTGCGCTCGATAACCATCATCCACTACCAACCAACGGTGGTTGAAACGAAGATATTACAGAAAGGGCTTGCGATTCGAACACTAAGAAAGGAAAAGGGAAAGATTAGGACACGGCCACAACAGAATCGCGATCGCTGAGCTCTTCACTCTTCAAACTTTCCAAACCTAAAGTAATCTTGGTGGTCCAGCGGCCAGTCGAATCACCGCGAATAATCCAGTGCGGTTGAACAACCACTGACTGATGAACCAACTCAAAACCTGACTCTGATTGGCTAACCGTTCTAATGGGAAAAGCCCAAATATTAGAATTAGAAGATAACTGCAAGTCAACCTTTAACCCCAGCCATTGGTCCACCAACCTCAGTCCGTTCATTGCCCTCAAATCGAGGCTGCTGCCCAAACCTCCAAGCTTTTCCCCGAAATTGTTTTCGAAATAGCGATCGTCTTGGCCGTCAGGCATTCCAGCGAAATTGAATTCAACTCCGAAATGGAGCTGCTGTCCTTCTGGAATGCCATCTATCTGGTAAGCGATCTCGATCTGGTTACTTTGCGAACTCAGGGTGATTCCTTTGGTCATTTGGATCGGAATCCCCCACACATTTCCATTGCGAGTCAGCATCACCTGGATTCGATCCGGGTTTCGCCGAATAGTCGCTTGGTATACGCCTTGTGCAAAGTCGCCTCGGTCCAGAGATTTCGCACTGGCAACATTCGACAGAGTTTCACGTTCGTCCCAAAAATGATCGACCAGCATTTTTCGCAGTCGCAAATCGTAACCCAAGTGTTGATCAAGATCATCCTGTTTGAAAACCACTCGATCGTGAATGCTGGCCGCATCGTCTGAATTCGCATCACGCCCCTTAAGGATTTTTTGATGATACGATTCTGGCCGACGTTGAATGGTCGCCAAAAGATTGTGCTCAAGGTCCAACAGGTCCAACTCATAGATCTGGCCACCATCGTATGGCGAAATCCAGGAGATCAGCTGCTCGTTACTCAAACGAATTTCTCGTCGACTGTCAAAAGTGTAATCGTCTACAAGCGCTTCGACCCAATGGGGCGACTTTCGCAGTTCGGCATCGATTACTTTTTCCGCTTTGATCAATGACTGATAAACGGCATTCCTCAGGTGGGGCAGGTAGACGCCACCAAACGCGCCATGCCAGTAGCTGCAATTACATTGACCACGATACAACCACTGGCGCGCTGTCGCGCAGGTTTCTGGAGCGCAGCCTTCTTGCTCCGCCTGTTGAATCAAGCTGCTGACGTACATCATCCGAGCGTACATCTCGTTCGTCTCTGGATATTTCACTTTGAAGTTTCGCCAGAATCCACCTCGTAGAAAGGGTTGGACCATTGACCATCGCTCATCATGTTCCAAACTTTGAACAGCTTGGTCAAAGTCGATTTGTCGCTCAACGGGCAAAGCCCATTCGGTCATCTCTCGATAACTGGCGTCGGGAAGATAAACTTTTCCAATCGGTGAAGTTCGGGTTACCGCTTCAGCAAGGGTCGTGGTCGCCAGCCAGTCCGAGTTTTGGCTGAGCTGATCAAAAAACGATCTTAACCAGCCATTGTTGTAGACATGTTCCTTGGTATTGGGCCAAGTGCCGAACTTTTCGCCATCATCGCCAAACACCGCTACCGCACCTGGATGGGATTCGGAAAGTCCGCGCAGGTAGTCAATCGTTTCATGAGGTTCAGAAAACGGAATTAAATACCTGAGTTTCTCACTACCCGGAAAAACCTTGAGGATGCGACCTTCGTCTTCGGTGACATAAAAACCATGCAACTGGTCGTCTGTTAAACCGGCAGCCCGAAAATGATGGTCGTCGAGAATCGTGTACTCAATTTCCGAAGCAGCCAAATCGGTTGTCAGATTCGACTCCCATACCCGTTCAGGCATCCACATCCCGCGAACTCTGGCGTTCAATCGATCTCCCAGATACTTTGTGAATGAGGTGATCTGTCCACGACGATCGCGAGCCGGGATCATCGTCAGAATCGGTTCGTAAAACGCACCACCGATAATCTCGATTCGTCCTGCCGCAACAAGGTTTGCCAATCGGTCCAAGTATTCCGGGTGGTTTTGATCCAACCACTGGATCAATGGTCCGCTGGTGTGCAACGAGATCGAGAGCTTTTCATACGGTTCGAACACGTCCAGAAACGGCTTGTAACTATCTTGATAGGCCGCTTCAAATACACCGTCAAAATTCCCAACCGGCTGATGATTGTGGAGTACAAGACAAAGTCGAATTTGTGGGTTGTTCATTGTCGTTATCAAACCAGATGGTTCAGGTATGCTGTTTGCCAGAAGCGATTACAAAGCGGCTTAATCTGCTAGTATGTTGTATCTATTCGGTCGAGTACCACGAGTATGAAAAGCACTTTCGGAAGAAAAGAAATTGCTTTTGCAATTGACGGAAGCGTCAAAAGCGAAAGAGTTTCACATCTGGCGCGATCCCGACGGCCTGCGAAACGAAAGTGTGCCGATTAAAACAACCAGCTAAACTTTAGCGGAAGATCTGGGCGGTCGTTAATTACGTCTTTTGCTGGCAGCTTAAACACTATTCCAAAGGAAACCCATCATGGCAAACCTGACCATTGTCGCTCACATCACGGCCAACGACGAGCAAGTGGAACTGGTCCAGACAGAATTGCAAAAGTTGATCGAGCCCACTCGGGCCGAGGAAGGTTGCGTTCAATATGACTTACACCAAGACAACAAAAACCCAGCTCACTTTATGTTCTTTGAGAATTGGGACTCATATGAGCTATGGCAAGCTCACTCGAACAATCAACATCTGAAAGAGTTTCTAGCCGCCACCGAAGGAGCGATAGCCGAATTCTCAGTTCATGAAATGACACTCATCGGATAGTTGCAGGCTTTCCTTTCGCCGCGGGCTTTTATTGGCTAAGTTGGTTTTGACCCGGCAGTACGCAACCGTTTGGCGGCGGTTTCTGGAGCGACTGGATTGATCCACAAATCAGTTCCCCACTCGTAGCCAGCTTGTTTTGTCATTCTCGGAAAGATCTCGACATACCAATGGTCGGGGCCATCATGTTTAAAAGGGCGTTGATGAAGCAGAACGTTGTAGGCTGGCCGTTCCAATAACGACTCGATCTTGTTCACCGATTCGAAAATCAACTCTGCCAACTCGTCCAATAGATGGCCACTTTCTACGAACGACTCTGGAGTCTCCATGGGAGCAATCCAAACCGTCAAAGGCTGCCGACTGGCAAATGGACAAAATATTGAAAAATTCCTGGAGTTTCGAATCACTCGTTTATTCTGTTTGCTCTCCCATTCCACAATCCGCTGGACGAGCGATTGATGATTGTCTCGGTAGTAGGCAGCACTTATTTCCGCTCTCGATTCCAGGCTACGACTAAGGATTGGTGAACCGATTAGCTGAAAATGGGTGTGCTCGATCGATGCCCCTGCTTCGAGTCGGCAATTCACGAACATCATGGCGTGTTCAATGCCATCCGTATCTCTAAGCGCTTCGATTCGCAATCTGGCCACGTGCAAAGTTCGTTTTAGTTCTTCGATCTCGAGTTCACCAATCGTAGAAACATGACGAGGTGTCGGAATGATCAATTCCTGGATGCCGAAATCGTTTGCTGTTCGGAAAGGGCCTGTATTTGTTTTCGGATCGATTCCCTGGCCCTCAAAGGCCGGATACTTATTGGGAACGACTCGTACATTCCAGTCGTTCCGTTCATCATCAGGGGGTTTGGGCAGAGACTGAAGATCTTGGTCGAACTCGGCCAATGCTTCCGGGGTCTCGTCTTCGTTGCCGGCACAAAATGGGCAGATTACCTGATGCCGGGCTTGTTCGACGGGAGCGAACTCTACGGGGCGATTGCGACGGTTCTCGGCTATTGAAACCCACTGATGGGTAACAGGGTCAAAACGTAAATCAGACATAGATCGAAGTGGGTTTTGAGAGGTGTAATATTATCATACCCGATTCTGACAAACTTATCGCCCTCGTTCATCCCTTTTTGAGTCTGCTAAAAATCAAAGAACTTATGTTGGTGGTAAACGTTGCCAGTTACGTAACTCGCCTCTCTGAGGCGTGTATTAACGCCTCAGAGAGGCGTGCTACGGATAGCTAACGTTAAACGTCTTGTCAGCGATTGTTTGACCATCGATCTCCAGCGTTAAACGCCATGGACCAATTTTCGTTTCGATGGGAGCCCAAACGGTATCACCAAGGAAAAAGTCCCAATCGTTGGTTTTGATAAACACAGTTCCATCAAAGGGTGGTCGTATTTTTCCATCATCATCCGGAATGTCTGGATGATAGATGCAATAATCCAGTTCGCGGTTCTTGGCATTGCAAATATTGACGACATAACCGAACTCAATGTTGATCTGAGCTGGGATCGTAGTCGTGAACTCTAAAATCTTTGGCAACGATTTCGAACTCGCATCCCATTGGGAATAAATGCCATAGCTACGCATGCGGACTTGTGGCTTGCGCTTGACCATTGAGAGCCCTTGTCGGTTCCTTCCAGTTGATGAATCGTAATCAAAAATCGACTTTGCCAAAAACTCGGCAATTCATTGTTTCAGTTTGAATTTAAAAGTCACGCTAGTCTTTGCCCTTTGCGTGCATTCAAGATTTCTTGGTAAAGCGATTCATAACGTTTTGCACTTTGAGTCCAGGACCAATCGGTTGTCATTCCACGATGAACAAGGTCTGACCAGGTATCCTTCTCTTCTAAATACCGATTCACAGCTCGGTCTAAACATTTTTCCAAGGCGGAAGTTGAAAACTCATCGAATTGAAATCCGTTGGCGGTCCCGTTAGCGCAATTTTCTACGTTGCAATCAATCACTGTGTCTGCAAGACCACCCGTGCTTCGAACAACAGGAACGGTTCCGTAGGCCATACTGTACATTTGGTTCAGGCCACACGGCTCGTATTCACTGGGCATCACAAACATATCAGCGCCTGCTTCGATCTGATGAGCCAGTTCGTTGGAGAACTCTAACTTGGCTGCGATCTTGGTTGGGTAGTTGCAATTAAGAGTTTCCAGCACGACGTGATAATCGGCATCTCCTGTACCCAGTATTGCCCATTGGACATCTCTTGTTTCCAACCAGGATTTGATGATCGGCAAGATCAGCGACCAACCTTTCTGTGCCGCCAGACGACCGACGATACCCACAAGCGGAACCTTGGGATCTTGTTTGAGACCCAAGCGCTGTTGAAGATGACTTTTGCACTGCGCCTTTCCCGCCTGCCAATTTTCCGCACCAAACTGAACGGGCAAGTGTGAATCCAGCGCCGGGTTCCATGAAGTACTATCGATGCCATTGAGTATGCCGACCAGATCTTCGGAGCGATCCTGGAGCACACCTTGTAGCCCACAACCTTGCTCGACGCCCTGAATTTCTTTTGCGTAGGTTGGACTGACGGTGCTTATTTTGTCAGCGAACACCAAACCTGTTTTCAACAAATTCAGCCTTCCAAAAAACTCCATCTCTCGCCAGTTAAAGTATTTCCAGTCCATACCGGTCAACAACATGTCCCAATGCCAAAAACTTCCCTGATAGGCAAGGTTGTGAATCGTAAACAACGTTGAAATGTTGTTGTAGACTGGCAGCGTAGCGAACTCGGTCTTTAGATAGGCCGGCAGCAAGCCGGTCTGCCAGTCATTGGCGTGAATCAAATCCGGTTTAAGGTCCAACAGGCGAATCGCTTCCAGGATTGAGCGACAGAAAAAAGTAAACCGCGCGCAATTGTCACCAAAGTCCTCGCCGTCTTGCGCGTACAAACCATCCCGCTCGAAAAAGTTTGGCTGCCGGACCAAATACACTCGAACATTGCTTCCAGGCAACTTGCTTTCCAGCAATTGACCCTTATGAAGTTTCGCGCCAACGGGGATGTCAAACTCAACCGAGGTCTCGTTCAATTCCAAACCGCAATTGATGGCTTGTGTGTACGCTGGCAAGAATACGATCGCTTCGTGGCCCAGTTTTTCCAGCTCTACAGGCAGAGCACCGCAGACGTCAGCAAGACCTCCCGTTTTAGCGAACGGGACGACTTCGCTGCTGGCCAAAATTATTTGCATAGGTCAGATTGATTCAGGAGAAGGCGGTTACAAGTTGGTAGATTACCTAATCAGATGTTATTTTCTGCGGCGTATTTCTACCAAGTGCAATCAGGGTAATTCCACCTCGAAAGTCAACTTTTTTCGGCGTCAAAACCAAGATCGGCTTGATAAACAATCACCTTAAACACTATCTCGGCCCTGATGGAAGAATTACCCTCACTGCTGAAAATCAAGCGATCAAATCATCGCGTCGATCGCGCCATAAAGTTCTTTCTCAAGGTTGGGGTCGGATGGATCAACGACCAATCGTGCTCCGCGAAAACTCGCTCCACAGAGAGCAAGTGATTCCGGGACTTTTCTATTGGTCGGCACGATCAACAATTTCGTCTCGGCCTGAATAGACGCGAACTGTTTAACATCGGCGACTTGGCAAATCCAGAACGGGCTCAGGTTGTCTCGGCTATCTCGTTCAGATTTAAGATCTTGCTGGCACCGCGGCCAATCATCTGGCAAGATCACGTTTAACGTTTGTCTCAAAGGCGTCTGCTGACTGGCAACTTTGCGAATTTGAACATTGTCAGAATCACCAAGCCAAATAATCAGATTGGGTCGATCGTTTAAACGATCCAAAAGTTCTGCGATGGTCAACTGCGAGTCGGGGTGAACCATCTCGGCGGCGACCTCAGCGGCCGGTTCAAGCACGAACCGCCGAAACGACATTCTTGGATGTGGACAAATCAATGAATCCTGTTGGATGACCAAGTCATCGTACAAAAGCAAATCAAGATCCACCGTACGAGGACCCCAGCGACGATCTCGGACTCGCCCAAGCTGCGTTTCGATCTTGAGCTGTTCGGCGATCAACTGTTGGGGTGAGAGTTCGGTTCGAATTAGCAGAGCAGCATTCAGATACTCATTCTCGTTTAATGGGCCGTGCTGGTTTGATTCATCCGAATCATCCTTCCCAATCGGTTGCGTCTGGAGCCCCTGACTTGCCCGAATCAATTCGACTTGGGGTGTTCGGTCCGCAAGGATAGTTTGGACTTCACGATAAAGCTTCGGAGAGTCCCCAACGTTGGATCCAAAGGCGAGCAAGGCAATGGGCATCGGCGTATTCTAACTGGACTCTTGAGCAAGGACTACATTTTTGAGCAAGCATTAAAAAACGACGGATGGCTTCATGCCCTCCGCCGCTTAAGTTTGCTGAATAAGAACCGAGTTGCAAATTCAGCCTTGATTATGTCCTTTACACCCATCCTAGGCGTTGCGATCAACTCTACACATTACAAACAGCCGTTTACAGTTTGTAACAAGTAGCGATTTCCATATACATTTCAATCGCGGAAACACAAACAAAATGGGCGTGGAATCCGATCCACAGTATTGCTACTGCCGACTGTCGCATCCTTCGGTTGCCGCCACCCAGTCACTTTCCTAAATAGGATTCGCTGGCCTTTCCGCCAACAGTTGTTCAAATTGTTAAGTCCGAAGTGTTCTCATGGAGTATGGTGTTTTGCTTTGCTATTTTCCGAGTGAACCTTAAACAATCGTTATCCAATCGCTCGCCGTCAGCGAGTAAACCAGTTAAAGTCTAAAGTTGATTGATTGAGGAGAGAATAATTGGTGAGTTAAGTTAAGGATTGTGTTCGGGGTTGAACAATGATCCGAATAGGCTTCAATCTCGACTGGGCCTATTCTGCGATTCCGTGATTGATTGTCAAGCAATCTTCGCGGTCTTTTTCAAATCCTTCTGCGAAAGAAAAATCATCGAATGGGTATTGAATTGGCTTTTCAATTTGCTACCAACAATTCAACATTTAAATCCCCGAACATTCTTGGTCAATTTTACAAGAGCTCGTTTTTACTTTTGTCAACTAAAAATTTTCAATTGTTTTGACCTGCTGAAAAACAAATAAAAAAATGCGATTGCATTAGGCGACCGCACTTATGAATAACGCTTTTGATAAGCGTCTGTTATACACAACCTTTGGAGAATCAATTGGACATCGTGCAGTATCCGCACCCAACGTTGCGACATAAATCAAAGCCCCTTCGTAAAGTAAACAAAGACCTTAAAGACTTGGTAGCCAAGATGTTTCCTCTAATGTATGAGGCGAGAGGAGTCGGTTTGGCGGCCAATCAAGTCGATTTGCCGTTTCAACTATTCATCGTTAACGAAGCCGCAGAACCGGGCAAAGGCGAAGAATTGGTTTTCATCAATCCCGTCATTCAGAAACCAAAAGGCCGTGAAGAAAAGGAAGAAGGCTGTCTCAGCTTGCCTGGAATCCACGCAAATGTGATGCGACCCACTCAAATTCATGTTTCCGCATACGGTCTGGACGGGTCGCCAATCGAAGGCACGTTTGATGGCATGCTAGCTCGAATTATCCAACACGAATACGATCATATCTGCGGGACCATGTTTATCGATCGAATCGCGGAATCGACGTTTAAGCTGATCGACGGCGAACTGGAAGATTTCGAAATCGAGTTTACTGGTCATCAAGCATCGGGGAAAATCCCGCCAGACATGGAAATCGCCGCCCGGCTAAAAAAGCTGGAAGACGAGTTCTGCTAAGGTTTTCATCAAAACAATCGTTCGAAACCCGTTTGGCTTCGGCAATCCACTTTTCGCTTCTGTTAAACAGTTTTAGATATGCGCATTCTCATGTTTGGTACCGGTCCTTTTGCCGTGCCCACTTTCAAAGCGATTCTTGAGTCGGAGCACGAGGTTCCGCTTTTGGTTACCCGACCCACGGTCGATTCGGGAAAGCGCAGAAAGTCAGTAGCCAACCCCAGCCGTGAAGCGGCCGAGGCTGCGGGCTTGCCGATCTTCGATCCACCCAGCATCAACACGCCCGACGTGATCGAAAAACTGAAAGAGTTCGAACCAGACCTGTTCGTCGTTTGTGACTACGGCCAGATTCTATCCCGCGACTGCTTGGCCGTTGCCCGCTTGGGAGGAATCAACTTGCACGGATCTCTGCTTCCCAAATACCGTGGCGCAGCTCCAATCAATTGGGCTGTTTATCACGGCGAGCAAACGCTCGGCATCACTGTGATTCATATGACCGCAAAACTGGATGCGGGACCGGCGTTGCGATTTGCAGAACTGACTGCCAGCGAAGACGAAACAGCCGAAGACCTCGAACCGCGGTTGTCCGAGTTGGGTGTTGCCGAAGTGATCACCTCAATCGAAATGCTCCAAGCCTGGGACGGCGAATCGACGATCGGTGAAAAGCAGGATCCCAAGTTGGCGACCAAGGCGCCTCGACTGAACAAGTCAGACGGTTGTGTCGATTGGACTCGTACTCGAAAACAGATCATTGACCAAGTCAGGGCATTTCAACCGTGGCCTGGCACCTATACCAATTGGCAACGTGAAAAAGGTCAGCCAATCCGCATTATCATTCACCGCGCGGTTCGGTTGGACCCCGCAACGATGAACGATCAGCCCTATGACGATTCAGTTGAACCGGGACAAATCTGCGCGAGCACCAAAACGAGTCTGGCGATCATGACGGGTGATGGCATGCTTGCCTTGACTGAAATACAGCCAGCAGGCAAAAGGAAAATGGAAATCTCTGAGTTCTTGCGAGGTTATAAACCTGAGATCGGCGATCGGTTCGAATAGGATTTCACTACGGCCGACGCTCAAGGATAAAATAGGATAATGGAATTCGAATCGGTCCGAATTTGGCGACCGCCCGACCCAGCATGTGATTGTCGCCGATCCTGACGACTTGGTCTTCTAATAAGCGAGCAGGGTCCTTAGGTGGGTTGTTTCCGTTAGCGTAGGAAAAGACTGCACCTTGGCCAAAGTACCCACGGTGGGTTGGAGCTTGAACCGCGTAACCGCCGCGTCGCTCAAGCAAATTGTTTCGATAATCGAATTTGGTTTGCCATCCATTGGTCCGCAGTTCGCTCGACTGAACTTGTTGGACTTGGATATTGTCGCCGTACACCTGTCCGTTCGACCCCACATCGATGCTTTTGACAAATTGACGGTAGCCGACGACTTCCACAATCCCTTTGTTTACACCGTTCCACTGACCGGCAAGTTCCTGAGGTTGAGGCGTTGTGCCCGTGCGATACAGACGACGGTAATGCCACAAATTGTTATTGGTTGTGTCCATTATGTCGCTACCAGCCACCACCAAGGGAGTGTTCTGGGGGTAGTCTGCGTAAAAATCGGCATAGGTGCCGTTGTGTTGAGCAACTGAATCGCTAGCCAACAAAACCAAACACACCAACGAAGCCAGGCAACAAAGAGCACGGGAGAGAGACATAAGTGATCTTTCGGGGAGAGAACAAGAGATTGGCACACAAGAAGATACTTCCTGGCTAGTTTCCGGGGTTTATTTGCTCTCGAAATTTTCGTTTTCACTGTATTTGCCGTATGGAAACGATCGCTTTGTGCTGGTTCTCATGCCTGAGAGTGCTTGCGATCTGCGAATGCCAAATAGCTTACTCGAATGAAAAATGCCCTCTGGTAGAACCAGGCCTCAGAATCTACCGATTTCCTCTCGCCCAAACAATTTTCGGCGTGTTAGACTGGCTGCTGTTTTCCAATGGTGACACAAAAGCCAGCGAGTTATCTTACGATTTTTTCGCCGTGGACTTCCATCGGAACCCTTTAAAACGAATTCGAAATACAAACGCCCAACGCAGCGAACTCAAACCGCAATGTCCGAGAAAACGCACAAACTTTACATCGAAACGGTTGGCTGTCAGATGAACATGCTGGACAGCGAAATGGTCGTGGCCAGCTTGCGCCGCGAAGGTTACGAACTGACCGACAACACAAAAGAAGCGGACACATTGCTGTTCAATACATGCAGTGTTCGTCAACACGCTGAGGATAAAACCTACAGCGCCCTCGGTCGTTTGCGCCAGCAGAAGAAACGAGACCCCAGCAAGATCATTGGCGTCATGGGCTGTATGGCGCAAAAAGATCAAAAGCTGATCTTCGAACGAGCGCCCTACGTTGACTTGATCGTTGGGCCTGGCCAATTGCATCAAATTCCTGACTTGATCCGCAACGCCCGCGAGGGAGCCCAGTGGCAAACCGCACTCAGCATGGGACGGACTGACGGAAAAGTGCTTGACATCAAACGGAGTCATGAAACGTTTGACCCGTTGCGCGATCCCACTATGCGGCCGACACCGTTTCAGGCTTACCTGCGAATCCAAATCGGTTGTGACAAATTTTGCACCTACTGCATCGTCCCTATGACGCGTGGACCCGAGCAAGGTCGGCCACCAACGCAAATCGTCGAAGAGGCAACTTTGCTCGCGCAGCAAGGCTGTAAAGAGATCACGCTTCTCGGCCAAACCGTCAACAGCTACAAATTTCGCACTCCGGCAGGCGAAGTCACCGACATGGCCGCGCTGTTAGAGATGCTGCATCCGATCGAAGGGCTCGAGCGGATTAAGTTCATCACGAACTACCCCAAGGACATGACCGAACCGTTGCTGGAAACGATTCGCGATCTGCCCAAGGTCTCGCCATATCTACACGTGCCAGCCCAACACGGTTGCGATAACGTGCTCAAGCGCATGAAACGCGGCTACACGACAGGCGACTACTACGCCATGATGGAACGGATCGACAAAATTCTGGGTGACCGAGCCGCCGTCTCCAGTGATTTCATCGTTGGCTTTTGCGGCGAAACGGACGAAGAATTTCAGCGGACTTGTGACCTGCTGGAAAAATGCCGCTTTAAAAACAGCTTTATCTTTAAGTACAGCGAGCGACCCGGAACCCGCAGCGCCGATCACTTGCCCGATGACATTCCGATGCAAGTCAAAAAGGATCGCAACAACCACCTCTTGGCGATTCAAAACCGAATCAGCGAAGAAGACAACCAGCGGTTCCTTCAACAAACGGTCGAAGTTCTTGTCGAAGGACCCAGCAAAAAAGCGAACACCAACGTGCCGCCGGGAACTCCGATTCAGTTAACAGGTCGCACCCACTGCGATCGAATCTGCGTATTCGAAGGCAACACCCGTCTGGCCGGTCAGATGATTCCCGTTGGGATCTACGACTGCACCGCATTCACATTGATGGGTACGGTAATTACAAGCGAAGCGACCGGTGACCGGGTTCAGCTGAACGTAAATGTTTAAGCGGTCCGACGAACGGTATTCGTCGTAAGCATTAGAAGTTGAACCGCAGACGAAACGCAACTTCGTGTCCGGACTGATCGTCGAACACTACCGTATTGCCGCTAGATGAAGGACCGGTCTCTCGGCCGTTACCAAAATCGATGTACTGATAGTCGAGATCAAAATACATCTTGTCGGTCATCTTCAGCGCGAGACCGCCACCCAATACGTAGGCAAATGTAGTCTCTTCGTCGCTGCGAAAACCCTCTGAGTTTACTGCTGGGGTCGTGACTGTCCCACCAAAACCGAAGGGACTGACCGCAGTTGCATGTGATCGCCCATAGGCGGCGCCCACACCGGCAGAAAAATAAGGCTTGATACACCCATTGAAACCGGGCAGGGAGTAACGTCCCGTCAACATCGTTGTGAAAATCTCGGTGCCACCATCGAACCCAAATGCACTTCCTGCCGGAACATCTAAATCGAATTCCGACTCGGCAAAACGATAGCGGCCGCTGAGATCGATTCGAAGGTCATCGGTAAGATACCGACCAAATCCCGCACCAAACAAAAGATTGTCACCTTGTTCAATCGAAATTCCATTCAAATTACCTGTGCCTTCACCGAAATAGCCTCCAAAGTCAACAAACATATAAGCCGGTTTGCCACTGCCAAGCTGACGAATTCTATTGCCTGCCCTGGAATTGCCCGCCCTGGAACGGTTCCCTCTCCGGCGCGTAAAAAGACCGCGTCTACTACCATTTCCTCGTCCGTCCCCCAAACCGGAATAGGAATCACCCGTTACTTCGCTTCCTGATTCGCAACCGCAACTTGCACCTATGTCGTTCGATGACAAAGCAAATGTTGAGCCAACCACACTTTGATAGTCACCTTGGGTTTCATATCGGTTTGCAGGAACTGAATTTACTAATGGCTGGTATTGGGGCTGAGGATATTGAATCTGAGGTGCAGCTGATTGTCCAATAAAATCAGAATCTTCTATCGGAGCGGGCGCGATATTCCCTTGGGGAGCAAGCGTAACGGGATCCGGGTAGCCGACTTCGCGAGGAATAGCTTGAGGCAACACGGAAGGCGCAAGGGGAGATGGTTGATACTCACCGCTGATACGGGGAGCGGTTCCCTCGTCTTGACCTGGTTCCAACGACGGAAGAGGCGTTGGCACTTGCAAGTTCCCGGTTGGCAGACTGGGAGCTTCCGAAAACTCCTGTTGATAGCCGGTCAATTTTGCGCCGATCGGATTTGTCGAACCCAAAGATTCATATTGCCCACGATCTGAAAGTCGCTTTTGGTTTGGATTCAGCGACGGTGTGTTTGGATTCGTTGTGTACGTTTCTGGTCCGCCAAGTCTCATTGAAACCTGTGCGTTAGCCGATGTGTTCAGCCCTATAAGAACCATTGTCAGAAACAGAAATTGCCCAATTCTCATCTCTCTCGCCCAAAAAGGCGCCCTCCGGAGTGATCTTGAAACTTTCGTCACGGGAGCATTTCGCCCGTATTTTGGTGCCTGATCTGCGCAATGTTTGCGGGAACAGTGCTGCCAGCACCAGAATCTGAGATCGTCCAGTGCGGCTGGTAAAATATAGCCATTCTGCCGATTCCAACGATATTTACGAAAATTCCACTCCCCAATGGTCTCGCTATCGAATTTTGAATCCCACTGGCTTGGTAGGATGCCATTGATAGTAAGGGAACGTTGAACTGGAAAATTACGATGGTTGAGAATACCCAGCCGCTGGACATAAATAAGCCAAAATCAATCAAGTCAAAAATGCTTCGCTGGTTAAGTTTCCTTGCGATCGTTTACGTCATCGTCGTTTTGATATTTTACTTTTTCCAGTCTTATATGTTGTTTCCGGGCCTGCTTCGGCAACGAATTGCGATTGATGATCTCCCTGCTGGGTTGGAAGTTGTCCGCATCCCAACTGCTGATGACGAGAATCTCGATGGTGTTCTTTTTAAACCAGAAGATCCGCGTGGATTGGTGATCCTCTGTCACGGCAATGGAGATCTAATTTGTTACATGCTGAACGAAGTCACTCAGTTGGGTAAACGATTCAACGTTGCCGTATTGGCATTCGATTATCGAGGCTATGGAAACAGCGAGGGGTTCCCGACCGACCAACGGCTTTATGCTGACGGCCAAGCCGTTTACGATTTTGCGATAGCGCAAGGGTACACAGGTGACAACATTGTTGTCTTTGGACAGTCGCTGGGAGGAGCGATTGCCATTTCGATCGCAGAAAATAACCCGATCACGGCATTGGGTATTCGCAGCAGTTTTTCGAAACTATCAGATCTTGCCGCGGCCAAGTTTCCCTGGCTGCCGGTCAAGCTGCTAATCAAGAACGACTTTCCCTCTGCCGAAAAACTCTCCAGCTACTCAGGTCCACTCGTTCAGATGCATGGTTCAGCGGACCAAGTGATTCCGATCAAATTCGGAAGGAAGCTCCACGAATCGGCAACCAATGCGAGCCCAAAAAAGTTCATGGAGATTAAAGGGTTCGGCCACAACGGTCCAACACCCGAGCCGTATTGGGTGGAGTTCGGCAAAATGCTGGACGAGACCTTGCGCCCTTAAATTTCAGCACCACAACCACTCGTAGGATTCGCCAGAATTCCCCGCTTGCAGGATTTGTGCGGCTTCATCGAAGTTATTTGCGCCCAGCGTAGGAGCGGAAAAAGTAGAAGACGGCGTTAATATATCGTTTTGATTGCTGCGTTGGCATTCAGGTTTAAACGTAGCAAACAAATGTCGCGAAGTTGAACCACTTCAGTAGAAGTTCAACCCGTTCAAAACCAGCCTTATGCAACATTTCCATGTTGTCGTTTACCGTCAGGGGAACCAGCACGTTTTCCAGCGCGTCTCTCTTGCGTGAGATTTCCAGTTCGCTGTAGCCCTGTCGTCGCTTGTACTCAAAGTACAACTCGACCAATGCGTTGTCGACGTTGGGCTGATGGTGGATCACTTTTTCACTGACCAGCAAAAAACCTCCGGGCCGCATCGAATCACGAATCCTGCTTAGCAAGCCCAACCGATTCTCGACTTCGACAAACTGCAATGTGTAATTCATCAACACGATCGAAGCTTCTGAAAACTCGAATCGTCGGACATCGCTCAAACAAGTCTCGATCGTTTGTTGCAATTGGAGCTTGGCAAGCTTCTCATCGCACTTGGCCAACATCGCCTCAGAATTATCGACGCCAATCAATTCCATGTTCTTGTCTGGCAAACTTTGAGCCA
>CAZDBA010000016.1:0-5881 GCA_964503615.1 uncultured Pirellulaceae bacterium
CCAGGCTGTTCCTCGCTAACGCGTCGGGTTCCATTTGACGCTACGATTCCTTGACTGCGTTGTTCAGCTCGGACATCATCTTTTTACCGTCACCGAACAGCATCATTGTTTTGTCCAGATAAAATAGATCGTTGTCGACGCCGGCGTAACCGACTGACAGCGATCGTTTAACGATCACGACTGAACGAGCTTGGTCCGCGTCGATGATCGGCATGCCCGCCAGAGGACCTTCGCCGCTTCGCGCCGCTGGGTTGGTTGTGTCGTTGGCTCCGATAATCAACGCGACATCGCACTCTGGGAACTCAGGATTGATCTCATCCATTTCGATCAGTTGCTCGTAGGGTACTTTGGCTTCTGCCAGTAGTACGTTCATGTGTCCCGGCATACGGCCTGCAACGGGATGAATCGCGTACTTGACCTCGGTGTCGTACTTGTCGGTCAGCAGATCGGCGAACTCTTTGACTTGATGCTGACATTGGGAAACCGCCATGCCGTAGCCCGGCACGATGATCACTTTTTGAGCCCCGTCCAACATCATAGCGACTTCGTCAGGATCGGAACCAACTTTTGTTCGCGTCACCGACTCTTTCTCTCCTGATCCGCCGAACGATTTGAACAGCACGTCGGCGAGCGAGCGATTCATCGCTTTACACATGATAAAGGTCAGAATCAAACCTGACGCGCCGACCAGAGAACCAGCGATGATCAAAACCGAATTGGTAATGATGAACCCGGTAAACGCGGCGGCGATCCCGGACAGTGAATTAAGCAGTGACACAACGACCGGCATATCGGCTCCGCCAATCGGCAGCACCAGCACGATCCCCAACACAGATGAGATCAAGACGATCCCCGAAACATAGAGCATGTTTGTTGGCGCTCCGATGTTCAAATAGATCAACAGACATACCAAGAGGAAGAGCGCGATCTTGACCGGGTTCAGCCAAACAGGCCCCCAAGTCGGCGTCTTGTGCCACTTGCCGCGAAAATTGATGCCACCTTTGAGCTTATACATCGCCAGTACTGAGCCGGTAAGCGTCATCCAGCCGACGAGAGCGGACAATCCTGCCGCGATTACGATTACCGTCCGGCCCAAGCCCTCAGGGGGAACTGTGTCCGCCTCCAGGTACTTCCAGATCTCCGCTAGGGCGACCAAAGCGGATGCAGCTCCGCCAAAGCCATTGAACAGTGCGACCAATTCGGGCATCCCGGTCATCTCAACCCGAACTGCCATCCACAAACCGATGGCGGTTCCCAGTACCAAGCCTGTGATGATCAGGCCCCAATGAGCGTCCCCTTTAAGTCCCATGTCCAGCACGGTCGTCAATACGGCAACCAGCATGCCCAAGGCACCCAGTTGGTTTCCAAACGGCGCGGTCCTCGGGTGACCTAATTTCTTGAGCCCCAAAATAAACAAGACGGCTGATAACAAGTAGCCTAACGATGTCCAAGCTTGCATCCTACTTATCCCGCCGTTTCTTGCCCGCGATCATTTTCAGCATTCGGTTGGTGACGGCAAAGCCACCGACGACATTGATCATTGCCAAAACGACCGCCACAAAAGCCAACAACCCTGAGAAAGCAGGGAACGCTATGTTCGCCCCGATCAGTGCGCCGATAATACTGATTCCGGAAATCGCGTTGGCACCGCTCATCAACGGCGTGTGCAAAGTCGCAGGGACCTTTGTGATCAACTCAAATCCCAGGAAGATCGCCAAGACAAATAGTGTGATACTGCCAATTAATAGTTCTGGTGTCATCGTCATCTTAAAGCACACCTCCCAAACGAGTTTGTTTCGCGTGAAGTTTCCCTTCGTGACAAATTAGCACGCCTCCCATTCCAGAAACGTAAAAGTCAGAACCTTCGGGAGCTCCGACCAAAATGTCATTGTCTTCACTGATTTGAACCGCGCCGTCCTGGACGAGCGAGGTGATAAAGGTTGTCAAATTATTGGAGTACAACATGCTGGCGGTGTTGGCGATCGTGCCGGGTAAGTTGGAAGTCCCAACGATGATCACGCCGTTGTCCGTGGTTAGAATTTTGTCTACCTCGGTCAATTCGCAATTGCCTCCTACGTCTGCATTCATGTCCACAACAACCGATCCCGGCTTGAAATTGGCGACCGCCGATGCGGGAACGGTAATCGGAGCAGGACGCCCAAAAATTCGCGCCGTGGTAACGATGATGTCGGCTTCCGAGGCAACCTCGCAAACGGTGTCGTTGACCTTTTGAATAAACTCTGGCGTAAGTGGTTTTGCGTATCCCGATGCGTCTTCGAAATCGTCCATCCCATCGACTTCGATAAAGCGGCCACCTACCGATTCGATTTGCTCGGCTGCAGAGCGGCGTACATCGGATGCGAATACAATCGCTCCTAAACGTTTGGCGGTTGCGATCGCCTGCAGTCCGGCTACTCCGCTTCCCATGACGACCACTTTGGCGGGACGGACGGTACCTGCTGATGTCGTCATCATCGGAATCGCTTTGGGAACCTGACTCGCTCCCAGCAGTACCGCTTTGTAACCGGCAAGATTGTCCTGGCTGGAGTTAACATCCATGGACTGAGCACGTGAAAGTCGACGCGGGATCATATCCATCGACATCAGATTGATGCCGGCTTCCTGACACTGCTTTACTCGTTCAGGATGGCGAAACGGATCGGCTACGCAAATCAGATTGGCGCCTTTGCCAATGCTGGCTGTTTCGGGGAAGCGGATCGAGATAATGTTCTCAGCCGACAAAACTTCTTCGCGCGATCCGAATTTGGCTCCAGCCGATTCGTACTCATGATCCAAATAGCTGGACGCGATGCCGGCTCCGCGTTCGACAATGACTTCGAATCCCGCCTTGGCCAGTTTCTTCAAACTAGACGGAACGATCCCAACCCGAGTCTCGCCAGCGGGTTCTTTGGGAATTCCAAGCCTCATGGTTTGCTCTCAAATTAAATACGTCCAACCTATCCCGTAATGGTAGTTGAGCGTTTCAAGAGAGAAAGGGGCAAGTCGGAATAACCGCGAACTTGATCAAGTCGTTTCCCCAAAAACCCAATCCGTTTTTTTTGTCCACCTTTACCAATGTATGAAATAGACAAAGCACCGGAATTGTATGCCGTTCATTTTCCCCTAAAGGGATAAAGATGCAGAGGACTCAATCAACGAATTTTTTCACGATGATCGAGGCGTTGTGTCCGCCAAATCCAAAGCTGTTGCTCATCGCGTAGTTGATCTCAAGTTCTTTGGCAACGTTGGGCGTGTAGTCCAAATCACAATCGGGATCGGGCGTTTCCAGATTGATCGTTGGCGGTACCAAACTGTTGTTAATCGCCTCGATAGTAAGAATCAACTCCAATCCGCCACTGGCTCCTAACGAGTGTCCCAGCTGACTTTTGGTACTGCTGATCGAAACCTTGTAGGCATGATCACCGAAAATGCTTTTTACCGCTTTCGTTTCGGCTTTGTCTCCCAGCGGCGTACTTGTCCCGTGGGCATTGATGTAGTCGATGGTCGATCCGGAAATCCCGGCATCATCTAAAGCCATTTGCATTGCACCCGCGGCACCGATCCCCTCTGAGTTGGGGCTGGTGATGTGTCCGGCGTCGCAAGACATTCCGAACCCAACCACCTCTCCGTAGATCTTTGCACCGCGAGCTTTGGCATGTTCCAGTTCTTCGAACACGAGAATCCCCGCGCCTTCGGCAAAGACGAACCCATCTCGATCTGCGTCGAAAGGACGGCTTGCTTTTGTCGGTTCATCGTTGCGACGAGAAAGCGCTTTCATATTTTGAAACGCACTGATTCCCATACGCGTAATCGCTGCTTCGGCACCACCGGTTACAACCGCTTTGGCGATTCCGTCGCGTATATGTGCGAACGCATTACCCATCGCATTGGTTGCACTGGCACAAGCTGTCGCCACACCGTAGTTCGGTCCGCGAAAGCCAAATGCGATGGCAACATTTCCACCGGCGGCGTTGAGCATCAGTTTGGGAATTGTCATCGGCGAAACACGATCAGGGCCTTTGAGCACCAAACGTTCCATCGCTTCTGAAATCGTGGTCAATCCGCCGATCCCTGATCCGATGACACATCCGACCGTTGTTTTGTCTTCGACTGACTCGATACCTGAATCACGAACGGCATCGATTGCCGCGACCATGGTTAGCTGAGTAAATCGGTCAACGCGTTTGACTTCTTTGGGTTCCAGATAACCGGTAGTGTCAAAGTCTTTGATATCGCCACCGACAAGAACCTTGATATCGGACATATCGACGGTCGATATCAGGGAGATTCCGCTTTCGCCAGTCGAGACTCGCTTCCAGCATTCCTCGACTGTGTGCCCCAGTGGACTTACCAGACCCATGCCTGTGATGACGACTCGCCGCGCCATGTGAAAACCCTACCTTACTCATCTACAAAAAAATTGCACGGCAAAGACGCTCTGAAACTTTTCAGTCTCAAATCACTCCACCGCGCATTCCAAATGACTTATAGGCATCAGAGAACGATCTAAAATGCCTTTGTTCATTAAACATCTCCCGACCAAAGCAGAATGCGCGGTCTGGTAATTCTGAGATGCGTCTTAGTTATCAATGCATCAAAGATGCTTACGCAGAAGCCTTCTCGATATGGTCAATTGCTTCACCAACGGTCTGTATCTTTTCTGCTGATTCGTCAGGGATGTTGATGTCGAATTCTTCTTCCAACTCCATAACCAATTCAACGGTGTCCAATGAATCGGCGCCAAGATCGTTTACGAAGTTCGACTCTCGCTTAATTTTTTCTTTTTCAACGCCTAGCTGCTCTGCAACGATTTCAGTTACGCGTTCTTCGACCGATGCTGCCATTAATCGGTTCCTTTTCAAATAATCATCTGTTGTTGTTTAAAATTAGGGACCCGCGCGATCGCTGGCCCGTTATCTGCTGTTTTAAAAGCTTCCACAAGATAGAGGATGCTGACAAAAAGGGTCAAGGCACAACAGCGGTTTCCTCGTTGTTTTCAAGGTTTCAGGGACATTTAACCCGTCATTCCGCCGTCAACCGTCAACACTTGCCCTGTTACGTAACTCGCTGCGGCACTGGAGAGGAACAGCACGCACGCTGCAACGTCCTCGGCAGTACCGATTCGGTTGGCAGGAATCTTGGCTTTTATCAGCTGTTTGAGCATGTCTTCGCCCAAACTATCGGTCATTTCGCTCTCGATGAAGCCGGGAGCGACTGCATTTACCGTTACCTTTCTTTTGGCCAATTCCTTGCTCAAACTACGAGTCAGCCCGATCAAACCGGCTTTGGAAGCCGAGTAGTTGGTTTGGCCGGCGTTTCCGATCAGTCCCGACACGCTGGAAATGTTGATGATTCGTCCATAACGAGCACTCATCATGACGCGACTGGCCGCACGGCAGAATAAAAAGCTGCCGCGAAGATTAGTGGTAATTACATCGTCCCAGTTCTCGTCGGTCATTCGAGGTAACAGCCCGTCACGAGTAATCCCCGCATTATTTATCAGAATGTCCAGACGGCCCCAATCGTCGGCGACTTTATCAACGACTCCGTTGACTGAGTCTTTGTCGCTCACGTCGCAGGTCATCGCTTCGGCTTGCCCACCGGCTTCTTCGATCGCTCCTACGGTGGCTGCGAGTTTTTCGGCGTTTCGCGCGATACAAGCTACCTTGGCCCCAGCACTTCCCAGGGCGATCGCCATTCCTCGGCCCAATCCCTGCGAAGCTCCGGTTACGATCGCCGTCTGCCCACTCAAATCGACTTTTAGTGATTCAATACTCATTTGTGTGTCCGTATATAAAAAGTTTATTTAGTTTCGCTTCTGATTTCGCTTTTAATTTCGCTTCTGTGGTAACCCGCAGGAAGCGAAAGCTGTTTCCTCGCT
>CAZDBA010000016.1:5981-7138 GCA_964503615.1 uncultured Pirellulaceae bacterium
AAGCTGTTTCCTCGCTAATGCGCCGGGTTCCCGTTGCGACTGGCTATTTGGTATCCATCACGCCGTGACCGGGCATTTTTCTGACGTCTTTGCCCATTCGCTTCATCAAACCTCGCAAGACGCGTCCTGGCCCGACCTCGTAGTATTCTGACATGCCTTCTCCGATTAACCAACGCATCGAATCAGCCCACAACACGGGCGCGCAAACCTGCTTGACCAGTAACTCTCTGATCTCGTTAGGGTCCTGGTGTGGCTTGGCATCCACATTCGAGACAACCGGAATCCGTGTTGGTTGAATTTCTACATCGGCCAGTGCATCTTGCAGCTTTTCGATCGCTGATTCCATGATGGGCGTGTGAAACGCTCCTGCAACGGCAAGCGGAATCGCCTTCATCGCGCCGGCGTCGGCCGCTTTTTCTGCGATCACATCGCACGAACCTTGATGGCCGGAAACGACGATGTTTCCAGGGCACAGCAGGTTGGCCAACTGCAATACTTCTCCGTCACAGCGGCAATCGTTGCACAATTGCTCGACGGCGTCCGGTTCCATGCCCAAAATACTGACCATCGAACTGGGGGTCGCTTCGGCAGCTGCCTGCATCGCTTCGCCACGCCGCTGTACCAATCGCAAGCCGTCCTCAAAGCTCATTCCGCCCGCGAAAACGATTGCGGTGTACTCGCCCAGACTCAAACCAGCGGCGAAAGCACAAGCCTCGACCACTTCGGCGTTTTCTGACTTTAGTTTTTCCAACGCCGCCAGACTACAGACGTACAACGCCGGTTGAGCTCGATTGGTGGCATTTAAAGATTCTTCCGGGCCCGAAAAAATCGTCGCCTTCAGATCGTAACCAAGCGTCTCATTCGCGCGATCAAACAGCTCGGCTGCAGCAGGCAATTCTTCACAGAGTTGTTGGCCCATGCCAACGGTCTGCGCGCCTTGTCCGGGAAACAAAAAAGCGGTCTTGGTCAATGAAGTCACTTAGGGTTGGTTTCGTGAATGAAAATCAATCCGAAATCCTAAAACGGGGAGGGTTTTTGTCAACGCGTAAGAGACGACCAATCGGGGCGGGCTCGGATAACACTAGGCAAAATTTAGCGAAGAATCCAAATAACTTGTCAAATTGCATTGGCGAAGCATTGCAGAAGGTACTTGGCAC
>CAZDBA010000016.1:7238-37940 GCA_964503615.1 uncultured Pirellulaceae bacterium
GTACTTGGCACCTCTTTCTTTGCGTTGCTTGGTTATGTCGCTGCCGTTTTTATCAACGTTAATCCGTTACAGGGCGCCTGACAGAACGAAGGTTGTCGTTTTCTTTCTTTCTAACGGTATAGCCAAGGCCACCCCATATCTCTTGCCTCCGGATTTTATCTGGAGAAAAAAACAACCCGCTCAGTTGGTTCTCATCTTTCAACAAACGGATTTCTGTATTTTTCAACAGGAATTCGTCATCTGAAATCTTCCGCCCTCCACATTTCGAGAGTTGAGCGACCACTTCGTCAAAATCCTGCCCCGAAATCTCGAACGGCAAGTTTAGCTGTTGTTGGCAAGCTGCGTTGGAAGGGATCTTTATGCTAGTCAATGTTTCGCAGAAAAACTCCAGTTCCAATCCGTATTCGTTCCGATAGTAGGTCATTCCCTTGCCGCCATCTTCCCGTTCAGTGATTTTTAGAGTTGCGAGAAGGTCCCACAGATCAACCGGAGAATAGTCTTGGCCAATTTTATGAATACTCATAACTGGTTTTGAACTCGTCTCCGCATCTGCTTGGCTCAAGTCCGAGTTCGACGGTATCACATAGCGACCAAATAATGCGCCAACCAGGAAAATGGCGACTAGCGTAAGACTCTTCAACATCTTAGTACAATCCAGAATTCTGACGGGGCGGCGCCGATAAATTGCATCGTGACGAGTTGTTTGTTATTTCTGCGACTCTCTCCAAGCCTGAATCAAGTCGGGAACCGATTCGCGTGGCAACGAAATGTACTCGTCCCATTTGTCCAAGTGTTTGGACGGATAGCCGCATAAGTTGTTCAGCGTCGCGCCAACTGCGACTCTAGTCTGCTCGTGCGACGTGACCAAGGGCCACTCGTTCGCCACGGCGCAAACTTCTTCACGTGTCAGGCCAAAAAGTGTGCAAAATTCTCCGTCTGGGAAGAAAGGGCCGTGCACAGCAGCGCTCAAGCACTCACCGATGTGATCCAATTGGGCAGCATTTAAAGGCATATTGTTTTGGTTTGGTTTTGTGACTTGGGTTTTGGACTCCAGCTAATTGGCAATACCGCTTAGAACATTCGCTTTACCGCTTAGAATATTCGCTTTTGCGCGTCGGGATCGGGTGGCACCATTTTCATGTGCTCAAAACCTTTCGCCGTTGCCACGCGACCGCGGGCCGTTCGTAGAATCAGCTCGCTTCGCAACAAAAACGGTTCGACTTCGTCTTCTAACGTATCACTGGGAGTATTCATCGTGGCCCCGATCGTTTCGATCCCCGACGGACCGCCACCACAAACTCTCACAAGCGTATCGAGATACTTCCGGTCTTGTCGATCAAGTCCCAACGAATCGATGCCCGCCATCTCCAAAGCAGCTCGAGCGACGTCCATTGTGATTTTTCCGTCGGCACGAGACTGAGCATAGTCACGCACCCACCTCAGGCGATTGTTGGCGACGCGGGGCGTACTGCGGCTGCGGGCTGCGATCTCCGCGGCTGCCACCGATTCGATTTCGATTTTCAGTCGGCCAGCGTTCCGCTCTACAATCTCTTGCAACTCTTCCAGTGTGTAAAAATCCAAATGCTCACGCATCTGAAAACGATCGCGAAGCGGACCGGTCAACATTCCGGCTCGGGTGGTCGCGCCGATCAAGGTAAACGGTTTGAGCCGAAAATTGTGGGTGCGAGCATTCATCCCGTCCCCCAAAATTAAATCGATGCGAAAATCCTCCATCGCTGTGTACAAGTATTCTTCGACGATCTTGGGAACACGGTGGATCTCATCGATGAATAGAACCTGCTTCTCTTGCAAGTTGGTCAGGTTTGGCACCAGGTCTTTGGGAGCCTTGAGGCTGGGGCCGCTCAAAAAGTCCACATGCACTCCCAGCTCTTTCGGAATGCAATGAGCAAACGTCGTCTTGCCCAAACCGGGTGGGCCGTCAAAAAGAATATGCCCCATCACATCGCCACGTTGACGAGTCGCATCGATCGCAATCCGAAGACGTTCAATTACATCACGCTGCCCAACCATCTGCTCTAACAGTTCGGGTCGTAATTTAGGATCGTCCGTTTCAGACGAGGGCGTATTGGAAAGCAGAGTTTCGCGGGTCATGCGTTGGCAATCGTTCGTGTACAATGGGGGTTGGCGGCAATTGGAATATACCAGAGCCAATTCGACTCAGGAAAGCTCACTCGAAGGCATTGCAAACCGGTTTGATGGCAAAATCACGCTCCACAAGATCGAATCTTTACCAATTGTTAAACGAAGCCCATCGTCCAATTTACGTTTTGGACGGTAAAGGCTGCATTGTTTTCGCAAACCGCTCGCTTTGTCGATGGCTGGGTGCAGAAGCCGACCAATTGGAAACGCTGGAATGTGTCTGGACGACTGACCGGATCGCTGACGAAAATCTGAATCGAGTCCGAGGCCTAGCAGCACCTTCCGAAGCTCAGGCAGCCGATTTGTTGTCGGACACTTCGGAAACTTCGACGGGATGGGCAGCTAAAGTTTTTCGCACGGCCGCAGATGGGCACCTGATCTATCGGAACGCAGAGTTTTTTTCGCTTGGCGGCCATTCAGGCGTTACAGGAGAGTTGCTTGCCTGCGTGTCGGCAGTGGACCTTTCCAATAATTCTGATTCGGCATCCAGCTCAACCCATGAATTGATCAATCAATTGCGTACTGCCCAGACGCAAAAATTTGGGTTCGACTATTTCGTCGGCGTGAGCCCGCAGGCTCAATTGCTTTCACGGCAGATCGCCGTGGCCAGTGAGACCGATTGTAACTTGATGATCGTTGGTGAGCCGGGGTCCGAACGGGAACAACTGGCCCGAGCTATTCACGTTGCTCGACAAGACGTGACCCGCGCGCCAGGAAAGCAAAATAGAAACGCGAGTGAACTTTATCCGATCCATTGCGCGGTTGCTGATGCTCAGCTTGTACAAACGACGGTCATGCAAGTCCACGAGAGGGCAGGGCAGGGCGGTTGCCTGTTGCTGTTGGATGTCGATCGCTTGACAGTCGAAGCCACACAAGAGCTGCGCGGGTTTCTGGAGTTGGACCGTTCCCAGCTACGCACGATCGCGACTTGTGCCGACCTCCATAAAGTTCCACCGCAGATCGCCGAAAAAACATGTGTGATGAAACTGGATATCGCTCCGTTACGGAAACGTAAAACCGACCTGCCTTTGCTGGCTCAAATGGTGCTAACGGCAAGCACGAAAAATTCTCAAGCATCGTTCGACGAGCCGGCGATGCAGCGGATCGTTGATTACGATTGGCCAGGCAACCTGGAAGAGCTAAAACGAACGATCGAAGAGATTGAAATCAAAACCGACCAAAATCAAGTTTCCAAAAACGAATTGCCAGAACGATTTGAGCAATCGCTCCTTGCACAGCAAATCGGCCGACCGCAAATCGTTGAAATTAAACTGGACGAATATCTAGCCGACATCGAATTGCAGTTGATCCAAAGGGCAATGGCGATTGCAGGAAACAACAAAGCTCAAGCCTGCAAGCTGCTGGGAATTAGCCGTGCGAAACTTGGGCGTCGGATCGGGCAGCTTGCTGGCGATAAATCTGCCGAAGAACCGATCGTGTTTGAAGAGACGGCCGAGGAAGAGATCGCCGATGATGAATAAGGTTGGCCAAACACAAAAGGGCAAGACAGTTGGGCACTTGCTGTTGCTCCCCAGTTCCGACCGATGGCCAAGTGCGATTGTCCGCGCCGCTGCTCAGGAGCAAGTTGCGGTCAAGCTGTTTGCGTGTGTTGAGTCTCTGGCAAACGCGATTGATGCCTTTCGCCCTGCAGTGGTCGTCCTGGATTTTTCGGATTTAAGTACAAACTCTTTAGCCCAGTTTTTTGATGCTACTCGATTGCCTCTTTTCAAGACGCCTTTGTTTGCCGTTGGCAGTGGTGAATTATGCGACATTCGACTGGATCTGGTTCAGGCCGGGTTTTCTGAGGTCTTCTCATCAACGGGCCAAACCTCGCGGTTGATCGGTTTAGCCAAATCCTATTTTGAAACTGCCCCTGCTGTTGCTTATTCGATCGAAGAAGTGGTAGCCCGAGATCTTCCTTGGGTTACTTAAGATAAGAATCCCGCTTGTCGCCCCGCTTTGAACGAACTAATAGCTTCAAAACTGTCAATTCGGGTTGTTATTGGCCGTAAACTGACAAAGATGAAAGCCAACGTTTGATCTCTTTCTGCGATGAAAAAATCCACGCGAACCCTAAAACTGTTTACATGACTGCTCTCAACACTGAAACCGTTACTGCCGCTCTTGCCGAAATCTTGGACCCGGAAAGCGGGCGCCCGATAACCAAACGAAAACAGGTGCACGAGTTGGCTGTGGATGGCGAAACGATTACCGCCAAGATCGGGCTTACCAGTTTTGCAGCTCCGATTCGGAGTGACTTTGAAACTTCGATTAACGACTTGCTTTCGAACAAGTTCCCAAATGCAAAATGTAATGTGGAAATTGTCGAGCATGAACGAAAGCCGATTCCACTTGGGCAAGTTGGATTGACCGCAAAGGCCGTGATTGCGGTGGGCAGTGGAAAAGGTGGCGTTGGCAAAAGCACTGTTTCAACGTCATTGGCCGTTGGCCTGAAACGAGCGGGTTGCAAAGTTGGCCTCATGGATGCAGATGTCTATGGTCCCAGTATTCCGCAACTAACAGGTGTCCGTGGTGGCGTAACCAAGCAAGAAGATAAAATCGGCCCGTTGGACTTTGATGGAATCCCTTTGATGTCGATCGGGTTTATGGTTCCTGCAGACAAAGCGGTTATTTGGCGCGGGCCAATGCTCCACTCCGCTGTGACTACGTTTTGTCGTGATACGAACTGGGGGGAACTGGACTACTTGATCATCGACATGCCACCGGGCACCGGTGACGTTGCGCTTTCACTTTCTCAATTGCTGCCGATCACCGGTTCCGTTGTTGTTTGCACGCCGCAAGAGGTCGCTTTGATCGATGCGGTCAAAGCGGTGGGTATGTTTCGCGAAGTCAAAATTCCGGTCTTGGGAATCGTGGAGAACATGAGCAGCTTCGTTTGCCCTGATACGAACAAGTCCTACGACATCTTTGGCAAGGGCGGTGCAAAGCAATATGCCGAAGAAGCCAAGATTCCTTTCCTGGGTGAGATCCCAATCAACATTGGGATACGTGAGCGGGGCGATGCGGGCCAGACTGCCGCCAACTTTGACGACCCAACCATCGCGCCCTATCTGGAAAAGCTTGCCCACCAACTGGTGACCCAACTGGCGAAGAATACGGCTGCCTCACCGCAAAAACAGGCATCGCTGCCCGTGCTGGGGTAGCAGCCGGTAACAGCTCAAAAGCGATAAGCTAAAAGCACATTGCAAAAAATAGGGTCGCCTGAAATCAGGCGACCCTTTCTTGTTGTTACATCGAACAAAGCTTGCTAAAAGCCTTGTCGCTCAACGTAATTGATTACTCAATTACTTCTTGCGACGAGTTTTCTTCTTAGCCTTCTTTTTAGCTTTCTTCTTGGTCTTCTTTTTGGCTTTCTTCTTCTTAGCCTTTTTCTTGGCTTTCTTCTTCTTAGCCTTCTTCTTAGTAGCCTTCTTCTTCTTGGCCTTCTTCTTTGTCTTCTTCTTAGCCTTCTTCTTGGCCTTCTTCTTTACTTTCTTCTTAGCTTTTTTCTTTGCTGCTTTTTTCTTCTTCTTAGCAGCTTTCTTCTTCTTTTTGGCCACAGGACGTCCTCCGTAAATAAGCCTTTGCACAAGGTTATCGCTTGCATCCGTTTGCCAGTGATAATCTTGTAGCGAGAAAAAATAAAAATGTGTTTGAATATTGTTTGGTCATCTTCTTAGCCAGCCGTTGTTAAGGCCTTGCGAAAAACTTCAATGTCGTTCGAAAGAAAACAGCAGTGCTAATTGGAATTCCTATTCGACGTAAGTTTTAAGAAAGCTCGAATTTTTTTCAACGTTTATTTTGTCAAAATCTGAAAAAATGTAGTTGCATCGTTGACAGTTTTTCAAAATTCAAAGGCAAGTTTTGCTAATACCTAACACGCGAGTTGTTCCGCATCTGAATAGCTCTATATTTTCATCTGCAACGTGTTGCTATAAAAAAACATCATGCAAAACGACTGTCTGCAAGAAGGGAATATGGAGATATCGCACTGACAATTCAAAACAAAACACGTTAACGACCTCTTCAAAGCCGAAAAACGAGCCCTTCAGGCTCAATAAATGCGGTTTTCTACAATCGCGAAACCCTTATAAACAAAGAGTTTTCGTTTTTTCAGTGCTTGTTGTGTTTGAGAACAGGTTGTCTTGAAAAATTTACAAAGCAAAAGAGGATCCGTGCGCGGTGAAAACGATTCAATAAACTCAATTGGACGCGTAAATCGAATTTGAAACTCAAAAAGTGTACATCTCAGTTTGAGACTCATAGCGCAAACGCGCGCTAATAGTTTTGGTAACAAACCAGTCGCAAGTTTTAAATCTAACGGCCAGTAGGCAAAAAAAATATTTTGGAATTATCCGATTTTTTTTTGCTCAAAACAGTTTCAAAACAACTTTTGATTCGTTGTAGCGCAAAACTGTCAGTTTCAACGAAATGAATTTTCACTTGTTGAACAAGCAAGTTGCGTTTGGTTCACGTTAAGCTGCGCAAACTTTTGACGCTCTCATTCACGTAGCGCTTTCACACGTACGAAAGTAAAACTATTGCTTTACGAACAGCAGAGATCCAAAACGTACTCAAAGATTCCGTGAGAAAAGGAACAGTAGCGCAAATCAAACCCGAAACCAATGTGGCTGTTAGCAGGTTTACTGTCGTTACCAGCCTCTTCCGAATCCACCACCGTGCTGGAGCATCTGATAGTTCGAATAGGCCATGAACCCAAAGAAGATCCCGATGAACTGATCACTTTGCATAAACCCGACAACAGCAACAAGGACAGCGACGCCGAATGAAAGGGAAAGGCTAATTCTCAACCCGTTGTGAGGGTCGAATATTTTGCAGGTAGCGCGAGCTACTTGGCCTCCATCGAGAGGATAGACCGGAATCAAATTCAAAATCCCCCACACCAGATTGGCAAACAAACCGGCAGCGAAAAAGACCCATGCCGCTTCGTTTGCGCCAAACATAGTGTCTTGTAAAACTGGGATAAACATCGGAAACAGACCGATTTGGCGATACAGAACTTGCCCACCCGCCAAATAGATGATCCCGATCAGCAGACCACCGAGTAAGAAGTTAAAAATCGGACCGGCCAACGACACCACGATTTGGCCTTTGTCATCGTATACCCGCTTTCCTCCAAACCCAGTTCCCGTTGGAACCGCAACGCCACCCATCCAATACAACACGATATGTGAATCGATACCGTAGTACTTAAAGGCGATCGAATGGCCGAGCTCATGGAACAAAATCGAAGCAAAAAACACGGCCGTCAAAACGATCAGTGCGATGCCTGGATTCCCTTCCTCACTAATGAATCCCCGCCCCAACAAAAGAGGCATGATAAAAAACGCCGGATGCACCCGCACAGGGAAACCGAATAACGAAAAATTCAAATCGTAGTTGGTACGTCCTGGTTCACCGAGTAACACTGCTATGGCCTTAGGGTAAAGTTAGAGATTGTTGAGCTCAAAATGCGATCGCATTCTACGCCTCCAGCGGTATGGCTGGCAATTGAGGCTAGCCGGACTTGGTACGGGACTATTCCGACTATTCCCTAGGCAGCATGGTTTTGGGTATTAAGCCGCATGAGTCCGCGACATTGTGATTCCCAAACACTCTGCGATATAGTTCGCCGCACGCTCAGACGCACCCGGTTTGGCATATTTGTGCGAGAGCCTGTCCAGCCAAGCGATTGCCGCGTCGCGTTCTTCTGAGTCAGTCAGCAGCGTTTCGATTCTTGCTGCAATTTGCGGGGAGCGATCGCTGGAACTCAGGTACTCAGGCATCGGCAACGGTACGGCTCCGCGAGCGTCTGGATCGTAGGTTTGAATTCCATCTCGAGACAGTTTTTCAGATTCAAACAAGTTCACCAACGTGATGTAACGGGCTCGAATAAGGAGTTTTTCCATGCAGCGTATGAACTTGCTAACTTTGTAAACGATCACCGTCGGTAGGCGATGAAACATTAACTCCAGAGAGACACTGCCGCTACACGCGATACAAGCATCCGCCAGTTTCATCAATTCTGCAGTTCGATCGATGTACAACTCGCAATTCAGGTCGAAACCTTCCAGGAGAGCCTGAGCACGTTCGTAGTGTTTCTGGTTAAAACAGCCGATGGCCACACGAAGCCCCGGTATTCGCTTTTGACAGCTCTGAGCAGATCGTAACATCACAGGCAGATTGTCTCGCACCTCTTTGCTACGGGAGCCTGGAAGCAACAGCAATAGTTTCTCCGGCTGTTGTCGTTCTTCCTCTTGTTCCGAGTTGTGTTCGGCATGGAGGCTTTGCGACGGCACAGCAGGGCAGGGGGGCTCATCACTTGTATTGGAAAAGTCCTCCAAGAACTGCTGGTCGTATTCCTGAGTGGTAAGCTGGTCAAAAAAGGGGTGCCCAACATACGTTGCCGAGCAGCCTCGCTGCTCAAACCACTTTTTTTCGAACGGTAACTTGCAAAGCACGTGGTCGATCAAGCGTCGAGCTTTGCGAATTCGCCACGGCGCCCAGGCCCACATTTGAGGCACGCCGTAATAGAAAACCGGAATGCCGAGCTTCTTGGCCCGCTTGGCAATATGCCAATTGAAACCGGGATAATCGATCAGCACTACCGCATCGACTTTGTTCGCTTCGAAGTACTCTTCGGCTTTGTCCACCAAAGAAAAAAAGAACCTTAGCTTTTTCAAGATCTCGGACAGCATCATTACGGCATGCTGGGTCAGATCATAATGTTGATCCAGTCCCGCAGCTTCCATCTTGGGCCCGCCGAAACCGACGCACTCGATCGTACGATCGACTGTTTTGAGCTGGCGAATCAAATTGCTGCCGTGCAAGTCGCCGCTTGGCTCGCCGACCGAAAAGAATATCCGTTTCATATGCCTTTCCTCAGGCGTGGCTCATCCATGAGCTATTTATCTTTGAGCTATTTACCTTTTACGCTGAACCTACCAGTATCGTGGAATCGCCAAATAGCTCCAAGATCAAAACCGCAAGCGGAAACGGGCTTCGATGCACATGATCGTCGATTACTGGGGCCAAGCCCAAAAAGGTCACGCTCCTCAGACTTGTTTGGAAGGGCTGGCCCGCCTCTTGTGCATGGCTACGCTAAACAATCTGGCCATGTTGTACTACCTCATGGGTGACGACGCGCGGGCCGAACCCTTGTACCTACAGTGCAAGGAGATTGAAAAGAAGGCTCTTGGAGAAGTTTCGAGCCAAGGCAGCGCGGCAAGTGCTAACTTGGAAAGGAGGCACTTTGGTTCGGCAGCGGGCTCGCTGAACGTGGAAGCAAAAAAAGACAACAGCAGGACTTTGCCTGAACTGTGGGCCGCATTTCAAATATCAGGTGACTGGCGGTAATAAGGAGTACGAACAGTGAACGAGACGAAATCAAAAATCACAAATCTTGACGGCGTTGCTTTTGTGGCTCACCTAAATCTCATTTCCGCTTATCGAAATGGTCTACGATTCGATAACAACGTTGGTTGATCTCTTTCATTCCCCCGAGCAGCGTTTCATACGGCTTGTAATCGCTCGTAACAATCCCCTTGTTAGAATCCAGATTCGAAGGATCAGCCCCCCTTTGATTGGGGTCATTGTCCGAGTACCGAAACCAGTGCCAGCCGACGCAAACTTTGGACTCCAGCAACCCAAGTGTAAAATTCTGATAAAAATCGGCGCGGTCCTGCTGTGTTTTTACCAGCCAACCCGCGCCCGACGTATTACCCAATCCGCTGTCGATTCCTTTCGCATACCACTCGGTAATCAAAATCGGTTTACCAGACGCCTTGGCCCACCCCTTCATTCGATCTTTTTCCGGAGTCCAAGTGCGATAGTAGTTTACGCTGACCACATCGATGTGTTGCCCAGCCGCTTCGAACAATTCCGGAATGCGAAGACAGGAACCATGAAAGCGTGAACCGAGGATCAAGTGGTTCGGGTCGTGTTTACGAATCGCACCGCAAACGATGCCAAAATACTTGTCAGCCGCAAAACTAACGAATCGAGCCCGATCACGATCACGGAACGGTTTTTCAATCTTGTTATCGCGAACCCACTTCCGCGCTGCTCGATAGCCCGGATCGTCTCGCGGCAAATCCAGGTAACGATCAAGCATCATGATATTCCAAGGCAGCTCGTTATCAGTAAAGTGCCCCAGCAACCACGGGTCGTCCTTCGTTTTAACAAGTCGCTCGGCATGTCGATCACAAAACTCGACAAACTCAGGATCAAAGATAAATGGGCATTCTCCTGGATAACCCCGATGCCCCGCATCTCTGCGGGTTCCTCCGCGCTCTTTCCCGTAATTGCCCATGAAATTCCATATCGGCGTATAGGCAATTTTCAACTCGGAGGCGTCGAACAAACCCAACTCACTCCACGGCCCGACTCCGTTGAAACCGTTTTCCTTTAACAAACGAACCCCTGAACTCGCCCACTTTTCCGAACTGCCAAATTTCTCAATGAGTTTCTTCTTCGCCCCCTCTGTCTTTGTCCTTTTGATCGATGTCACACCACGTGCGACGTAAGGCATTCCATCGGGATCTTTTAACCACCAACGCCCCTTAACAAAATCGGTATGAAAGAAACCGGTTCGGTCGGCACCGCCAACCTTTTTCCCCCCGTATCGATTTGTCCTGCGATCTAGTTTGAAGTTCGGCAAGTCGGCCAAAGTTCGAGTCTCTTGCTCAACCCAAGGTTCGCCCGGTCCGCGAGAAACGGCCACCGACTTGGTCTGAGGCGGTTGCGACGTGTAAATCAGAGCGACAAAAAGAGGGGCCAATATTGCCGGAATCAGAGAGCGAGAAAAGCTCATGCTGTAATTACCATGTAACGAAAAAGTGGAAAGGGTCTGAGCTCCATGCTACTTGCCATGTTGCAATGCAGACAGGGCAATTCAAACTCAGATTGGCTACCGTCTACGTATTCCATAGCGAAATACGGCATCTTGGAAATTGCGTCAACGCCTCCGTCAAAAATCACAGCCACATTAGGATGGCTCATAGCGGCTAGTGACTTACACTCAGCGGCAATTGTTTTAGCCAAACTAGGATGCTGAATAACTTTGAGGGCCACTTCCCGTTCAACTGGCTGGCTTTGAATCGCTAGGTAAACGACCCCCATTCCACCCCGATCGATTTCCCGAACGACTTTGTAAGGTCCAATCTCGAACACCGGTCCCTTTTCCTTCGGCAAAACCTTGCGATCGCCGCTGGGCGAGGAAGACAGTGGAGGCAGCGTACTTTCAGGATCGTCATTCATTGCAAATCAAATAAAACTCTTTGGTAACACCATCTTACCATCTTACTTTTGTTCACAAACACGATCGAATAAAAAAGCCCGGGTGGAAGGCATTTTCCACACGGGCCAATCTATTTTCCAAACTGTCCTTACAATTCGACCGCTTCGACCTCGCGGACAAACCGTGCGCTGTCAGACTCGAGGAAGTTACCAACGACACGAAATACCGAGTCGCTAAAACCGCCTACGTTGAGAATGTCTTCGCGATCAGGAGCTTGCGAGCTACCGTAGGGAGCAATATCAATGCAGACCAGCTTTGGATCGGCGATGCCGTTTTGTTGCTGAGCCTTTTTGAATTTACTCCATTGTTCCATCACGCCTGTCGAGCCGTTTTGTCCGTAGCCATAAGCTTGCCCCGAGTTGATCCAGCTTTGGTTATCACTGACCAAAACAACGCCTGCAAACCGTTTCGATGCATATCGTTTGTTGGCTTCGGTCAGCGGCAACGAACAATCGGTACCACCGCCACCATACTTTGATAGCCGCTTTGAAAGGCTCAAGATCGAGTCGCTGGGATCAACCTTGGCCTCATAGGCTTGCGTATCAAAAGGAATCACAATGCTGTCTGGGTTACGACGCAGAATCGCAGCAGCAAACAGTGCAGCTACGTCAACGTATCGCATCTTGGACGTTCGGCCTCGCCCCTGGCGACCTGTTACCGGGCAACCCATCGAACCGGAAGTGTCGAGACCGATGATTACCGGCGCTGGCAGCTGCGGAATGTTGCCGCAAGCGAACTCGGCTGCTTCATGCAAAGCGGCTTTGATTTTATGTGGCACCTCTTCTGAAGCGTTTAGGTATGCGGCGAAAAACTGGTACGGAAACTGACGCGAACGACGGATGGCCTCCGGATCTGCGATCCGACCAGCAACGTAGTCAATCATCGCTTGGTCCGGTCCACTGTTACTATTGAACACCTTGTGACGCAGCAGCGTGTTGAGGTTCATTCGCAGTGCTTGCGGACCCATTTGACGAGCGATCGCCTTCCAGACCAGCGGACCTTTCGCCGTATCGGCCAGCAAGTCCCATCGAATTCGCAACCCACCTGCGATAATCGCCTGAGCCTCAGCGGTTTCCGCGCGGCGAAACGCATCGAGTGACTGCACTTCGGTGGGAAGATCAGCTTCGGTTGCCGGAGCCCATTTACTGGCTTCCTTCTTCGTCAGCCAACCAAAAAGCGAACGGCGCGCATTGTCCTTGGGGACAGGTCGGGCCATTCGCAGAACGTCCCGCAGGCTAGGATCGTTGCCAATCGAAGCCGACAGCAACTGGCCCGTTGAAGCTTCGTTGAACCAACGTTGAAACGCCCGCTTCAGCGAAGAGGAGAGACCTTTGCGACCGAATTGACCGGACCGAACCATTTGGAACACCGTTCGCAAAACACGCCCGTTGTCGACCACGCGGTTGAAGACTTGGTGCATCAGCGCTGTGTCACGAGTCGAAAGTTCGACCAGCAGCGCGGCTGGCATATCCTTCATATACGCGCGTTCTCGGGCGTAAACAGCCAATTTTGCGAGAAACTGGTTGTCATCGACTTCTGCAATTAGCGATCGCAATTGGTCCAACTGATCGCGTGATGACGCATAGAAGACGTTACCGAAAGTTCCTGTAGCCGCCAACTGCGCAAGGGCATGCTTGGCAGGAAACTTGAATGCAGGACCTCCAGCTTCGTTGTGAATGGTCGCACGCAGAATCGTACTGGTGATGCTTGAAAATAGATTCTTGTTAGCCAATTTAGTCTCCCGATACGATTTTCAATTTTAAAACGCGATCGACGAAGTTGTGATACAGAGTTTTTACGACGCTCTACCACTGAGCTACCGCCCTGCTTTTAAACGAGTTGGGCGGGTGGGATTCGAACCCACGACCTTCGGGTTATGAGCCATGTACTCCGAGTCGGCAGTCGATCGTGATTCGTCAACTTTGAACCACTAGGGCAGTGTCAAACCCAAAATTAATTCGTAACACTGCGCGAGTTTTATGAAACACGCAAAGATATCTTTCTAGTGATGTCAAAGTTAAAAATATCGAAACAAAAGCTCAACGAAGGGGGTCGTCGAGACTGCTTGCTTGCTTCCATCACTTTCGCAAAAGGAGCAAACGCCGCTCTTACCGATCGCATAAACGATCAGCAGTGAGCACACACAATTGCGTTCTACGAGAGAAACGAATCGTGTTCACTACTCTCCGGTCGCCCGAAGGATCGCTACCTTAGGACCGTCAATTTCGATGTAGTCCCGACTGGCAGTTGAGCTTTAATTTCGACCTCCAACGAAGTTATGATTCAGACATGCAATCACGCGTGAGCGCAACCTCTTTTTCGAAAAAAGGATGTAATCCAAATCGGCAGTTGGATGCCAAAAGCGCTGGCGGGAATCGAACCCACTTCAACCGGTTTGCAACCAGTCGCCTAGCCATCCGGCTCCAGCGCTATTGCTCCTAAAGACCCATGATGGACTCAAGGGTTCACGAAATTTCTGTATAAAAACAACGCCAGAACTTCCGGCCAAAAACACCGTGATGTCTGGCTGAAAGGTCGGCGTCTGTTTTCACTCTAGCCATTGCCGAGAAGTAGTGCGATAAACGGCATGATATCCTGGAAGTTCACGCTACCGTTTCCATCAATATCGGCTTCCGCTTGAAAGCCATTGACCGAAAGAACAGAGACAAATGGAGAAATGTCTGAGAAGTTGATCGCACCGTCCAAGCTGACATCGCCTACAAGAACTCTTGGCGGGATGGAACCTAGATTCACGGTTAGAGTTGCGTCGGGTGAAAGAAAAGCACCTATGCCTGGAGCATTGAAACGATATGTAAAACTCGATCCGTCAGACAACGTTCCACTAAGCACATTCCCCTGCTCCGTAATCTCGATCGTTTGTGCACCTTGAAAATCGATCGCTTCGCCATCTAGAAAGAACTCGGAACCGAATATATTCAATTCACTGCCCGCCAAAACGGTGACTCCACCCGCTGTTAGTTCGCCGCCACCTATGTTCAGCACGCTCCCCTCAAGGGCCGTTAGAAATTTTTGAATTAGCCCGCCGCTGATATCCACCCTGCTTTCAGGCCCCACATAAAAGCCACCAAGGTCTCCACCACTAATATTAACCTCACTACGCGTGGCCCTGCCTCCGCAACCAAGAATCCCTCCCTGGATGTTGAACGTCGCGTCGACCACTTCGAAATGAGCCTCCAATTCTCCGCCTTCAACCAGCGTTAGTGTTTGTCCCGCTCGTAAACCTGAGGGAATATCAGGGAGGCTTTCCGATACGGTAATCGGAGTCGTGTCGATCTCGGGCAACACCACGTTGGTTAGAGTGACATCCAACAACACGTCTCCCCCAGTCCGGTTGAGCCCTTCGAACATTTCGCCACAAAAGATAAAGGCAGACCCGTCAGCGAGCGTTCCCGTCAGTTCATCACTGTCGTTCAAAGTAAACGTTTCACCCTTATAGTCTTCACCGTTCAGTTTGAATTCGCCGCCAACCAATTCGACCGTGCCAGGAAATGCTAAGAATTCATCGCCAAAGGCGCCACCACTGATAACGACATTACTGCCCGCTTCGGCGCGAAACCGATCACCAAAAACCCCGCCACTAATATTAACGACACTGCCCACATCGGCTTCGAAAAAGCTGCGAGAGAAAATACTCGGTCCAAAACGACCGCCTGAAATATCGACGACACTTCCTTCCGTAGCCCAGAAGAATTGTCCAAAAGTACCACCGCTGATCGTTACTTCACTCCGATGGGCCCCAAACCCATCGCCAACGATCCCCCCTTCAACATTGATAGTCGCATCAATCACTTCAAAGTTCCTACCTAGATCACCTCCCTCTTGAAGTGTCAGTGACTGTCCTGCACGTAAACCGGAAGGGCCTGGGTTCACAGTATTAACCACAAAAGGTGTAAGGTCCGCTGCTGGTAACGCAACGGTATTCAGACAGATGGGGCCGTTGCCAAAGAAGCTGAAGTGCAATTCAAACGCACTTCCGTCTTCCAGTGTTCCGGTGAACAAATCTCCGTTACTCAACTCAATGCTTTCGCCCATAAAGGGGTTTCCGTTGAGAATAAATTCACCGCCGTTCAGTGAAACATCACTACCTGGACTAGCGCTTAGCAGGCCAAAGTTACCACCTGTAATGTGGACAGAAGACCCTTCACTAGCGGAAACGTTGCTGGCAATGCTACCTCCGCTGATATTTACTTCACTTCCAAACTGCGCAAACAAGCTCGCTTGGGTTCCATTCAATCCGGCGCCTATCACACCACCAGAGATATTTACTTGACTGTTCTCAAAAGCATCCAAACGGAATTCGATTGTTCCGCTGATCAGATTCAGTTCGCCATTGGTAACGGCGGTCGACCCCAGAATGTCCCCTCCATTAATATTAAATTCAACATCAGTTCCAACAACATTGTTTACAAAAAAAGCTGTAATCGATCCATCTAGAACATTGACCTGAAGCGGCTTTTCCTCCTGAATGTTCTGAAGAATGACCTGAATATTAACGGGTGGGAAATCACTCCCGACATTCGTCACGGTACGAAACAGGTCAGGATCAGAGGGACCAGTCCCAAAGATTTGGGAGTACAAAGAAGTTGTCAACACGAACGTATTGACGGCAATCGCAAGCGTTCCAAGCAGCCAAAAATTACGTCTCATAAATCTCACTCCAATATTACTTTAAACAAAAGACGCCCCTTTTATGGAAGTGGAGAGAGTAGAGAAAGCTTACGCTATCTACGGCGAAAATGCAATTTTTTCAAATTTGGGCCGGTTTCGAAACCTTTGCTAGTCTTGATTCCTATCACACGAAAGACCTTAGAGGTTTAACACCTCCTGCATAAAAACAAACATGCCTGGCAAATAAAAAAGCCAAAGCGATAAACACTTTGGCTATTTTGGCTATTCGAAGTTTGATGAATCGCTACCGGTTAGCGGGTTTCATCACAATCTGCTTCACACTGGAATAGTCCACCAGACAAAGCGAGGACGAAGTGGCATCTCACTCAACGTTGGGATGTCACGAACTTGACTTGCCCTCGACTTGCAAACTGGGTGAATTGGACCGTAATTAAGTACCACTTAGAATCATAATGAACGGCGAGATGTCCCGAAAATCGACTACTTCGTTCTCGTCAACATCTGCTTCGCACTGATCTCCGCCCGTGGCCAAGACCATAATGAAGGGTGCGATGTCTGAAAAGTCAACGGTACCACTCATATCAACATCTCCCCGCACGCAGTCTTCCGTTTCTTGTCGAGCCTGGCGTTGTCATCATGGGCGATGGTTTTAGACTCGTAAAAAATCCAAAATGGGATTTAGAGCAATAAAAAGGCAATGTGCTTCGTTTTAGTCAAACGCTTCTCAAGTGAGTTCGACACTCAGTGAAAAACTCTTGAAAATCGGCACGTTGATAGTCAGGATAGGTCCAGCGCGCTTTTGCCCAACCCGATCGCTGATAATGCAAAGTGACTTCGGCAAAAATCCCATCCCGTAAGTAGATTCGATGATCACGATCTTTGGTGGTCGAAAGGACCAGTTTGGCCTCACTGATGTAGCCCGGATCCAGATTCAACGGCCGGATCTCTTCGTGCGAATGCTCCTGCGCATAACGAATTTCTAACTCGTTCGTCAAAATCTTGTGATCGGGAGCCAAGCCCGGATCCACAAAGTCTGAAAAAGCCAAGAACTGCTTTTTCAAGTCCGTTCCCATTTCCGATTCGTAGAAACGGGTTTCCGTAAATTCAAACGCTGGGCTGGCTCGCCAAATTGGGCCCCAAGCCTCAACCAACTGCGACTGGGCCCATTCCAAGGCACTCTCGTAGCGCGAAACCACTGCCGTGATCAACAAAACCGGTTTGTGTAAATTGGCTTGCCCCACAACGGCACGACGCTCCTAAAATTTCCAAGGTAATTTCTGCGACTAATACGACTTTGCAAAAATCGCTCGTCCTTGACTTGGCTTACCCGTAAAGATGCACGTTCCGCCCTCTTCTTTTTGCTCCAGTGGAATACAACGTGGTGTAACCTTCAACGGTTTTAGAATCTCGTCGATCTCTGGAGTGTCGACGAAATGACAACTGGCAAAACCGCCATGAATCTCTGGCGACTTTTGGTTCTTGGGAGTGAAGAAAGCTTTGAATTCGTCCAGAGAATCGATCTCGACCGTATTCTCTACACGATGCGCCAAAGCACGGTCAAACAAGCCTTGTTGGATTTCGTCCAGGATCGAAGTTAAATTCGAAACGAATTCGGAACGATCCATGCCCGTCGATTTAGGTTGATCCCGTCGACCTACGAAAACGGTTCCCGATTTGATATCTCGTGGTCCGACCTCGACTCGAATTGGAACACCTTTCTTGATGTACGCCCATTTCTTTTGGCCGCCAGCAATATCGCGGTCATCCAGAATCACGCGAATTCGATTGCAATGGTAGCGCAGTCCTTCCAACTCCTGCTTGAGCGCCAAGCAATGCTCCATAACCTGACTTCGATCCTCATCGTTTCGAATCACTGGCAGAATCACAATTTGCTTAGGAGCCAACCGAGGTGGCAAAACCAATCCGTCGTCATCACTATGTGACATGATCAAAGCTCCGATCATTCGTGTGGAAAGTCCCCACGATGTTGTCCAAGCATAAGAGATGCCGCCCTCTTTGTCCTGGAACTTGATCTCTTGAGCACGAGAAAAATTCTGGCCGAGGAAGTGCGACGTTCCCGACTGGAGAGCTTTACGATCTTGCATCATCGCTTCGATCGTAAGCGTCATGTCCGCACCAGGAAACCGTTCGCCGATCGTCTTCTCGCCCTGGATGACGGGCATCGCCATATGGTTTTCGGCAAAGTCCGCGTAGACCCCCAGCATTTGATTAGTTTCTTCAACCGCCTCTTTCTTGGTCGCATGAACCGTATGGCCTTCTTGCCAAAGAAACTCTGCCGTTCGCAAAAACAATCGGGTTCGCATTTCCCAACGAACGACGTTGCACCACTGGTTAATCAACAAAGGCAGATCACGATACGACTGGACCCAACGGGAAAACGTATCACCGATAATCGTCTCGCTCGTAGGTCGGACGATCAAAGGTTCCTCAAGCGGACTTGCCGGAACCAAGCCGCCATCGGGTCCAGGTTCCAAACGAGAGTGAGTCACTACCGCGCATTCTTTGGCAAACCCTTCAACATGCTCGGCTTCTTTTTCCAGAAAGCTTTTTGGAATAAAAAGAGGAAAATAAGCGTTCTCATGCCCCGTGTCTTTGAACATCTCGTCAAGAGCATGCTGCATGTTCTCCCAGATCGCAAAACCCCATGGCTTGATCACCATGCAACCTCGCACGGTTGAGTTCTCAGCCAACTCTGCGGCTTTGATCACTTGTTGATACCACTCTGGGTAATTCTCAGCTCGTGTTGGGCTGATTCCTGTTTTGGCCATTGTTTAATGTTCCGATCCGTTTCAAATTCGACCGGGCTAGTTTAGGCCTCGTATCAAAAATCGTCCATCCGCATCTGTAAGGAGCTAACTGATTGACAGTCAACTCACCGCACGGGTTCATCAGGCAACCGTTGATTTGCTGGAAAACCGGGAAAGAGCTCGCGGATTTTTTGAGCACCGGCTGATCCGTCGACGAATTTCCAGCTACGACCGTTGTCTGACGAAATCCCGAAAAGATAAGATCTACGATCAAGTTGCTGTTTTGACTTGAGCTCAATCGAAACCGTCTGAGGCACGATCGCGTACGATTCTTGCCCCGATTCAATGATCTGCTGGGGCGGATGAACTTGCGAGTCGTAACCTTCGGTTTGAATCGCCAAAATCTCTTTGGCCTGTTGAGTTAGCGCGATCAATTGTTCACGCCCGCCGCCGTCCTCAATTATTTTCTCATGAGTCAAATTGGCAAACGCCTCAAAGTCGTTTTCCCTAAAGGCTGCCAGGCTGGCCGAGGCCGCATTGTAGGCCGCGGTAATACGCGCATCGGTAACCGCACCAGCTCGCGTGCCCGAAGTCTGCGTGCTCTGGACTTGAGTAGCAGGCTGCAGCATCTGACCTGTAACCGTTGATGTGACCAAGCAAACACAAGCGACCGCGGCCGTTGATATGCAAATTCGAGAAAGGTTGGCATTCATAGAAATCACCCTTGGATTCTGACGCGAAAATTGAAAACGATGCAATTCGGCGCTTAGTTTGCAAACTTTGCCAAAGTCACGCAAAGGCAATTCCCTGTGTTTGCAAGCATTTGCTGATTCGCAGCGAGTCAACCTGAGAATTCGCCCTCAGTTCTGCCTCATGGTGCGGTTTACGAGGCAGGAGTCGTTTCTTAGGCTATCCGACATAACCTTGAATTAGAGACCTGCCACATCGCAGGTTTCCGTTCAACAACCATTCATTCACTAGAAGATCAGGCCAACGTATGGACCGCCGTTTTGTCAAAGAGCTTGGTGACGGAGAAGCTATCGATCAGATATTTCTCGTTTCTGAAAAACAACTGCGACCGAATCGACAAGGCAACTTGTACTTGCAAGTTCGCTTGAGCGACAAAACGGGTTCCATGAACGCGATGCTATGGAACGCTCAAGAGAAAGACTCAAAACGTTTCAACAACGGCGACTTTGTACGAGTCAAAGGCACCGCGCAACTGTACAACGGTGGCATGCAAATCATTGCCAAAGCGTTCGACCAGGTAGACTCGGCCACCGTAGATGAAAGCGACTTTATAACGCTGTCGACAAAAGAGCTGGATGAAATGATCAGCTTTATCGATCGTTCCCTGCGCGGCATGAGCAACTTTCCCCTACGTAGTCTTGCTGAGCACTTCCTGATCGACGCCGAACTTATGAGCAAACTTCGCCGTGCGCCGGCGGGGATCAAGAACCATCATGCCTACCAGGGTGGTTTGCTCGAACATGTGACTTCGCTGATGCGACTGGCCCAGGCAGTTACTCCACTTTATGAAAACGTCGACGACGACCTCGTCTTGTTCGGTGCTTTCTTGCACGATATCGGCAAGATCGACGAGCTGACCTATTCTCCAGACCTTGGCTACAGCGACGAGGGGCAATTGATCGGCCATCTCGTTCAGGGCGTTGGCATTCTGGACAAAAAGATCGCCGCTGCAAACTCGCAAACTCCGGACACAATTCCTGAATCACTGGGTTTGCATCTCAAACATATGATCGTCAGTCACCATGGACCCGCCGAATACGGAAGCCCCAAACAGCCGATGACGCTTGAAGCGATCATGTTGCACTACTTGGACAACATTGATGCGAAAATGGCAGCGGTCACACAATTAATTGAAGAAGACCCGAACCCAAAGAGCAATTGGACTGTCTACCATCCCAATATGGGCCGCAAGTTCTTTAAAGGCGGCTCGCTGCCTGGTTAAAAACGGCTAAACAACCGTAAAGCTAGACAGCCAAGCAACAATTCTCTGCCGGCCCTTGCGGCCAATTGGCAACTGTCCACAGCGACAACCAAGCTACGACGACTCTTCGAAAGATCACTGAGTCACGTCGTAACCTTCGTTTTATTCGGCTTTTTTAGTCGAATTCCCGGCTGTTTCAGCAGTTCTTCGACTGTTCTCAGTCCGCGATGCTTTAACGCGCGCAAGGAACGGCCTAAACTTTTTCCATGAATAAGAAAGATATGACAACAGAAGAAATCCAGAAACTGGTTCTCGACTACGTAAGCCGAGATAACTACCGCCCGATCAAAACAAAGATCCTTACCAAAAAAGTTGGCTTTGCCGACATCGAAAACGGTGACCGTCTTGTCAAGAAAGCGGTCAAGCGATTGATCAAAGCGGGCAAACTCAAATGGGGCGACAAACATGTAGTTTGGCTCGCCTCCGCCGCCGAGAAAGCAAGCAAGTCCAAAAAGCCCAAACGGTCCAATCGATCCGAAAGCCACGATTCAAAACTCTCAGGCAAGAACAAATCGAAGTTCGAAAAAAGCAAATCAGGCAAATCCAAATCGGACAAAAACGAAGTGATCGGAACCTTCAGTCGCGCGGCCGGCGGTTATGGATTCGTACGACCTCGTGACACAAAAGTTGCTGACCGCTCTGAGGACATCTACGTTCCTCGCATGAAGATACTCGACGCAACCGATGGCGACATCGTCAAAGTAATCGTCTCTCGTTCACGACGCGGCGGCGAAGTTCGCACCTCGGGTCGTATCATCGAAATCGTTGACCGCCGTACCAATCAATTCGTGGGTACCTATCGCGAGCAAGACGAACTTGGCTTTGTCGTTGTCGACAACGGCGTGTTTGATACTGGGATTTTGGTCGGAGACGCAGGAGCCAAAAACGGTCGAGTGGGTGACAAAGTCGTCATCGAAATGGTCCGCTTTCCGTCCGCAAAATCGGATGGCGAAGGCGTAATCGTCAAAGTGCTCGGCGAACGTGGCCAAGCGGGCGTCGATACCCAAACGGTGATTCACGAATTTAACTTGCCCGGCGAGTTCCCAGAGGAGGCTTTGGAAAGTGCCCGCGCCCAAGCAGACAAGTTCGACGAAACGATCCCCAAATCCCGAACCGATTTTACAAACGACACCGTCGTCACGATCGACCCCAAAGAAGCTCGCGACTTTGACGACGCTATTTCCCTGAAAAAATTGGACAACGGACACTGGCAATTGGGAGTCCACATCGCTGACGTGTCCCACTTTGTACCGCTGCGATCGAAACTGGATGACGAAGCGTATAACCGCGCGACCAGTGTTTACTTGCCGGACAAAGTAATCCCGATGCTGCCCGAGATCATCTCCAACAACCTGGCCAGCCTGCAACCGGACCGCGTGCGGTACACCATGACCGCGGTAATCGAGTTCTCAGAAGAAGGTGTGCCAATCGCAACCGACCTTCATCGAGGCGCGATTAAAAGCGCACATCGCTTTAACTACGAAGAGATCGACGAATACCTCGAAGACGATGAACCGTGGCGAAAAGAACTGACACCTGAGGTATTTCAGATCGTCCGCGACATGCACACGCTGGCAATGATGCTCAGAGAGCGACGCATGACACGCGGCTCGATCAATATCAACATTCCAGAAGTCAAAATCGAATTAGACGAAGACGGAAAAGTCTGCGGCGCGACGACACGTAAGAACACCGAAAGTCACCAGATGATCGAAGAGTTCATGCTGGCGGCAAACGAAGCGGTCGCGCAAAAACTGGTCGATATGGAACTGCATTTACTGCGACGTGTTCACGAACCACCAACGGAAAAAAAGCTGCACGACCTGACTCGCTTCGTTCGTGAGATGGGAATCGACTGCGAGAGTTTGCAAAGTCGATTCGAAATCAAACGAGTGGCCAAGATAGCAGAAGCGATGCCTGAAAGGGCCGCGATACATTTTGCGATCCTGCGTTCGATGCAAAAAGCGGTTTACAGCCCCAACGAAATGGGCCACTACGCTTTGAACAGCAAAGCGTATTGCCACTTTACCTCGCCCATCCGCCGCTACCCTGACTTGATCATTCATCGTATGGTCGGAGACATCATTGATGGCAAAAGCCCGATGGCTAATTTTGAGCGACTGGTCAAACTGGGCCAACACTGCAGCAGCCTGGAACAGCGAGCAGAAAAAGCGGAGCGCGAACTCAAAAAGCTGAAACTGATGAACTTCCTGGCTGACAAAATCGGCATGGAGATGGATTGCATCGTAACCGGCGTCGAGCCATACGGACTGTTCGCACAAGGAATCGAATTGCCAGCCGAGGGCTTGGTTCCGATTTCGAATCTCCCCAAAGACGAGTATCAATACGATCGTAGCGCACGCACCCTAACGGGCTTTCGCGATTCCAATCAGTTCAGGTTGGGCGACAAAGTGAAAATCCGAGTCAGCCTTGTTGACCCGGACCGTCGCGAAATGGAATTCGAACTGGTCGCTGTGCTTGAATCGCGCAAGTCAAAAAAACCAAAAGCTCGTGGCGGCAAACAGGGAGGTAAGAACTCCGATAAAAAACGAGGCAAATCAAAAGGCAAAAAAGGGAAATCAAAACGCAACAAATCAAAACGCCGGAAATAGTAGTAGCGCGAAAATCGTTGACGACTACATACCTTTGAGTTGGTATTTTGAAGGGATCTCTTCAAGCTGCGCCATCAATGACCAACCTTGGGGTTGACTTGAAGGGTCTCTCCAAACTGCCCCTGATGCGAGCCAGTCTTTTCTGCGATGGAGGATATCTATTGCCTTAACATCATCACAGCCAAACTCAGCACCGCAACAGAGGCAAATATCAAAACTTGGCTGGCCGTCTTTAGACCATGGTGGCGTTTGTTGTTTCAAGCCACAAACACGACAGTGCTGCCTTTCCTCGTCTGGCAGCATTCCCGATTCACCAGTTTTTGGTGGTGAGTTTGTCGGTTCGGAGTCAGGCGATCGATTGGGCAGGTGTTGAGAGTAATGACCATCACCAGACTCGTCGGGATGTTTCAGTGAGCGGCTAAAGCCGATACAGATCAGCCACACAAATCCTATCCCGGCAAAGACTAAGCCCAACGCTCCCGGAGAAAACTCACGGCCTGAAAACCTCCGGTGCCATGTCAGTTCAGGATTAACGCAGCTCCAGAGAATGCAAACCACGCCAGTGACGAATAGGAAAATTGCCCAAATTAGACTGTCTTTAGCTTCCTGCTTTTTTGCGTTGGATACGTAGGATGTGTACTCTTCAAAAGTGATCAATTGATGCGAACATTTGGGGCACAGCGGCTGCTGAGTTATTTCGATGCAATGGCATTTTGAGCAATATCTAATTTGCGACATCAGTGACTCCGCGAATGATTTTGCTAACAGTACAAGAGAAGCTAATAGCTGTGACACTTTACGGAAAAAATCTAAGTATTCCCGAATCTTTAGGGTTGATAACGATAACTCGCAAAGGCTTGTTACAGTCCGTTTACACGCTTTTAGCCGACAATAGCGTAGTATTAAAGTACCGAATCGCTTACCAACCACTCCCATGCACCAAAACAGGTCTATAATAGAGCCATGAAGTCTCAATCTACTATTTTGACTGTCGAAGACGACGCGGCCATCCGTCGCGGAATCGTCGACGCTTTGACATTCAAGGGATACAAAGTCCTGCAAGCCGCCAATGGAGACGAGGGACTGCAACTGGCGACAACGGCGTCCTACGATCTGATGTTGCTGGATCTTGCGCTGCCCGGCACACCGGGAATGGAGATTTTGAAATCACTTCGCAAAATAGATCCCTCTCGCCCAGTGATCATCCTGACCGCCAAAGGAGATGAAGCCGCACGGGTCGAAGGGCTAAAATCGGGTGCCGACGATTATGTGGTCAAGCCATTCAGTGTGCTGGAACTGATGGCGCGAGTCGAAGCGGTCTTGCGTCGCTCCCCAACCCGACCGGATCAGATTGGCAGTGTTGCCTTTAATGGGGGAGTCGCCAATTTTGATCGTCGTGAAATTCGCTTTGACAACGACCCAAACAAGAGAGTCGATCTATCAGAGCGCGAAGCGGAACTACTCAAATTCCTGGCACAAAATAACGGTCGCGCCATTTCCAGAGACGAACTGCTGTCCAGCGTCTGGCGACTTAGCCCCAAAGGCATCTCCACGCGCACCATCGACATGCACGTAGCTCGTCTACGTGAAAAACTTCGCGACAATTCGGGCGAGCCCAAAATCCTGCTCACCGTTCGTGGCAAAGGGTACATGTTCCAAAGCCAACAATCCGATTCACCTTTGGCTGCTAATCCGTCCAACTCACCGGGAGCAACGACGGCATGATCAAAAAACCCTGGCAAATCTGGTCCTTGTTCGGATTGATCTTACTCGTCGTACTACCCGCCATGGTTTGGTTGACGATGCAGATCAACGAAGCGGACCGTTTGCGCGAAGTGGACCGACAGGAAACAGAACTTGCTCGTCGCCAAGCGGAACTGCAAGAGCGTATCAACAGCGCTTTGTACCGGATGGATTTCTGGACCACACCTTTGGTCGCTCAGGAAGCCGCCAGACCTTACTACTTGTACGAACCGTTTTACCAAGTCGGATCGACGGCACCGACGCCGCAAATTCCTTCCCAAGTAAAGCAGCAGGTCGCACAGGCGCAAACAAACCTCCCCCAGCAACAAATTTTTAGTCCCCCAAACCTGAATCGGCGACCGTCGCCGTTGTTGTTTGGGACTTCAGAATATGTGGTCATGCACTTTCAGATCACACCCGACAACCAAGTAACCTCCCCGCAAAACCCAGTGGGTGATGGGCAAAACGAAGCGATAGCCAACTGTAACATTTCGGAAGACACGCTTTTCGACAACAATAAAAACCTTGATATTGCGAGCCAGTTTTGCAAGTACGAAACGCTTGCCTTCCAATGCGCGTCGCTCCCTTCAAAAGAACCACTCCTTTCCGAGCAATTGTTGGCACAAAACAGCTCGGGTCAATTTCAGACGGTTTACCGCGATTTAGGCTTTGAACCTTATTCCAATAATTGGGGAAAAGTTAACCTGCCAAATCAGCCTCCAAAACTCCTGCCGAGCAAGGAGTTGCCAGTCAAAGGAGGGAGGGGCGGTAAGGGAAGCAAGTCCGAGCAACAAAGCCTTCGAAACAACGACCGCGGTAATCGCGAATACGCTCAACGTGCCCAAACGGCATCACTCAACGCCAGCAAATTTAGAGACCAATATCTCAATGGCTATAACGACCTGGCACTCCCCAATGAATCCGATCCGAACTTTCCGATCAACGGTTCTGGCAACAACGACGACGTTGCCAACAGTGAGCCAACATTTACAGGCACCGGATTTGTTCGTGAAGGAGTGATGCGCCCGATTTGGTTGGACGGACGTTTGCTTCTGGCCCGTCGGGTTGAAGGAGTCGATAAAAAGATTGTGCAGTGTTGTTGGCTGAATTGGGAAAAGATCCAAGCTGAACTCAAGAAAGAAGTTGCTGATCTGCTTCCTGAATGCGAACTGAAGCCGGTCACTGAGCAACAAGATCTTCATTTAGCAAGCGCGATGGCAACATTGCCCGTTCAGTTGGTCGTGAATTCGGACAAACTACTTTCGACCCTCGCGTTGAACTCTGACCCTCAAACATCCAGCCGACCCAGCGCGCTCAAGCTCAGCATGTTGGTCGCTTGGATCGGACTTGGCATGGCCGCGTTTGCATCAGCGTTACTCCTGCGAGGCGTGATCAAACTTAGTGAGCGACGCGCGGCATTTGTCTCGGCCGTTACTCACGAACTACGAACTCCGTTGACCACATTTCGGATGTATTCAGAAATGCTGGCCGAGGAGATGGTCCCCGATGAAAAACGGGGTGAATACGCGGAAACGATGAAGCACGAAGCAGATCGCCTTTCGAACCTTGTTGAAAACGTGTTGCAGTTCGCCAAATTGGAACGGGGCACAGGGCTGGGTCGCTCCGAATCGCTCAATATGCTTGATCTCATCGGGCGTTTCGAAGATCGTTTGCACCACCGCGCGAGCACGATGAAAATGGAGCTCTCGATTGATTTGGGTGAAACAGCAGAAACAGTCGTTGCAACCGACGCGAGCAAAGTCGAACAGATCGTATTCAATCTGGTCGATAACGCCTGCAAATACGCGGCCAACAGCGAGAATAACAAAATCACGGTCGTCGTCCAGCAAACCTCTGGCAATATCAACATCTCAGTTCGTGATCACGGCCCAGGCGTAGCGGCGAAGTTTCGGAAGCTGCTGTTCAAGCCGTTTTGCAAATCAGATCAGGATGCTGCAGACACCGCCTCGGGCGTAGGTTTGGGCTTGGCACTTTGCCAACAAATGGCCAAATCGATTGGTGGCCGAGTCATATTGGCCGACAGTGACACCGGAGCAAAATTCGTCCTGCAATTCCCTATGAGTTAGATCGCCATCCTTGCTCCGTGTAAGCATGAACGTCCGTCAATCTAAAAGACTCGTTTTGGGGCAAACGGATCCAAATCAAACGGCGGCTGTTTGCCTTCCAGCATATCGCTAACCACCACCGCAGTTCCGGTGGACAACTGAATTCCCAGCCGAAAATGTCCGGTCGCCACCCATCCGTTCTTGGAATCGGTAAGCTGGCCGATGTAGGGGAAGCCGTCAAACGTCGTTGGCCGTAGACCCGCCCAATGTGAAACTTTTGTGTCTGCGTTCAATTGAGGAAACTGCCGCGCGGCGAATTGTTCCAACATCGTAACTTCGGCGGTCGTGTTCTGAGTATCGAAACCCGCTTCTTCGATCGTTGCCCCTGCCAACACGTGACCATCCTTGCGAGGTACTAGGTAGTGCGAGCCTTCGTAGATGATCGGCTTAAAAATTTGCTGGGGGAGCTTGAACATCACCATCTGCCCGCGAACAGGCAGAATCGGCAGCTTGAACGCATCGCCCAACACCCGCTCCGTCCACGCACCGCTGGTGAAAATGAAATCCTCAGACTGAAACGTTTCGCCACCGGCCGACACGGAACGAACATTTTTCCCGCTGTCTATTTCAACGTTTGTCACTTCCGCGTTTTCGATCAACGCGGCCCCTTTTTGTTTGCAGGCAGCGATCAACGCTTGGATGTGATGCGGATTACAGACTTGAGATTCATCTGCCAACGCAATCGCTCGCTTCACACCTACCAGAGCGTTTGGGTGATTGCGAACACAATCCAATGCTTCGATTTGATTACGGTCAAGAATCTCAGCTTCGATTTTTTCGTCCTGCCATTGGAATTCCAATCCGGCCAGCGCCGCCAGTTCACCAGGAGTTCGTGCAACGTACAACCCGCCACAGCGGTGAAAGCCGTTGTCGATTCCGGTCTCGGCCAACAGCTGTTCTGACCACTGAGCGTGCAGAGAATTGCTGAGCGCTGAAAGATGCTCGATCGGATGGTTCGCAGTCAAACGATTGGCAGGCAACAAAATTCCAGCACCGGCCCAGGAGGCGGCGCGTCCCAATCGACCACGCTCAATGAGTGTCACACTCCAGCCGCGTCCTAGCAATTCGTAAGCCAGCGACAAGCCAACAATACCACCGCCAACGATGGTAACCGAACGATTCATAGGTCGGTCAAAGCAGTTTGAATCGCTTCTCTTAATTTGTCATTCAATTGCTTAACAACGGAATTCGATTCGTCTTCGCCTGGACCGGAGACCAATTGTTCTTTTAATCGCACAAGATCTTCTAAATGATCGATATCGTGCTTCTGCTCCAAAATCGAATAACTGATGTCGTGCGTTTTCATTCGCTGGATAGATTGCTCAAACACGGACTCGGTACTCCATTCGATGTCCTGAAAAATCTCCGGGCGATACGTCGACATCCCGACCAAGTAGTAACCGCCATCGAAACTGGGCCCCAGAACAACGTCAGAATCGTTTAACATTGCGAACGCACGATCGAGCGTATCGGCGTCGATCTCCAAACAATCGGAGCCGATCAAAACGACCGACGTTGGTGTCGAATCCAACTTGGATTTGAAGAAGCTTGTCATGCGTTGACCCAATCCCCCTGCGGATTGAGGTTCAATGTTCCAATTCAATCCTTGCTGTTCGACCAAACTGGAAAACTCGTTTTCCTTTTCAATGGGCGCAAATGCGATTGTGCGCTGGTCGCCGCAGAGGTCCAGCTTGTGTAACAAATTCATGACCATGGCGAAGTAAACACTGCTGGCGTTTTGGTTTCCAACCGAGTTGGCCAGTCGGGTTTTGACTTTTCCCGGCTCCCAAAACTTGGCGAACAGTCCCAGATGATTCAGTTTTTTTTGCACAATTTCTTTGGCGTTGAACAGGGGCAGCTAAAAAGGAGGAAGGATTCGCTACAATCCCTACCGAAATCATTAGATCGTGGTAAAAGCTTGATAGTAATGCCAAAGGTGTATCACCTTTGCTTTTTTTTGCCGCAAACTATAATAAATATTACCGTAGTAGCCGAGGTATTGGCGGATCAACTCACAGCCTTAAATTTAGCTTTGTTTTACGTTTTCGCGCCACTCCTGTTTATTTCACAGCAGCGGCTTTCGTCTATTATGGTACTTGTGATGGTCTTTTACTCTCCGGTGAACTTACATGTCTGAAAAAAGCGCTAAGAGCTTTTTGAGCCTGCTAAAACGCAGCGGCATCGTTCCGGAAGAACGGCTTAAGAAGACGCTGAGGGAGCTCTCCAAAAAAGCCGCTGGTCGTAAAGTCAAAATCGACGAGCTGACCAAGCATTTGATCAAATCGGGTGTCATCACTGAGTGGCACTACGAAAAACTGATCAACGGAAAATACAAGGGCTTTTTCTTAGGCAAGTACAAACTTCTGGGGCACTTGGGTACTGGGGGTATGAGTAGCGTGTACCTGGCTGAGCATTCACTCACTGGCCAGAAGCGAGCTTTGAAAGTTCTTCCCAAGAAAAAGATCGACGACAAGAGCTACCTTGATCGTTTTTATCGCGAAGGTCGCGCTGCTGCGAGCTTGAACGACCCGAACGTTGTCCGTGTTTATGATATCTGTAGCGAAGGCGACACCCATTACATGGTGATGGAGTTCGTTGAAGGGCGGGATCTGTATGAGTTCGTAAAAGAAGACGGGCCTATGGATTTCGAATTGGCCTTGGACTACATCGGCCAAACGGCAAAAGGATTGGCTCATGCCCATGAGCGGAAATTGGTCCATCGGGATATCAAGCCATCCAACCTGTTAGTAACAGGCGAAGTGGTAAAGATCCTCGATCTTGGTTTGGCGTTGTTGACCGAAGACGAAGAGTCCCTCACTGTTTTGCACAACGAAAAAGTGATGGGCACGGCCGATTACCTTTCGCCTGAGCAAGCCGTAAATAGTCACGACGTTGACCATCGTGCCGACATCTACAGTTTAGGTTGTACGCTTTACTTTCTGCTGACAGGACATCCACCGTTCCCAAAGGGGAATCTGGCTCAACGGATTGCGATGCACCAAACGAAAGAGCCCGAAGAGATTACCGTCGATCGCCCCGAGTGCCCTGAGTACATTACGGCATTTTGCAAGCGGATGATGAAAAAGGATCCTTCTGAACGGTTCCAGACCTGCACCGAAATTGAAGAGGCCGCTGCCAGTTGCCGTCGGCAATTGGCAACTTCGCCAGTAACTGCCGTCGTAGGTGCCACGCGTGAGCCCATGGAAATGTCTCACCCGACTCTGGTCGATGATGCGGAAACGCTTAAGTTGGATATTGATCCGGTTACTGTCCAACCGGCGGCTGAAGTTCGCACCGATGACATTGCTTCTGAGCAAACTTCCGAAACACCTCA
>CAZDBA010000016.1:38040-44915 GCA_964503615.1 uncultured Pirellulaceae bacterium
CTGGTCGCCCCCTCACCCTATGCGGTCGTCACCGATGAAGACAAAACTTCAAAACTCGTTGGTGCGAATTCAAAAGTCCCCCAGCTAAACATACGAAAAAGAAAAAAGACGAATGTCGCACTTTGGTTTGGTGTGATGTTTGGCCTGATGCTGATCCTCTTGATATTGGCTCTTTTCGTTGCAATCAAATTCAGTTAGCGTCTGTTATCTTTAAATGCTTCCATAATCTGTAATCGGACGTCGGTTTTTTTTGCCTTGGAAAACCGGCGGGCAGGGCTCTGCCACTCACAATTGAAATCCTAGATAAAGAAAGTGTTATTTTATGCGCGCTCCAGCTTCAACAGTTGCAATGTTCTGCGTAATTTTTGTGAGCCTGCTACTGAACGGGGTAATTTCCGATCCGTGTAATGCGCAGGAGATAACTCGCAAAGAAAAAAATGCATTGAAAACAATCGTTTCGACACTGGATCGAGCGGGACGTCAGTTTCAATCAGGGAATCTCGAATTGTCTGGCGAGTCGATCGACAAGGCTGGCGCGCTGTTTGAAAAACTGGCTACGGATCCTTCGCCCGATTTGATCGAGCTGCTCAAACCGGAACATGCGAAAATGACTAAAGGCTTTGAGTTATTGAACGCACAAGGGATCACACTCAATGCAATCCCACCACTGCCCGAAGCAATGGGCGCTGACCAAGAGGAGAATGAAGGGGAGGAGGAAGCTAATGGCGAGGTTAGCTTCCAAAACAACGTCGCTCCTATTCTCGTCGCCCATTGCGGACGTTGTCATGTACGGGGGCGAAGAGGTCAATTCAGCGCGGCAACGTTCACCTCTCTCATGAACAGTGGTCACGTCGATCCGGGCAAACCAAAAGTCAGCCGTTTGATCGAAGTGATCGAAGATGGTGATATGCCTCCAGGTGGATCGCTACTTCCGAAGGAGCTTGAAGTGCTCAAGCAGTGGATCGCCCAAGGCGCGAAAACCGATGCAGACCAAAACGCAAACCTGGCAACTCTGGCCCAAAATGCAGCAGCCGAACCTGCCGCACCGGAAGAAGCAAATAAATTGACGGTCAATGCTCCCAAAGGAACGGACACCGTCAGCTTCGCAAACGATATCGCACCAGTATTGATCGAGAATTGTGCTGGTTGTCATGTTGATGTTCGGCGCAACGCGCGAGGGGGGCTGAACATGACGAACTTCCAACAAATCCTGGCCGGTGGTGATTCAGGTCCCATTTTGCAGCCGGGTGCGGGGGCGAAAAGTTTGCTGATCAAAAAATTACGCGGAACAGCCACCGATGGAGTGCAAATGCCGCAAGGCCGACCTCCACTGGACGAAAGCGTAATCAAAATGGTCCAAAAGTGGATCGACGAAGGGGCTAGTTTTGACGGGGCTCAGCCAACCAGTCGAGTAAGAATCGTAGCCGCCACAGCAAAAGCGGAAGGCATGAGCCATGAAGAACTTTCGGCTCAACGAAAACAACTAGCCGCAGACAATTGGCAAACGGTAATGTCTGATATCAAATCAAATTTAGCAGAACAGCCCGATCTGCGTGTTTTGAGTTCTTACGATACTGAGCGAACCAACGAAATTGCCGAAGTCGCACAAGCTGTGATCCCCAAAATTCGATCCACGATGAAGATTAAAGGTGATGACCCGCTGGTCAAAGGCAAGATCACGGTTTTCGTTTTTGAACGACGATATGACTTTAACGAGTTCGGTGTCATGATCGATAGGCAGGAGATCCCACGACAGGTCAAGTCTCGCTGGGGATACGACGTAGTCGACGCGAATGTAGCGTTGCTGATGACGCGAGACCAAACTCCGGAGAACCTTCAAGCCTCTCTCGCCCGGCAGATGGGTACGGTTTACGTTGCCAGTATCGCGCCAGATGCGCCGAACTGGTTCATTGAGGGAATGGGTTACTGGATCGCGTCAAAGGCAACTCCGCGTGCAGAAGGCGTCTCGACATGGGACGAGGAAGCAGAGACATTGGCTAAACAGATGGCCAAACCAGACGATTTTATTCGCGGACAGTTGCCAGATGACCAGACCGCTTTGGTCGGTTATTACTTCGTCTCACAACTACGTGGAAAGAATTCCGGGAAATTCTCCAGGTTGATCGGAATGTTAGAAGAGGGGCAAGCTTTCGAAACCGCCTTTAAATCTGTTTACCGAGCAAGTCCAAGTAAATACGTCGGTGGCAAATAAAACGAACAGATCCTGATTTCGTAAATCAATTGCGGTACAAGTCGACACGGTACAGCGTTAACCACTCGGGCACTGCTTGTCCGACTTTGCTTTTCAGGTTGACAAATTTTGTCTTGATTTCGAAACCGGCACCTCGAAGCTTGGCCTGACTCAGTTTTTCGTTCAGCGACTTGGCGATCCACTCAAACGTTGCCGCATCAGTTCGCGCAAACACCCAACAACCGTTGGCAGCGACGATCTTTTCAATGTCCAACGAATTAAATTTGTTTCCAACCAAAGTTGGACGCGGTATGACTTGGTCAGGTGAAATCGCGAAGGCGGTCAAAGGGAACTTTAAATAGTCGAGTTGTTCGCTTGGAATCGCGCGATTTGCGTCTTCGCATTCCGCGATCTGTGCGTCTTCGAGCAAGTTGGCAAACAGGAAGACTGGTCGACCGTCACCGAGATTATTGATCGCAGCTACAGCATTGGGCCAGTTTTCGTAGCGCATGCGAAACGCCTCCGCCCCATCGCTGTTTCCTAATTGATCCACCGCGTCAATGAAAAACTGATTCGCAGGTTGCCAGACGTTTGAGTTGCCATCGCCAGAAGGTGTCGGCACCGGACAAAAAATCCCAGCGTAAACGATTGCTGTTGCCAAAACCATTTGCAGCCACTGGATCCTGACAAACGACACAACTACACCTGCAAAAAGCGGTAACAAGATCGCACCGGTCAACACATAACGAGCAAGTCCCAGCGGTGCCCAACCGAAATATTGCGAGACGCACGCGAGTACCAACGGCAAAACCCCAGCAGCGCCGATAGTGAACAATCCAATCAGCGCACGAGACTGTTCACGGAAACGCCCTCTTTCCCAAAGCACGAACAGGATCATCAGCGGAACAATGAACAGCAAAACCAGTTGGATTCGAAATTCATCGACAAGTCCTGAAACGGACGACAACGTATTCCATTGTGAACGCCGTTGAAAAACTTCGGAATAAGTCGAGGCTTGCAACGCAACGACGGCCACGCACGCTACGACAAGGACGGTCCCTAAAAACAACCCGTGTGTACGACTCCGTTTTCGCAGAGCCAATAGAATTGCTGCTTCGGCAGCTAATAAAAGGATTCCTGTTTGATGAGTCAAAACCAACAGGACGGAAAGCACCAACAGAACTGCCGCCCACCGATTGCTGTTCCTATCAAGCGATCGCCCGCGACTCGTTGCAGTTTCAGATTCGGCTTTGAGTGGCCCTTCGATCGTCAGCAAGCAGAATACAAAGAACTGCCAAATGGCCAACAACATCAAAAACGCGTAGGGCCGGGCTTCACTTCCGTAGAATATAAAGCGAGGATCGTTCCCGACAGTCCAGATGCTAAGCGCGCTTCCAAACAGGCTAGCCGTCCAATACCAAACGAAATACCCAACCGAAGCTACAGTCAACACACTGCAAACGATCGAAAACCCGCGCAACGTCATTGGCGATTGAACATCTGCGCCCGTCGCAGCGACTACCCTTCGCAAGATGCCAAAATAGAACGTGGATTGATTTCCATTTGCAGCCGCAGCTGCGAACGACTCGTTATCTGATTGCTGAACAGTCCAGGCGGTATGCAGTTCGTCTAACCAATAGCAGTCCGATTTAGCGACCTGGTAGCAAAGCTTGCCCGAAATCCAAACGCCGACGATCAACGCCAATACCGCTAGAACGTGCAACGGAGTGTTTCGACTGGCTGCCAAGAGAGTTCTGCGCTCGAAAGAATATTGAAACTAACAAGCCGCAATTATAGTAGCCGGGCAGCGACATTGCTGCACTCTATTCATTGCCTAGCGGGAACTTATTCCGCTTGATCGCGGGTGAAATTCTCCGCAACCAACATTTTGCTGATGCCATACGCAAGCAGGTTCGACTTGTTCTTCTCAAATTCATCGACCAAAGTTCGAGACACGTCGTTGACCAGCATCGTGGCATCACCGACGAGATCGATACGATTGGTCTCCTGAGTCAACTGACGGCTCGGGCCGACGTCGATGATGATCAGGTTAAAGCAGTCTGAGATCGGATCGACGATCTTCCCCAACTCACTATACAAATCGCTTGGGTAGTTCCCACGGTTCAGAACTGACGCCAAAGGCATTAAGTAGATTCCAGACGCCTGCCCCAGAACAAGTGCTTCGCCGATTTTGCACTGCTGATTGGCAACACGTGTCCAGCTGATCGTGCCATCCAGTCCCAGCGTTCGTGTCAAACCGGCATTTTCCAAATCACCATCGATCAGAAGAACACGATGTCCCAAGCTGGACGCCCACTGTGCAAGGCTGCAGGCGATGGTGGAAACGCCTTCGCCACGTTTGGTTCCAGTCACGATCAAACGATTCTGAACACCACCCATTAGCTTAATCGCATTGTTGCCAAGTTTGTCGATGGCCAACGAACCGTCGCCTATCAGCTGCTGCGAAACCTCTGGCCAGTGAAACGCATCGACTTCCCAAACGATGCCAGTTGAAACGGGAGTGGCCGCTTCAGTATCCTGATCCACAAGATCGTCTTCGGTTTCAGCTTGGTCTGGTGTCAACGCGTGAAAACGATTCTGCCCAAGTGTTTGAGGTTGGTCGATTCGGACATTTGTATTTCCGGAATCGGGTAAAGTCGTCTGTGAGCCGATCGCAGCATCCAACCGGTCACGGATCTGTTTGAGTTGAAACCCGACCGCTTTCAACCGCGAGCTTTCTGTCCATTCTGTAGTATCTGGGTCAAAGCCATTCTCCTCGAACGTTGAGTCCGAAATTGCTTCCTCCTCATCCTCAGTAACTACTGGCTGAGCAAGTTCGGCTTCGTTGTCCAATTCCGGTTCCGTTGGCTCAACCGACTCAACCGGCACCGATGAGGGTTTTGCATACTTGGCGCTCAACTGCATGAACTTCTCCAGTCGCAAAGCCAAATGACTTTGTGCCGGGACATCATGCTGAGTATCGATCCGATGGGTTGCACCACTCTCTGGCTCTTCCACAATTTGGCTTGGATCATTCGAGCCACGATCCTGATAAACTTGAGTTCTTAAAAGATCGGTCTCAAGCTCAGTTACGTGCATACCGGACTGGGTGGCTTGAACGACCTGCTTGTAGATGGCGCTCGACTCAGAATTTTTTAATCCGTCAGAATTGCCTTGTGAAGGTTGGTTTATTGACATCGTTTATTGCCTGCTTAGAAGTAGGAAAGACCCGGCTTCTACCCCTTAATTTCTTTAGCCAAAAGAGAATATCCGTTATCGTGTTAATCGGTTCGCATTGTCGTCAGCTTGAGCCCGGTATAGATTTAAAGTCCCTAAATCAACGCTACCTAGATAGTTAGAGCAAAAACGCGGCCAGATACCGATTTTTCACCTGTCGATTTTTACGGAAAATTAGAATAGGTAACCGTCCCGCCGTGCTCTCGGCTCTTGCTATCAAATAGATTTGCCAGCCTAAATTTAACTTTTCGCTCATTTCAGAATTCACAAATAACGTGTCAATACAAAACGAAGTCAATAAAACAGAACTATTCCTGGCTCGATTGGACAAAGAGATTTTGATCCTTGATGGTGCCATGGGCTCCATGATTTTTGGTTTAGGCTTGTCAGAAGAAGACGTCCGTGGCGAGCGGTTCAAAGACTGGCACAAGGACCTGAAAAACTGCACCGACGTAATTGGGCTGACCAATCCGGAAGCGATCGTTGGCTTGCATCGCCAGTATCTTGAGGCGGGCGCCGACATCATCGAAACCAATACTTTCAATGCCAGCCCTGTAGGATTGGCCGATTTCGATTTCGATGAAGACCTCGTGCGTGAAATCAACTTGGCCGCCGTAGCGAATGCGAAAAAGGCAGCAGATGAGTTTACCGAAAAGACTCCGGACAAGCCCCGTTTTGTTGCCGGTTCGATCGGACCAACGACTCAACAGACAGCGATTTCAACCGAAGTCGAAGACCCTGCTTACCGTGGAACGACTTTTCAAATTATGGAAGCGTCTTACTACGTGCAAGCCAAAGCACTGGTCGAAGGCGGTGTAGATATCCTGTTTCCTGAAACAGTAATCGATACACTTAACCTCAAAGCATGCTTGTTCGGGATCGCTCGGTATTTCGAGGAATCGGGAAACTCGGTTCCCGTAATGGTTTCTGGAACGTTTGACCAGGCCGGGGCGACGTTCGTTTCTGGTCAAGTTGTCGAAGCGTTTTGGAATGCCATTTCGCACTTTCCGATGGTAAGCGTCGGCATGAATTGCGCTTTGGGTCCCGACAAAATGCGTGCTCACATCGAGGAACTTTCCAAAGTCGCCACGCCCTTCATCAGTTGCCATCCCAATGCCGGAACGCCAAACGAGATGGGCGAGTTCGATCTGCAACCGGAACCGATGGCAGAGACGATTCGCGAATGGGCCGAAAACGGTTGGCTGAATATCGTTGGCGGCTGCTGCGGAACGACTCCAGACCACATTAAGGCAATCGCAAAAGCAGTAAAGGGAATCGCCCCCCACAAGAAAAGCGACGTCCAACCGCTGACTCGACTATCGGGCTCTCGCCCACTCACCATGCGTGAGGACGCCAATTTCCTGATGGTTGGCGAGCGGACCAACGTTACCGGTTCGCGAAAGTTTGCCCGCTTGATTCGTGAAGAAAAATTCGAAGAAGCGATCGA
>CAZDBA010000017.1:0-4195 GCA_964503615.1 uncultured Pirellulaceae bacterium
GAGTCGCCTAAATTCGAATAGGGGAAGGGAGGGTCGTCTTCTGAGAATTTTTGCAACTGAATCAGCGAGACATCGCCGCCGGGATCGGTTCCGATCAATTTCCAGCGGTAGAGTTTTCCATCGGCCAAACCGCCCCAGCCTTCGACGCCGGCTCCCATAATCACATGGTGGTTCGTCAAAGCGATTCCAGAAGGGTCGATTACGACTCCCGACCCACCGCCAGCTCGATCGTTGCCATAAACAGCCACGACACTGGGCATCGCCTTTTGCACCGCTTGGGTTCGATCCTTTTCAGCGGCTCTAACGAGCTCCAGCTCTTCTGCAGTAAGTTGCTGCGAATGGGCCAACGGGACCTGAATACTGCTGATTGCCAACAACAGAGTCGTAGCCAAAAAAATTAGAGCTCGCATACATAGCCTTTATCACTTTGAGTCAAGAAAACGGGCGTTGCACCAATCAACATGGTCGCTGAGATCGAACTGCTTGCCCGTTTGCACTGTTAATGTCAATTGAGAAGCTCCAGCAACATCGACGTCCACCTTACGAGGATCGTCACTACCTAGAACTCTCTCCTGAAAAATCTGAATTCCATCGGCGCTTAACTCTACCACGCAATCACCACGGCCTTTCGTTTCAAGATCTATACCGACGGTCGCTTGAAAACGGTCGAAGCCTTGAGGAACATCAAACACCATTCGTGAGTAGGACTGCATTCCAATTCCGCGAGCGAAAACCAGTGGTTGATCTTCGCTTGGTCCTTTTAAGGTAAGTGGATTACCTGAAACGCTTTCGTTCATTCGCGGCTTTCGCTCCACACCAAAATAGGTTCGCTGGTCAGATTCTGAAGGAGTCAAATCAGCCAGAAAAACGATTCGATCCGATTTAACGTCTATTCGATCTACATACACCATCGACAACTCAATCGAGTTACGATCATCCATCAGAACACTGATCATACCATCGGTCATCGACTTTATAGCGCCGTTGACAACGGAGCCATCGGTCAAGGCGAGTGAACCCCACGTCCCCTCAGGCGATGCGGGCTGAAGATCAGCAGTAACAATTGCCAGCACGATTGACCGAGAGATTTTTTTCGACTCTCCGTTATAGTTCAACAAGACCTTGTCTTCGGTAATGCGCTCCAACAGTCCGGATACGATCACTTGCTCTTCACCCGTATCCACGACGACTTGATCGTTCTCCGAAGATCGGTTCCGAATTGCAGACTGGACCTTTTTCGAATCTTTCCAAATAACTGCTTTCACACATTCGAAAGGGAAGGGGCCCGTAACAACTTTGGAGATCACATCGACCGCTTGGCCATCACTGCTAAAGTCGCTGACAGAAATCATGGAATCGTTGGCAAGCAGAACTTGGACCTGTCGTTTTGCCAGTTCCTCTGTCTGAACGTTGGTCAAAGTCAAAAAATCAGCAACATTCAAACCGTCGGGAACATCGATGCCACCAACGCTCCCATCCGATGCGATACTGGACAACTGAAACTCAACTTGAGTTCCATCAAAGGTCTCCACCGTGACGTCGCCCGAATCGATTTGAGCATTCACCGAACTCATGTCGAATGAGAACGCAATAAAAACTGCGAGCAGCATAGAGAAGATTGGTCGTGTAAACATGGAAAACAGATTCTGGATCATTAAATTCGCTCAGAAGTTCTTTCTGTCATTTTAATGGATGAAAGAGGATGCAGTTAGCGATTGTTGGCAAGGTTTGCCAAGTTTGCGGTGGAAAAGTGTATTAAAAAAGCGGCCTGCCGAAAGAGACATGGCCGCTGTTTGAATTTATACGAACAATTTAGTCCTTCGCCGAAACCAATTTCAGGATCACGGTTATTGTGAGCCCCTAACCACCTTCGTTAACTTTGTTCGCCTCTTCGAAGTAACGCTCTACAAGGTCACGATAGGCGGCAGGCAGTTTTTCTTTAGCTGCTGTGTTCGCAGGGTCCCGTGCACGATCTCGCAATTGGCTCCAAGCCGATTGAGCTCCGTTGTCAAACGACTTTCTGACTGCCTTTCCATTTGGATTCGAACTGGTTCCGCCCTGATCGCTTTTCGACTGACCTGGTTTGTTGGCCTGCTGGCCAGGTTGAGGTTGCCCAGGTTGTTGCTCTGATTGCTGTTGCGTGTTTTGCTTGCTGCTGGATTGAGCCTCTTGCTTTTCGGCGTCTTCGATCAGCTTGTTCAGAATATCAACGATCTTGTCCTGCTCTTCTTGAGTCTTTTCGTTGGATTCTTCGATAGCCAGCCGGCGGCGAGAAAACTCCATTCGCTGCGAAACATCATCCAGTTCTCCGTCAGACATTCTTGCCAAGTGCTCGGCTTGTCGCCAAGCGCTCATACGAAGCCGTTCCGGAGCGTTTACATTTTCTCTAAGAAAGACATTAAACGATTCGATCGCTTCTTTGTTTTGGAGCATACCTGCCTGAGCGACACCAATAAAAAACTGGGCGCTTCCACTATGAACTGTGTGTTCGGCGAGATCATCCGTCAAGCTTTCCAAATAGGGCAAAGCCATTTCGAACTCCTCGTGATTCATCAAGGTTCTAGCGAGGTAGAAACTTGCATCAGCAGACAGGAACTGGTTCTCCGATTCAACGAACTTGCTCAACTCAGCTTTTGCCGAAGCCAAATCGTCGTCATCCGAAGCCTCTATGGCACCCGCATAGTCAGGGTAAAGTCTTATCAAAGCCTCGGTGATTGAATCGGAAGGAGATTCGACTCGCAATTCAGTGACCAATGCCGTGATCGCTTTTTTCTGTTCGTCGTCGGCAATATCCAATTCAGCGACATGCGCCAAGAACGAATCGACTACAGCATTGTCGCTCGCTTCGTCCGCAAATCCGATCGAAGAAAAAAACGTTGCCGTGATGACAAGTATTGAGGTGTAAAAGAATCGTTTCATAATATTCTCAATTCAGTCGTGTGACTTATTCGATTAATTGTACGCCATTGCGAAAGCGATTGAACGTCTTTCAAGCCGGAATGATCCAAATTTTGGCCGACCTGACCGAATTCAAAAGCGAGAAAACCTTCGTTTAATTTTGTCCTTCTTTTTCCTTGATACGCTCAATCATATCCCGTAAATCCTGCTGTTGGGACGAACCACGGTCGAATTCTTTTTGCAATTCATCATCGAGAGGGCGATCTTGTTGCATTTCTTCAAGTCGTTTTGTGATTCGATTGATACGAGTCTGACGTGCTTTCAGCATCTTGAGTTCCGCAGAACTCCGCAATAGTGGTTGCTCACCACCACCGCCTCCGCCGCCGCCTCCGCCGCCGCCTTCTTCTTTCTTCTTGATTTCTTTGAGAGCGTCAAGCAATTCGAGCAAGGTCGATTCAACATCACGTTGTAACAACTGTGTCAGTTGACCGGTTCGTTCACCTTGCATCAGTGTTCCAATCCGTTGCAGATCTTCCTGAAGCACCTGAATGATTTCCGGGAACACAATGCTTGTGCCATCCTCAAGCAACAGGTCATAAGCTTGACGTCCCAATTCGCTGATTTCGAACTCTTCGGTGCTGGTCCGAATGAGCAGCAACTGGTCACGTCGTCTCAAGTCACCCATGCTGTGGCGTTTGTCTTCCAGTTCGATTGTGAGAATGCTTGCAATCTTTTGACGATCAAGCATTTCACGAAAACGGGATTCCAAGCGAGCCAGTTTCTCTTCACGAGTTTCCTCACGTAACTGGTCCAAACGTTCCTCAATTTCTTCGATCGCTTTTGCGATCTGCTCTTCAGCCTGTTGCTGTTGACGCTCGGCCTGTTGCGGATCACCCTCTTCTAATTCTTGAGCGGCCTGTTGCATTGACTGAGCCGCCTGTTCGGTCGACTGTTGTCCGGGTTGAGATTGTTGCGGTGAACCGGGCTCTTGATTTGGCTGCGGAGATTCTTTCATCTCTTTGACTAGATCCAGTGCTTTGTCACGTGTGCGACGTTGTTCTTCCGCCATTTTCTCAAACGCTTCCGGTGGAAGCGAGGCGATACGCCGGCGTTCCTTTTCCAGTTCCGCTCGAGCGGTTTCTAAATCCTCAATCGCGTTGGCTTGCTCTCGATTAGCCTCTTTGGCTTTTCCACTACCGACTTTTTCTTCAGCTCGCATCTGGTGCTCGGCAGCACGTTCCAGTGATTCTTGGCCTGGTTGCGGCGGTTTCTGTTGTCCAGACTGACCTTCGCCGGA
>CAZDBA010000017.1:4295-16599 GCA_964503615.1 uncultured Pirellulaceae bacterium
GTGATTCTTGGCCTGGTTGCGGCGGTTTCTGTTGTCCAGACTGACCTTCGCCGGACTGACCTTCGCCGGATTGACCTTCGCCGGATTGACCTTCACCAGACTGACCTTCACCGGATTGACCTTCACCGGATTGACCTTCACCGGATTGACCTTCGCCTTCGCCGGGCTTGCCTTCACCTTCGCCAGGCTTGCCTTCTCCCTCGCCGGGTTTGCCTTCGCCCTCGCCGGGTTTGCCTTCGCCCTCGCCGGGCTTGCCTTCTCCCTCACCCGGTTTGCCTTCTCCTTCACCGGGTTTGCCTTCTCCCTCACCGGGTTTGCCTTCTCCCTCACCCGGTTTGCCTTCTCCTTCACCGGGTTTGCCTTCGCCCTCACCGGGTTTGCCTTCTCCCTCACCGGGCTTGTCTTCTCCCTCACCCGGTTTATTCTCGGACTTCGGAGCAGTGTTCTCATTGACCGCTTGGGCCAGATCTTCTGTATCGGTTCGAACATCAAATTGCTTGTCGGCAACGCGATCCATTGCTCCCATGCCCGCACCGTCGTTCTCGCTAGTTTCCTCCATCACCTCTCGCTGAGCCTGGATGATGTTATCAAGCGCCTTGATTTGAGCATCAAGATTCTCCAGCGTCTCGTCTTTATTGGCAATCTTGTTTGTTTCGTCCGTGTGTTTAACTTGCTCGGATTGGATATTCTCTAGCTGCTCTTTCCGCTTTTGCAGAGAATCTGCTTCCTCTTCCCGTGTCATCTCCTTAGGCTTTTGATTAACCAACAGACGAAGCAGTTGGTCGAGATTGTCGATGACCAACAATAGTTTTTCGTCAGCCTGAGCGTACTCTTCATTATCCAACAGCTTGATCGCTTCGGTCATATTCTGAGTGATCAACTGCTCTTTGGCTTGTTGAAAAGCAAGTATCAGGCGTTTGGATCGTTCCGGTTCGTCTTGTTCAATCTTATTGGCGATCTGGGTAAGCGTCGCTTCCAGTTCAGCCATCCGGCGGACAACCAATTCCTGCCGTGCTCCCAACTCCGATCGTTGATCATTTTCGTCTTGAAGTGGGGCTCCGCAAACCATTGTGGCTGGCATCACTGCAACCAACAATAACCCCAGAACCGCGAACATTGCCTGACGAATTCGAGACGAGAATTGAGCTCTAATACTGGAACTATTCATAATGGTTTCCTAAAAATTGAACTAAACGAAATTCACCCGCTTGTGCAGGATTACTCGTTCTCAAAAATTTTATTTTCCTTGTCGGATTCAAAGATGCCATCGGGCTGTTTACCGTCACCCTTAAGCGCTCCGCGAATTTCTTCTTCGATCCGTTTCATATTCAATACGTTGTTGATCACACTTTGATATAGCTCTGAATCTTCCATGGCATCGAGCACTTCTTGCATGATCGTCAGGATTTTTTCCTGAGCCTCGACCGTCTTTTCAACTGACGCGTTTAACTCATCTCTATTAGATAAGTTAAGACGGCAATCTTCCAAATTTATCGCCGCTAGCGAAATAAAGTCCGATTTGGCAACTTTCTCACCTTCCGAATTCATAATCATCATACCGCCCGCATCGATGTCTCGAATTTTCGCAGCGATCAGCGTTCCAAAACGATGCTCGAGTTTTTGATCAAGTGGCGTATTTGGGGCACTATCCAGATTGTTGTTCTTTACCTCAAGTACAAAATCATCGAACCTTTGACGCACGGCGTTGACATTAGTTCCAATCAATCTCTGCCCGCGATAGGCAGCCGAAACTCGCCGCGATTGCTCTGCCCTAAATTCATCGTCTGACATTTCGGACGACTTTCTCATCGCCGAGATCCCACGAATCTCAGCGATTGCCGCCATTTGAGCATCGTAAGCTTGTTTAAACGCCTTGCGTTGTTCAATTTCTCGACGCAACAAATCGCTTCGAAGTTCCTCTTCTGTAACGATTCGAAGTAGAAACTCTCGCGATTCTGAAATGCCAGGTGGATCTGGATTCGAATCGGTGGCCGCTACAACAAACCGCAAACCGATCCCAGGCTCAAGTTTCAGCGGTGCAAGCTCAAGCACTTCTGTGCCACTATGCTCCACTTGGATCTCACCTTTTTTTACATCAAAGATGGAAACCTTCCGAATAGCTAGTCCCTCTTCGCTACTGTCTTGTTTCCAGCCACACTCAAATCCGACCGCCTTCAGGCCATAATCATCAAGCGCAGAAAACTTGGTTGGCACCTTTGCACCTGGCACAACCATCCCACTAATCCCAACTAATTCCGCGCGGACTTTGGGAGACTTATCTTCTTTAAGCTTGAGCGTAAAACTGGCTGAACGATTATTGTCTAAACTCCGTTTGTCTTTCAGAGCAAAGTCGTATTTACCACCCAGTAGTGGGCTATTAACACCCAACGTCGTAGTGAACTGAGTCGCTTCGTCGTTGACTGCCGTCATCGGTAAAAAACTATCGTCGATTTTAAGCGAACATTCGCTAAGCGGTTTATTGGTTTTGATCGATACTTTGACTTGCGAACCAGGTAGCAAACTATGGGGCCCTGATCCTTCCAGTTCACCAACCTGTAAACCTGTGTATTTCGGCCAAGTCGCTTCCAGTTTAATATCCTCAACAGCAGGTGCTTCGACTAAAACCATCTGCACCCACTCGGTTTCCGCATCGCCACCAGTCGCACGAAACCGCAAGGCGCTGGATACGTTATTGAACACAAACCGATGCTTGGAATCGGCAACCTGCTTCATGGGATAGTAGGTCCGCCCCTCGGGCCCATCGACCTCAAGCTCAACTTCAACATCTTTGACTCTGCTTTTCTCTGACACAAGCACGATTTGCTGATGGGAACCACCACGAGCCACCACAACTTCACCGTTTTCAGCGCCCACTATTTCCAGATAAGTAGACTGAGGCCATTGGGCGTCACCCAGCAGTACGTTTCGGTTAAACCATATCCCGAGGAACTTCGCGCTTTTGCCAACCAAGGAAGAGCTTTGCTCAGACGATTCTGTTGCCTCTTCGTGGCTCGATTCTGAATCGCTGGAAACCAAAGTCGATCCAGAGGGAATTTCTGTTTTGTCGTCCTGTAACATCTGGGTGCCAAACCAGACTCCAATCCCCAAAATCGCGGTGATCACAGCCCCCAAAGCCAATAGCAACCCGTTTTTACCAGCCTGCGCTTTGTCCAACGCCGATCCAAACGCGATCTCTTTTGCGTTCTTCAAACCTTGCTGAATCGTGGCGTCAGTTAACTCTCGGGAGATCCCTTTTTCCTCAACCGAATCGTCCTGCGCCAACTGGTAACTACTGATAATACTCTGGCCCGATTTTGTGTTTTGATTCTCGACTTGCATCAAGAGTTTCTCATCAGCGACCTTGTGCGAAAGTGGACGGATCAACTTGAAAAACAAATAAGCAGCAAACACGATCAGCATTAGCACCAGCATGATGCAACGCTGGGCAAAGTCCATTTTGAAGATCCGGTCCATCGCCATGTCCAAAGCGAAAACGCCCAGAACGACCAACAGCCATCGGCTCAATCCACTGACAATTATCCAGGTAGAAAGCTTGCGCCTCAATCCATTCAACTGACGACGGATCGTTTGGACTGCTGCCTGATTGTTATTCGCTGTTGCCATGTTTACTTATTGCCTGATTTATCTTTTCTCTTTTCAAACTGTATTCAACTCAAACGTTGCCTAGAGTAGCTTGTTCGTTTTGCGCAAAGTCCATTCAACGCCAAGAAGAACTACGGGTAGCAAAAGCGCCAACCATCGAACCAATTCGCTCAAATCCCAGATCGGTTGTGGCGGACTTTTGAACTCCACACGTTTTACGTTCGAGGGTAACACTTCGGGCAATTTCCCGATCTGGTCCAACGTAAAGTACTCGCCGCCAGACTGAGTTGCGATGTTGCGAAGTTTTTTCTCGTTCAACCAAAATCGACTGGCTTCAAGACTTGGCGTTTTAATATTGATAAAGATCGGCGGAACAACTTTTTCAGACTCGGGTCCCACATCAACACTGACCTTAAATGTACCCAAACGGGTTGCCAAAAACGAACCGCTATAACGACCATCATTAGTTTCAGGGGTGTCTTGGCCAGGATCACGTTGCAATACCACCTCCTGAATTCGTCCTTGGTCATCAGTCAGCTGAACAGTAATTTCAGGAGCGGTATAGCCTTTGAATTGCTCGTTAAGGATCTCAAGGTAAAGCGGAATCTTGTTTCCCAATTCATATTCTTTTTTGTCTGATTCGAGCATTCCTCGACTATCGCCTTGCCCATTGTCTTTGAACAGGTAGCGAACAACCAACATCCAAAAATCATCAAAGTACTCTGCTTGCAGCCCGATCGATCGCCAACGCCAAGTCCCCTGAAAGCCCATATAAAGCACGGTTCCTCCACCGAAACGGCCGGACACAAGCAAAGGTTGATTACCCTCTTCGTTTAGATTGTCGCCACGTTCCAAAAGCACTTCGGCAGTCGGCTTGGCAGCCAAAGTCGGAAAATTCCAAAGCACGTTTGGCAATCGCCCCCACACGCCAGCCGATTCGTCACGCTCAGCATTAAAACTCATTACGGGGTGGTCCAACTTGCTGGGTACAACCAACATCTTTCCGGCTCCCACTCCTTTGGCTTCGGCCAGATCCTGCGACATCCCAATCGAACTGAGGTCACCAAACCGAACCGGCAGAATCTCTCGAAACGTTTGCAAGCGATTCATCGTGACAAATTCGGTCGTGAACTGAGGCCCCGCCATGAACAGCACTCCACCCGATTTTTTACAGTACTCCCGAAGCATCAACATCCAGTTATCATCAAATTCTTCCGGATTCGGGTCCATCAAAATAACGACGTTGTACTTTTTCAATTCATCAAGCGTGCGCGGCAAATAACCGATAGGCTTGTTCCCTTCTTGCACTCGTGACTCGTCCATCGACTGCAACCAGCAACTCAAGATCACAGTTTGATCGCGCTGAAGAAAACGTTGAACTTGCTGGTAATCCCAGCTTGGCAAACCGGCAATCAAGAGAACTTTGTATTTCTTGTCTTCAACAACAACGACATTTTCTGCTTCACTCTGGTTATCGTCGACGTTGATCTCATTATCCAATTTCGGGATCCGCACAGAAAATTTGTAACTGCCCAGAGTGTTCATGGTCTCACTAAAGACCACTTTGAATGTCCGCCGACCTTTGGGAATTTCAATTCGCTTCTTCACCACAGAGACGGGCTGCCCAATCGCCTTTTCTGTTTTAGGGTCAACTTTTGTTCGAAATAATTCCAAATCGAGTTGAGGAGGCAACGGGTCTTCTTCGGAAAGTGACAGGGCTTGCACCTGCGCACGAACTTCGAATTGTTCGTTGGGATAAGCGTTTTTCGGCGCAATGACTTTACTTACAGCCAAATTCTTAGGAGGGTTTGCATCTCCAACTCCAATTACATAGATCGGAATTCCCTTCTCCGCAGCAAGTTTTGCGACTTCGACAGGATCCTCAGAAGTCGTGGACTGCCCATCGGTGACCAGCACAATTGCGGACAAACGATTTGTGGCCAGAGCTTCGCGAAGCGCTTGCGGAATATCACTCCCCAATCCGTCGCTGACCAAAGCTGGTATCGAGTCTCGAACCAAAGATTCAACCGAAGGGTCTTCCGCGTCTTCGCCGGGCTCCTCAGAATCTCCCGCTTCAGAATCTTCATTATCGCCCGCTTCCTCTTCATCCTTCTTTTTCGTAGTCGCTTTTTCCTCAAACGCTGGAATGATCGCAACTTGTTCAACACTCTCGCCAAAGTTAATGACACTGATCGAGCCTCGATCCCGAATCGCTTGGATGATTGCATTTTTGTCTTTTGCCAAAACCTCGTTCAGGATCTTGTTTCGAAACGCCTCACCCGATGCAATTTTTTCTTCCGCGATGCCCGACGCTTCGGCCAGTCGCTTTACGTAATCCTCATCCTGATAACGATCGCCGCGGTTCAGTGACAGGGAAGCATCCCTCAAGAATGAAACGACAGGTTTGATCTCGTCGACCTGCCGAAAGAAGACCGAGGGCTTGAGCAGCATGACGATTAACAGTAGCAACACCGAAAAACGCAACACAGCCATCACGATTTTTACTGGCACGCTGGCTGTATTAATCTCTCGAAGGTAGAGAAAGAACACCGCAACTCCAACCGCAACGACGATTCCAAAAAAGACAAACCAGCCCCAGGATTCGGGCAGGTTGGCAAAGTGAAATACAGGTTCGCCCACGTAGTCGGGATTAGTCCCTACCAGCCAGTCAAGCAAATTCGATTCTGCACAAAGGTTGTTAAACAATTCAGTTCCCATTCGATTTTTCTGGTTCTGGAGCTAAAGCGTAAATTCGGTTTCCGCCATGAACCCAGATTCGTTTCCCATCGCTGTAAAGGTTGCCAACTGGCGCGTCGATTCCCAAATCAACATGTGATGCTGCGACCTTAGTCGGCTCACTATTCTCACTCTCAAGGGCAAACTTCCAGATCGAATCTTCGATCGGCATATAGATTCCGTCGGTTGTCACCATCCCACGACCACACGCTCGCTTGCCATCAAACAAAGGCATACCACCCCAGACCATAAAGCCCTCTTGTTTCAAATCAAAAGCCACGATCGTTTCCGAACCAGCCAGATACAAGATGTCGTTCTGAATACCGAGAATGTAATCGAGCTTATAAAGGCCACAAACTTCGTTCTCCATCTCGACCTGCCAGATAAGGTTCCCATCTGCGGCACTCAAAGCCTGAATAATGTTCGTATCGCTGGAAAAGCAAATCATTTGATTGCCATAAGGAATCACTTCATCTGCCGACCAGCCATCAAAATCATAACGCTTGATCTTCCAACCATACTGTTGCAACATCGCATTGGGCTCACCGACGCGAGGATAACGTTTGCCCATTTGGATCAACCCCGTTGAGGCATCCAAAATAAAGATGACCCCCATACCAGTACTAACATACAAATCGCTACCTCGCAGCGACAAATTGATGGGTGACCAAGGCTCTGCGCCGGTATCCGGTTCGTCACACAAGAACGATTTCCAAACCGTTTTGCCTTCGTTCTCTGAATCCAAAGCGTAGATCATGATCGCGCCGCCCATATTGACGGGGACCAACAACAAATTGTCGAACCCGATCGGTGCGGACATCATCCCACCGCCCAGCAAAAATTCGCTAGTCTTTTCGTCTTCTGGATTGGGATCGACTACTTTCTTGCCGGTAATAATTTTCGGAACGGTCCATTTGACCTTACCTGATTCGGTATCGTAGGCAACCAAACGGTTACTGCGACTGCGACGATACGCGGTGTTGTACTGAACGCCCGACCGGTTACTGTCATAACGTTTGCCTCTAGTATGGAACGGAGGTCCCTCTAACGTATAGATCGTTCCATTGTGCAACGCCATCCGTTGCAAAATTCGGTCCCCAAACAGTTGAACATGCATAGCATCTTTGATGGAGTTAGAGGCAACAGGATTACGTCGCCCCCAATTTTTGTTAATCGCTGCCAACGTCTTGGTCGCATCATCTAACGGAAAATCGGTTGTCCACACGCTTTTCCAAGCCGCTTCCTGTCCAAGTTTTTTGGTATCCCAAGCTGTCATTCGAGTCGGCGATTTAAAGAAGACTTTATCGTCATCAAACAGCAACTCTCCAGTCGGCTGCCACCCCTGCTTACGCCAATTCTCAATCATGGGCTTTTCGAAATTAGTGTTTAGCGTCTCCGCAGCCGATTTGCCGTTTGCCTCCCATCCGATGCGCACAACCTCTTGTTCCTGAGTGAACGGTTTTGCCGGCTCCAAATAGGCTTGCCAAACACAAACCAGATCTTTCTCTAGATACGATTCGGGCAGGGCAGGCATGACTCGAAAGTCTGCAAAACTGTTCCCTAAAACGCCCGACTGAAATTCAGTTCCTTCGCCTTCAGCCTGCTGGATTGTTTTAGAAACCAGATTGGCCAAATCAGCGATCGTGCCGTCCGAGTTTTCGTGAGCCTGTTCCAATGTGGCTTTTGCGCTGGAAAGATTGTTCGTGATCGCATAGCACAATGCGAGCCGCACAAAGACCTGATCCAGTGGAACGGACGGATCGGGATGATACTCGATGATTTTTCTTAAAAGTCGTTCTGCACCAACGAAATTATGTTGGTCGATGTAGAGACAAGCCAAACTAAAAGCTGCCTCATCTCCTACCGAACTGACGAAATAACTACGCACCACCTTGCTGTACGCCTGCTCGTCCAAAAGACCTCGCCCCTTAGCGAGAATCTGTCGAGCTTCCGCATCTGCGTCAACGCGATAAGCAGCCAAGCCTTTTTCGGGAAGCGTTGCCAATATCCGCTCAACTTCTTGAACCAGCGAATAGTACCGTTCGTTGTCTTCTGAATAGAGCGTGTCACCACTGTTTTCCAGCACCAACTGCCATAACTTGCAAGCGAAAGAAAAATTCCCATCATCACGATAACGCCGGGCCTTTCTCAAAGTCGATTCCAACTCCGGATCGGTTTTCAACGTCGCATTATCAGAGTTGAATTCAAACTCATCCACTTCAGAAGGGTTGAAAGGAACACGCCTGAGCCCCACACCGATCTCAATTCGATGATCGTCCGTGGCCAGCACTGATGCCTCCAAATTTTCCTGATCGTCCTGGTCATCCTGCACTGCGGCCGATGCCAAGCCGCTTTGTCCCAAAGAACTTGCCAGCAACAGCGTCACCGACATTACAAAACAGAACCACGATTGCCACCTGAACACGGCTGACCAAGTTGACACCTGTCTTTTCGCTTTCAATTGTATTCTTTGATTTTGCATAGCTGGTTACCGTTTTCGTCCCCAAAACCAACCGAGAAATTGCTCCGTTCCCAGAATGATCAACAACAGAACAATCACATACGGCCAAAACTCGACACTCGAACCTTTAACTTGTTGTTCAGCAACCGAATCGGTGTCCACCATGGAAAAGTTCTTTCCGAAAAAGTCCTTGTCTAACCCCTCGGCATCCAACCGTTTCAACTGCCCTTCTTTGGAGTTCACGTTTGACGCAAACAACAATTTGTCCGTTTCACCCGAATGCCGCTTCATGTCCATTTCGTAAAAGCCAGCTTGACCAACGTCATCGAATGTAACGTAATAAGTCGTCTCCCCATCTTCCGCCTCCGCATCGCCAGCTCGCTTGGCGACCTTTTCGATTTTATCCATCTTCGGATCGCGAAACCCAACTTGATTTTGATATAGCGAAAGATCAATTGGCTGGCGAACATCCCCGCCCATGACCGCAACCGACTGTTCTGCATCCGAACCAACCATATAGTTGACCAAGTCAATCATCATCGGAACGTAAAAAGTGTTACTGGGCCAATCACTCCAATCGCCATCGCACGGAAGCGTAAATGTGGCGACGATGCCGCTGCCATACAACTGCTCAACCATTGCAGGGGAGTTGTCAGGATCACTGAATCGCATTGGAATCGTGTAATTCCGTTGTGACTGGACATACTGCCTGCCAGGTAGAGTCAACTCACCCAAGAAACATGTGATTTCGGAGTCGTTCTCGTCTTTGAGAACCACCATGCCGGTATCCATGTCAAAACTATAAAAACGGGCTTCTTTGGTTTCACCGCTGACCAACTCCCAAGTCCGCGTCTCTTCTTTTTCCTTGGTGGCAGTACCCAACTCGGACGTCCACCAGCCGAAAATCTTAATCGAACCTAGAAAGGCCCGATCGGTATTCACAGCGGTTTCCAACATCGGATGAACCTGCGGGTCAACTTCAAAGTTCACCCAGTTGTTATGTGTAGGATCACCGGCAACCTGAACCAGTTTGATCGGTGAAATCCCTTCGCCATCCCGGTAGAAGCTTTGATTAAATGTTCCTGCGTCAACCTGATTGCCCGGCATGATGACAACATTCCCGCCATCGCGAACCCATCTTTCCAGACCGTTCAACCGTTCTTCGGACGCCGAGTCGATATTACACAAGTACACGACTCGGTACTTAGCCAAAGCAACCGTTTCAAATTCAGTGGCGGAAACAGTGTCCATCTTGAAACCTGTCCCCCAAATCCGAAACAGGTTCAAATAATAGGTCTCACTCTGCTCAACCCTTGCAGAAGGATCGCCATCGACCAACAAAATTGGAATTCCATCCAAAACGCGTGAAGCGAAGAAACGCTGGCTATCTTCTAGCAGCTGGTCATTGACCAACTCCTGCTCACCTAATGACTGACGATCAATCTCAGCTCTAACACGATAATTATCTACCATGTTGACACCGACCTCTCCGTCGGTCATCGAAAGATCTTCATCTTTGGCCGCAAAAACATGCAGGAACTCAACGGACTGTCGAGAGCCCGGAGTAATCGAAGGGATCGTCTTGTATTTGGGTGGCATGTCTTCGACTTGGAACATGACACGGACCTCTTTCGCCGTTTGCGAACCGAAATTCGCGACTTCGACATCATAGACGACACGCTTTGAGGCAACTTGTAAATCAAGTGTTCGCAAATTCGTGATTGCCAGGTTTTGGTCCAGGTCACCACCACTATCGACTACAAAACCCTGAGGAACATTCTCACTGACCTCTTGCAGAAGCTTATGAGCTGCAAAATCGGAGGCTCCATCGCTCGTGGTCGTCCAATCACGCTCGCGCATGTCAGAGTAAATGTAAACGATTCGGCTGGCATCACGCCGCTGACCGCTGGTGTACTTTTTTAATTCCTGAAAACAAGCCCGGTAGTCCGCTGGCGAGTCGGTACATTCCAATTCGTCGATTGCTGCCAAAATCGGACTGACCGTTGCTTCGGTAATCGGCTCGTTCACAAACATCGGTTCCAGCGGATTACTGGTCAAGCTAAGCGTTAACCAATCATCGGTTGTGTCCGTTTCCGCCAACGACTTGAGCAAGTCCTTGATACTCTTTTTGGCAACTTGCATCCCCGTTTCATTTCCGGAGAGGACTTTTTGACTGAGCGAATCATCCAGCAGGATAACCCTTTCGATTTTTTCAGTCTGAGCGCCCAGCATCAATTCCGAAGGCAGGAAGGGGCGAGCCAACAGCAATCCCAACAACAACATCGCCAAGCAACGGAGCAGGAGAAGGATAAAATTCTCCAGCCGCACACGCCGCCGATTCTTCTTGTCCGCCTGGAACAAAAAATCCATCGCCGCCCATTCGACGATCTTGAACCGCCGCTTGTTGAGCAAGTGAATAAGAATTGGCACCCCAACTGCCAAGCCGCCCAGGCCCAACATCGCGGGATTCGATAGCCAACTCGTCAGCCACAACCACATACAGTTTGTCCTTATCTATTTCGTTCAATCAAATCTTGCGACGGCGTTTGGCGCGAAAGTTCAAATAACTCGTCAACACACCATCAAGCGGTTTGGAAGTATCCAATAGCACGTGATCAATTCCGGCACCCGCACATACCGATTTGATTTTTTTCATGTATTCATCTACCGCAGCGAGATAAGAATCTCGCAACGCACGCGGTTCGGTATGGAGTTGAGCGTCAACCTCCATCCCTTTGAACAACGTATTTTCCTGAAACGGAAACTCAATCTCGTCGTGGTGCATTACATGAAACACAACCACCTCATGACGACGAATTCGAAATTGCTCCAAAGAACGTTGCAAATCCGCTGGATCGAGAAACAGATCAGAGAACAGACAGACCATTCCACGTGAACGGATCTGGCCAGCCAACTGTAAAAACGGGTCGGCGATGTCAGTGACTTTGTCTGGCGTCGTGCTTTCCAATTCGTGGAAAATCAACTTCATGTGCGAAGGATGCGTGCTGGCCTTGAGCACTTTGTCAATTTGATTGGAAAACAAAACCAATCCAACCGAGTCCTGTTGTTGCTGCATCATATAAGCCAAACTCGCAGCTGCCGTCGCCGCGTAGTCAAACTTACTCCAGCCCTCTTCTGATTTACTGCCGTACTCCATCGACTTACTACAATCGACCAGAATGTGGCACTTGAGATTCGTTTCCTCTTCGTACTCTTTGATGTACAGGCGATCGGTCTTTGACCAGACTTTCCAGTCGATATGGCGCAAATCGTCGCCCGGCGCGTACTCTCGGTGGGCGGCGAACTCGATTGCAAAACCGTTGTAGGGACTGCGGTGCTGGCCTGTAATAAAGCCCTCCACAACGCAGCGAGCGCGGACATCTAACCGCTTAATACGATCCAACGTCTTTGGATCAACGTATTTCCCTACCGATGAATTAGCTTTTGACATAAGCGATTGTCGCACACGAAGAAGGGCAATAAAATCAAGAAAGGGTCAAACAA